>NZ_POUB01000005.1 GCF_003236335.1 Micromonospora deserti
CGGCGGCGTAGACGGCGGTGACCGGGGCGGCGATGGCGCCGCCGGTGAAGGCGAGGCCGGCAGCGGTCAGAGCGGTCTTGCGCAGAATGTCGGTACGCATGATGATCAAAGCCTTTCGTTCGGGGGTTACGGCACCGCCGCGGGGGTGCGGCGGCCGTGCCACGTGAAGGGCGATGAAGAGACGGGCCGGCCCGGCGATCGGGTGGACCTGCTCGGGCGTCCCGGGAAGGTAACCGTCCCGGCCGGAGACGCATTCCGGCGGGGTCCCGGGACCTGGATCGGTCCGGGGTCGTGCGGCTACGTGGGTTACAACGACGCGAGGCCCCGGACCATGCCCGCCCCGGCCGTGGCGCCGGCCACCACAGGCCGGGACAAACCGGATAACACGCATCAGAGATCTCATCGTGGGTCCGACATTCGGGACGTCCGGCGTGGCGGCCCCATCCGCGCGCCATCAACCCGCACCGGCTGGTCGAGCTGATGCGTAGCGGTTCGCCGAGCGGGCGGCCCCGTCTCGCCGTCCGGGACGACTCGTATCCTTTCCGCGAAGCTCTCTGCGCGCTCAACGAGAAAGGACACGGTGTGAACAACGGGGCCGAGACGTTGGAGTTCCAGGCCGAGGCGCGTCAGCTGCTCCGGCTGATGGTCCACTCGATCTACTCGAACAAGGACGTCTTCCTGCGCGAGCTGATCTCGAACGCCTCGGACGCGCTGGACAAGCTGCGCCTGGCGTCGATGGTCGACAAGGACCTGGCGGTCGACACCTCCGATCTGCACATCGAGATCGAGGTCGACCGGGCGGCGCGCACGCTGACCGTGCGGGACAACGGCATCGGCATGTCCCGCGACGAGGTGGTGCAGGTGATCGGCACGATCGCCAAGTCCGGCACCGCCGAGCTGCTGCGCAAGCTGCGCGAGTCCGCCGACGCCGGGGCGTCGCAGGAACTCATCGGCCAGTTCGGCGTCGGCTTCTACGCCGCGTTCATGGCCGCCGACCGGGTGGAGCTGGTCACCCGCAGGGCGGGGGAGAGCGGCGGGACCCGCTGGGAGTCCACCGGCGAGGGCACCTACACGGTCGCGCCGGTGGACGACGCACCCCAGGGCACCTCGGTCACCCTGCACCTCAAGCCGGCCGATGCCGAGGACAACCTGCACGACTACACCGCCGAATGGACCATCCGGGAGATCGTCAAGCGATACTCCGACTTCATCGCCTGGCCGATCCGGATGACCATCGAGCGGCCCGGCGCGGACGGCGGCGCGCCCACCAGCGAGGTGCAGACGCTCAACTCGATGAAGGCGCTCTGGGCGCGCCCGCGCGACGAGGTCGACGCCGCCGAGTACCACGAGTTCTACAAGCACGTGAGCCACGACTGGGCCGACCCGCTGGAGGTCGTGCACATGAAGGGCGAGGGCACCTTCGAGTACGAGGCGCTGCTCTTCCTGCCCTCGCACGCGCCGCTGGATCTCTTCTCCCCGCAGGGCCGCCGCGGCGTGCAGCTCTACGTCAAGCGCGTCTTCATCATGGACGACTGCGAAGCGCTCATGCCGAACTACCTGCGCTTCGTCAAGGGCGTGGTGGACGCCCACGACCTGTCGCTGAACATCTCCCGGGAGATCCTCCAGCAGGACCGGCAGATCCAGGTCGTCCGGCGTCGGCTGGTCAGGAAGATCCTGGCCACGGTCAAGGATCTGAAGGCCAACCACCCCGAGCGCTACCGGACCTTCTGGACCGAGTTCGGCGCCGTGGTCAAGGAGGGGCTGGTCGACGACACGGAGAACCGGGAGGCTCTCCTGGAGATCCTCTCGGTCGCCTCCACCCACGACGCGAGCGAGCCGACCGACCTCGCCGGCTACGTCAGCCGGATGAAGGACGGCCAGAGCGACATCTACTACGCCACCGGCGAGTCCCGCACAATGATCGAGAACTCGCCGCACATGGAGGCGTTCCGCGCCAAGGGCTACGAGGTGCTCCTGCTCACCGACCCGGTCGACGAGGTCTGGGTCGAGCGGGTCGGCCAGTACGACGGCAGGGCCCTGCGGTCCATCGCCAAGGGGCAGGTCGACCTGGACACCGAGGAGGAGAAGAAGGAGGCGGAGGTCGAGCGCGAGCGGCAGCGCAAGGACTTCGCCGACCTGCTCACGTGGATGAGCGGTGTGCTCGCCGACTCCGTCAAGGAGGTGCGGCTGTCGTCCCGGCTGACCACCTCGCCGGCCTGCGTGGTCGGCGACGCCCACGACATCACCCCGACCCTGGAGAAGATGTACCGGGCGATGGGGCACGAGGTGCCGCCGGTCAAGCGGATCCTGGAGCTCAACCCGGGCCACCCGCTCGTCGCCGGCCTGCGCAAGGCGCGCGAGCAGGGCGGCACCGAGGATCCGCTGAAGGAGACCGCCGAGCTGCTGTACGGGATGGCGCTGCTCGCCGAGGGGGGCGAGCTGGCCGACCCGTCCCGGTTCACCCGGATCCTCGCCGACCGGCTCGCCCGGACGCTGTAACGCCGACGCCGCGACGGTCGGTGGGCGCACCTCCGGGGCGGCGCCCACCGACCGCGCTGACGGCGCGGGCGGTGCCCGCGTTGACGGTCTCCTGCCCCGAGCCGGGCCGCGGAGGCGGAACCGGGTCGGCGCCGGACAGGTCCGCCTCCGGGGTCACATCACAGGTCGCACCACAGCTGTCCTGTTTGGACGGACGGCCCACGTAACGCCGTTGTGGTCTGCGACGCTACTAACTTTCGTCGCTACGGATAAAAGTGCCGCCGCCGTCGACGAAAGGTCTGGACACGTTGAAGCCAACTTAGTAGTGTCGGGGTACGTCAATATGTTTCAAGGAGATGAACCGGCGGCGCGGTGAATCTCGACCGTGACTCCAGGCGGCGCAACACGCCCGGTGGCCACGGACAGGACCAGGGACGGCACGCAGGTCGGCGCTACCTCGAGCGCCCCGGTGCGGGCACGCGCCGCGGTTTGACCGATGCCCGTCCCTTACGGACACTCCGTCAGCTCCGACGCGGAACCCCGCCTGATCCCGCGTGCGATCCGGCTCGCCGCTGTCATCAGGCACATCCCGTTCACCCAGGACGACCGTGACACCTGGTCACGGCCGAGGACCTCGTGCGGTCAGGGAGGGGCCCACGAGCGGCAACTACAACGTTGTACACCGATCGAACGAAGGTTCGCGCGGCATGTGACGACGTACCACCAGCATCCACGGACGGTGCCACCCGCTGTCCCCGCGCTGCCACCGCGGCGTCGGGATCCGGCAGCGCTGACTACTTCTGCCATCGACGGGCCGACGCTCGCCCGCCGGTGTTCTCCCTCGGGACCGTGAAAGAGGCATCCATGAACGGGTTCTCACCGCCCGGCCGGCTCTCCGTGCGCCGGCTCCGGAGATCGATCGTGGCCGGCGCCACGGCGGCGTTGATGATGGTGACTACCGCGCTGGCGGCGGCACCGGCGAACGCGCGCCCCGTCGACCGCGACGACCGGGCGGCGGCCACCGCCGCCGCGTCGTCGCAGCAGCTCCAGGCCCAGGTGCTCACCTGGACCGCCGGCGACAACTTCCTGTCGTACCTCTCGGCGCCCACCACCGCCGTCGCCGGCCCGGCGACGCTGGTGTTCGAGAACAGCGCCGCGACCGGCAACACCACCGGTATGCAGCACACGCTCACCTTCGACACCGGCGACCCGGCGTACAACAGCGACGTCGACGTGAACATCCTCGCCGACCCGAACGACCGCAACGGCGGCCGGTGGACGGTCGACGTGGTGCTCTCACCCGGCACCTACCGCTACTTCTGCGCGATCCCCGGCCACGGCGGGATGGCCGGGCTCCTGGTCGTCTCCGACGGCGGCTCGGACACCACCCCGCCGACCGCGTCGGCGTCGGTGACCGGTGAGCGGGACGACAACGGCGCGTACGTGGGGTCGGCGACGGTGACCCTGTCGGCCACCGACGCCGGCTCGGGGGTGGACCGGATCGAGTACGCCCTCGACGGCGGCGCCTACGGCACGTACTCGGCGCCGGTCACCGTCAACCAGCCCGGCCAGCACACGCTGAGCTACCGGGCCACCGACAAGGCCGGCAACACGTCCGAGGCGCAGCAGGTGTCGTTCACCGTGGTGGAGCCACCACCGCCGGACACCACGCCACCGACCGTGACGGCCGCGGTGACGGGCCAGCGCGACGACGCAGGTGCGTACGTCGGCAGTGCCACCGTCACCCTGTCCGCCACCGACACCGGATCCGGCGTCGACCGGATCGAGTACGCCCTCGACGGCGGCGCGTACACCGCCTACACCGCGCCGGTGACGGTCAACCAGGCGGGCCAGCACACGGTCAGCTACCGGGCGACCGACCGGTCGGGGAACACGTCGGCGCCGCAGCAGGTGTCGTTCACAGTGGTGGACCCGCCCGCGCCCGACACCACGCCGCCGACCGCGACGGCCACGGTGACCGGTGAGCGGGACGACAACGGCGCGTACCTGCGGTCGGCGACGGTGACCCTGTCGGCCACCGACACCGAGTCGGGGGTCGACCGGATCGAGTACTCCCTCGACGGGCAGCCGTACGCCGTCTACTCCGCGCCGGTGACGGTGAACCAGCCGGGCCAGCACACGCTGAGCTACCGGGCTACCGACAAGGCCGGTAACACCTCGGCGGCGCAGCAGGTGTCGTTCACGGTGGTGGATCCGCCGGCGCCGGACACCACGCCGCCCACCGTGACGGCCGCGCTCTCCGGCCAGCTCGACGACGACGGCGCGTACCTCGGCAGTGCCACCGTCACCCTGTCGGCCACCGACACCGAGTCGGGGGTCGACCGGATCGAGTACTCCCTCGACGGGCAGCCGTACGCCGTCTACTCCGCGCCGGTGACGGTGAACCAGCCGGGCCAGCACACGCTGAGCTACCGGGCTACCGACAAGGCCGGTAACACCTCGGCGGCGCAGCAGGTGTCGTTCACGGTGGTGGATCCGCCGGCGCCGGACACCACGGCGCCCACCGTGACGGCTGCCGTGTCGGGTCAGCGCGACGACGCAGGTGCGTACGTCGGCAGTGCCACCGTCACCCTGTCGGCCACCGACACCGAGTCGGGGGTCGACCGGATCGAGTACTCCCTCGACGGGCAGCCGTACGCCGTCTACTCCGCGCCGGTGACGGTGAACCAGCCGGGCCAGCACACGCTGAGCTACCGGGCCACCGACAAGGCCGGTAACACCTCGGCGGCGCAGCAGGTGTCCTTCACGGTGGTGGATCCGCCGGCGCCGGACACCACGCCGCCCACCGTGACGGCCGCGCTCTCCGGCCAGCTCGACGACGACGGCGCGTACCTCGGCAGCGCCACGGTGATCCTGTCCGCCGCCGACGCCGGCTCGGGGGTCGACCGGATCGAGTACTCCCTCGACGGGCAGCCGTACGCCCGCTACTCCGCGCCGGTCACCGTCAACCAGGCCGGCCCGCACACGCTCAGCTACCGAGCCACCGACAAGGCCGGCAACACCTCGGGTACCGCGTCGGTCACCTTCACCGTGGTCGCCAGCGGACCCCAGCCCTGCCCGGTGCCGGACACCCGGCCGACGGTGTGGCTCGGCACCGTGGACAGCGGCGTACCCAACCGGGTCGTCGAGGGCGACTGCACCATCAACAACGCGATCCAGGACGAGCGGGCGTGGCCGAACCACGGCGAGTTCGTCACCCACGTCGGGGCGGTCGCGGAGCACCTGCACCACCTGGGCGTGATCAACCACAAGGAGCACGGCCGACTGGTGAGCGCGGCCGGCCGCTCGGGCGTCGGCAAGCCGGACGGCAAGGCCGGCTACCAGCCGCTGCTCGACGCCTCGGCGGCGTCGTTCGCCCGGTGGCAGCAGGTCGGGGCGGGCGGCTTCACCCGCAACGCCGACGGGTCGATCACCAGCCGCCCGGTCGGTGGACTCGGCATGCTGTGGTTCCCCGTCACGGCGTACGGCGACTTCTCGCTGAAGCTCCAGTGGCGCGACGACGCCCCCGGCGCCGGTCGGGCCAACAGCGGGGTCTTCGTCCGCTTCCCCGACGTGCACCGGCACCCCGCCGAGTCCCGCCCCGAGTGGGTGGCCATCAAGTACGGGCACGAACTGCAGATCCACGACCGGCCCGACGGCGACCAGTACAAGACCGGCTCGGTGTACGGGTTCGACCGGGTCGACCTGGCCGGCTCGCGGGTCACCCCGAAGGGCACCTGGAACGACTACGAGATCCGGGTGGTGGGGCAGCACTACTCGGTCTTCCGCAACGGCGAGCTGATCAACGAGTACGTCAACACCCCGGACGCGGTGTTCAGCCCGCCCCGAGCCGACGACCCCGGCGGCGCGGGACGCCAGCACGCCAGCGGACACATCGGCCTGCAGAACCACGGCGCCGCCGACGTCGTGAGCTTCCGCAACGTCCGCATCGCGCCGCTCTCCCCGTGCTGCCCGAACGGGACACCGTCCGCCACCCCGAGCAGCTGCTGCTGACCGAGCGAAGGGAACCACACCATGGCGAAGAACAGGATCGACCGTCGAGCGTTACTGCGCGGGCTCGCCGGCTCCACGGTCGCGGTCGGCGCGGCGAGCCTCGCCGGGGCGCTGCCGGCGACCGCGTCCGGCGACTCGAACGGGCACCTGATCCCGCGCGGCCAGATGGGCATCCAGCTCTACAGCGTCCGGGACAAGGTCGCGCAGGTCGGGTTCGCGGCGGTCTTCGAGGAGCTGTCCCGCATCGGCTACCGGGAGGTGGAGTTCGCCGGCTACACCCAGGGCGGCGTCGGCGCCATCACCCCGGCGCAGATCCGGCGGCTGCTCGACGACAACGGGCTGAAGGCGGCGGGCAGCCACCGCGGGCTCAACAACTTCCGCACCAACCTGGAGTGGGAGCTCGACGTCGCGGAGACCCTGGGCATGCCGGCCATCGGCACCGCCCAGGCGCCCACCGGCAACCGCACCATCGACGGGTACCGGGCCGCGGCGGCCGAGTTCAACGCGTGGGGCGCCGCCGCCGCTGCCCGGGGCATCAAGCTCTACCAGCACAACCACACGATCGAGTTCAGCTTCGCGGTCGACCGGCCCGACGTGCGGCTGTACGACCTGTTCCTGGAGCTCACCGACCCGCGGTACGTCTACCTGGAAATGGACATCCTGTGGGCGTACGGCGGCGCCCGCAAGTACCCCGGCTTCCGCCCAGCCGACTACGTCAAGGCCCACCCGCACCGCTTCCCGCTGTTCCACGTCAAGGACGGTGTCCCGCTGCCCGACCCGCAGCAGGGCAACTCCTACTCCGACGTCGAGTTCGGCGCCGGGGTCATCCCGTTCGCCGAGTTCTTCAGCGAGCTCGACGGCCGGGGGCGGTTCACCTACCTGTGGGAGCAGGACACCGGGCCGAGTGCCCAACCCAACCCGCCGGGCTCGCTGGGCGCGGCGGAGCGCAGCTACCGGCGCATGGTCGAGCTGCGGGGTGACCGGTGACCGCGCCGGCCTGGCGGCTACCCGATGCCGGCGCGGCCGACGGGCCCGGCCACCGGGGGTCGGGCACCGCCCGGCTGCTGGTCGTGGCGGCGATCGTGCTGCTGACCGTCGTCGGCGCGGGCGGATTCGCGGCCGCCGGCGGCACCCGCGCCTTCTTCGCCGAGCGGCCGGAGGGCTGCGCCAAGCCGGATCGCAGCATCCAGCTGTACGCGGTGGAGCTGCCCAAGGACGGCACCCAGATCCGGCTCGGCTACGGCCTCACCCCGGAGACGGCCTCCTACCCGGGCCCCACCATGGAGATGATGGAGGGCGAGTGCCTGGCCATCACCCTGCACAACCAGGTGCCCGCCGCGACCCTGGCCCAGCTGCGCACCGACGCCAACCACCCGCTGGGCGTTTCGCTGCACGTGCACGGGGTCAAGTACACCCAGCTCTCCGACGGCACCGTGCAGAGCGCCTCGTTCGTCCCGCCCGGCGAGTCGCGGACCTACACCTGGTTCGCGCAGCAGCGCAACAACCGGACCGGGGCGCAGGGCACGGCCGGGTACTGGTGGTACCACGACCACGTGGTGGGCGGCCCGCACGGCACCCAGGGCCTCGGCGTCGGGCTCTTCGGCGGGCTCGTGGTGCGGCGGCCGGGCGACCCGAAGCCGGACCGCACCTATCCGGTGGTCTTCGGTGACCGGCAGAGCATCAACCTGCGTCGCGGCGTGGACACCGACACCTGCGACGGGCAGAACCCGCGGCCGGGCCCGACCTGCCTGATCGCGCGTAAGGGGGAGAAGGTCGAGTTCATCGTTATCGGCATCGGCAACGAGATGCACACCTTCCACCTGCACGGGCACTCCTGGGCGGACACGCGCACCGGCGTGGTCGGCAACGGGCACCCCTTCGCGGACTCCGTCCCGATCATCGACAACAAATCGCTCGGCCCTGGCGACTCGTTCGGGTTCCAGGTGGTGGCCGGCGACTCGGTCGGGCCGGGGCACTGGATGCTGCACTGCCACATGCAGTTCCACTCCGACGCCGGCATGTCGACGATGCTGCACGTCCTGGACGAGTCCGGGGCGATGCCCCCGGGCCACGACCACCACTCCCACCCGGCGACCACCGCCGGTGCCGGCACCGCCACCGGCACCGGACAACACCAGCACGGTTGACCGCCGGCATCCGAACGACGGCCCCGTGGCTGCCGGCCCGACAGGAGCTGACCGGACCGGCAGCCACCGCCGAGGCCGCGCACCACCAGCGGTCCGCCGACCGACCACCGACTGACCGCACCGCCACCCGACCACCGCTCGGACACCACACCTCCGCCACACCTCACCTGTGAAGGAGTCGAGATGGCTCAGCAACGCCGTTCCCGGTTATCCCGATGGCTCGGACGTCGCCCCGCCGACGTCACGGCCTCCCCACCACCCGCCGTCCGCCGCCACACCGCCCGCCGCACGGGTGCGCTCACCGCCAGCGCCGCGCTGGCGCTCGGCCTGCTGGCCCTGCCCGCGCACGCCGCGAGCCCGGCGCCCGCGCCGGCGGCGGCCGCGCAGGCCGCGGCGGCGGTCAAGGTACTGGTCTTCCACGGCCCGGTCGACCAGCAGGACGACCCGGTTGCCACAGCCGCCGCCGCGATCAAGGAGTTGGGCACGGCGAACGGCTTCTCCGTCGACGTCTCCGCCGACCCGGGAGTCTTCACCGTCGGCAACCTGGCCCGCTACCGGGGCGTGGTGTTCCTCTCCGCGAACGGGGTGACGCTCGACGATGCCCAGGAGGCCGCGTTCCAGGCGTACGTCAAGGGTGGTGGCGGGTTCGTCGGCGTCCACGACGCCGCCCGCGCGCAGCCCAGCTCCGCCTGGTTCACCGGCCTGATCGGCACCCGCCCGGCCACCAGCCTGCCGAACGCCGAGAAGGCCGTCTCGGCCACGGCCAGCGGCGAGAACCCGCCCAACGAGACCGCCGCCAAGGCGATCGACGGGTCGACGAGCACCAAGTGGCTGACGTTCGCCCCGACCGGCTGGCTGGCGGCGAAGCTGGAGAAGCCGGTGGCGGCGAGCCGCTACGCGCTGACCTCGGCCAACGACTTCCCGGGCCGGGACCCGAGGAACTGGACCCTGCAGGGCTCCGAGGACGGCACCACCTGGACCGACCTGGACACCCGCAGCGGGGAAAGCTTCCCCCAGCGGTTCCAGACCCGGCAGTTCACCTTCACCAACAGCAAGGCGTACCAGCACTACCGGCTCAACGTCACGCAGAACGGAGGGGAGCCGCTGGTCCAGCTGGCCGAGCTGTGGCTGATCGGCCCCGACGCGGGACCCGCGCCGGACAGCAGGGTGCAGCGGGCCGTGGTCGACCTCACCGACCGCCAGCACCCGGCCAACGAGGGCCTGCCGTTGACCTGGACCCGGTCCGACCAGTGGATCAACTGGGATCCCAGCCCGCTCGGCCGGGTGCACACGATCGCACAGGTGGAGGAGGGGACGTACAACGCGGGTCTGAGCGGCAACGGCGCGTTCCACCCGATCTCCTGGTGCCAGGACTACGACGGCGGCCGGTCGTTCTACACCGGCATGGGCCGCACCGACGCCAGCTGGACCAGCGACAAGCAGTTCCACAGCCACCTGCTCGGCGGCATCAAGTGGAGCACCGGCATGGTCCGCGGTGACTGCCAGGCGACCATCGCGTCGAACTACCGCATCGAGCGGCTCACCGCCACCAACCAGCCCGGGCAGCTCGACCAGATCGGCGAGCCCCACGGCCTGACCATCGCCCCCGACGGCACGGTCTTCTACATCGGCAAGGCGGCCTGCCCGTCCGGGCCGATCACCAACTGGGACGACCCGAAGGTCGGCCTCGGCTGCGGCACCATCCACCGCTGGGACCCGAAGACCAAGCAGGTCAAGCTGCTCACCACCCTCGCCGTGATGGGCAACCGGGGCAGCGGCAGCGAACTGGTCAAGAACGAGGAGGGCCTGGTCGGCATCACCCTCGACCCGAAGTTCGCGCAGAACGGCTGGATCTACGTCTACTGGATGCCGCACGAGTCGATCGACCGGGACAAGCGGATCGGCCAGCGGACGGTGTCGCGGTTCACCTACGACGCCGCCAAGCAGACGATCGACCAGGGCACCCGCAAGGACCTGCTGCGCTGGGACACCCAGATCCACAGCTGCTGCCACGCCGGTGGGGGCATGACCTTCGACGAGGACGGCAACCTCTACATCGGCACCGGTGACAGCAACTCCTCCGGCGGCTCCAACGGCTACTCCGGCAACAACTGGACCCAGGACTACAAGGGCGTGTCGTTCCAGGACGCCCGCCGCACCTCGGGTAACACCAACGACCTCAACGGCAAGATCCTCCGCATCCACCCGCAGCCCGACGGCACGTACACCATCCCCGAGGGCAACCTGTTCACCGGCAAGGAGGAGGGCGGCGGCAAGACCCGTCCGGAGATCTACGTGATGGGCGTCCGCAACATCGCGCGGATCGATTGGGACCCGGTCAACGACTGGCTGACCGCCGCCTGGGTCGGCCCGGACGCGGGCGGCCCGAGCCCGGAGCTCGGCCCGGCCAAGTACGAGACCGCCACGATCATCACCTCCGCCGGCAACCAGGGCTGGCCGTACTGCATGGGCGACCGGCAGCCCTACCGCGACCGCAGCAACACCGACGCCAACCAGCTGACCGGCTGGTACGACTGCGACAACCTGAAGAACACCTCGCCGCGCAACACCGGCCTGGTCGACATCCCGCCGGCGCGGGACAACATGATCTGGTACTCGCCGCAGGGCGGTGGCCCGGTCTACCCGAAGCGCGCCGACGGCAGCGGCCTGCCGACCTACCGGCTCGGCGACGAGACGTTCACCCAGCCGTACCTGAAGGGCGGCGGCCAGGCCATCATGAACGGGCCGACCTACCAGCGCGAGAAGGTCGACACGAACAGCGGCGTGGCGTGGCCGGCGTACTGGGACAACAAGTGGTTCATCGGTGACCAGTCCAACGCCAACAACCGGGTCGCCGTCACCGTCGATCCGACCAAGGTCGCCAGCAGCGGGCCCCCGGCATTCGGCGAGGACCTGCGCAGCATCATCCGCTCCGGCGGCGGCGGCACCCAGCTCCAGTCCTGGATGGACGCCAAGTTCGGCCCGGACGGCGCGCTCTACCTGCTCGACTACGCCGGCGGGTTCTTCAGCCTGCACCCGAACCAGAAGCTGATCCGCGTCGCCTACCAGGGCGGCCCGGCCACGCCGAAACCGAGCGACGCCACCGCGCGGGCGGTCGCGCAGAGCAACCCGAGGACGATCGCCTTCTCCAGCGCCCGGACCGGCGGCGTGGCGTGGGAGTGGAACTTCGGTGACGGCAGCGCGCCGTCACGGGAGGCGAACCCGACCCACACCTACGCGAAGTACGGCACGTACCAGGCGACGGTGAAGGTCACCTACGCCGACGGTGAGGTGGCCACCGGGAAGATCGAGGTCGTCGTCGGGTGCGCCGCGCCGGACGCCCGGCCGACGGTACGGCTGCTCGACACCGACACCGGTGTGGCCAACCGGCAGGCCGGCGGCAACTGCACGATCAACGACCTGATCGACGACGAGCGCGGGTGGTCCAACCACGGCCAGTTCGTCAGCCACGTCGCCGACGTGGTCACCGAACTCCGCTCGGCCGGGGTCGTCGACAACCGCGAGTCGTCGACGCTGAACCGGGCGGCGGCGCAGTCCGAGATCGGCAAGACCAGCGGGTACCGGCCCCTGTTCGACGGGACGGCGCAGTCACTGGCCGACTGGCGGCAGGCGCCCGGCGGGTCGTTCACCCTGCGGCCCGACGGTTCCATCCGCAGCTCCGGCGGCCTGGGCATGCTGTGGTACGCCAAGGACGAGTTCGCCGACTTCTCGCTGCGAATGCAGTTCCGGGACGTCTCCGCTGAGGGTGTGCACGGCAACAGCGGCGTGTTCACCCGGTTCCCGGATCCGCGGATCCCGCTGGAGCAGCGGCCGGCCGGCGGCTGCGGGACGGTCGGCTCGGCCCGTAGCTCCCAGGCGTGGGTGGCCATCTACTGCGGGCAGGAGATCCAGATCTACGACGGGTCCTCCGGCGAACCGCAGAAGACCGGGTCGGTCTACAACTTCGACCCGATCGGGCTGGACAAGGCGGGCGTGACGCCGAAGGGCCAGTGGAACGACTACGAGGTCCGGGTGGTCGGACAGCACTACACGATCATCCGCAACGGCGTGGTGATCAACGAGTTCGACAACACGCCGGGCAAGGCGTCGTCCCGCCAGGGCGACCCGCCGACGGACCTGCGCCAGTTCCTCAGCGGGTTCGTCGGGTTGCAGAACCACGGCAGCAACGACCTGGTCGAGTTCCGCAACGTCCGGGTGCGGGAGCTGTAGCGCCACAGGTGCCGGGTGCGGAGGGAACACCTTCGCACCCGGCACCACCGTGCGCCGGCCCGCCGCCTCCGGACGGCGGGTCGGCGGCGGTCGCTTCGGAGGATGCGCCGTGGGCCCGGTCGGCGGAGCGGCCGGTCCACGCCGAGTGGTTCAGCCGGCCCGGCGGCCCGTACGCCGGTTGTCGAACGACTCCATCCTGGTCGCCTTCCTCGCCGGCGCCCTGGTCTCCGTGATCCTTCGCTCCCGCGCCGCGGCGGCGGCCTTCTTCGCCGTGGCCTTCTTCGCGGGCGCCTTCGCGGCCGGTCCCTTCGTCGGCGGCGCGTTCTTGGCGGCGGTGGCCTTCGCGGTCGGCTTGCGGGTCGGTGCCGCCGTGGCGGAGGTGGCCTTCTTCCGCGCGGCGCGGGCGGTGGTCGGGGTCGGCTTCTCGCCCGGGGTCTTGGCGGCGCTCGCTCCGGTGGCCCGCTTCGTGGCGGTCGCCACCTTCTTCGCGGCCGCGGCGCGTTTCATCGGCGCCTTCTTCGCCCCGGTGGCTTTCCTGGCCCCGGTCGGCCTGCTGCCCGCCGGGGTGGCCCTCCGTGTTCCGTCGGCCATCCTCGCTCCTCCTCGGGATCTGCCAGGGAATCGGATCGCCGGCGACGGCCGGGCGCGGTCAGCCGCGTCAGACCGGACCGGCCCGCCGCGGGTCTTCCCCGGGGCACCGGCAGGCAAACGTCCCGCGCGCCGCCCTCGGAATCCCGGCGCCGCCGCGAGGTGCGCCGCCCGGACGGCAGACTGGTGGGGATGGCACCGGATTCCCAGCGCACCCCGACCGGCCGCCCGGGTGCGGCCGACCTGCCCCTGTCGGCATGGCGGTTCGTGGTGTGGTTCGGCGTGGTGGCGATGCTGGCCGACGTCGTCTACGAAGGCGCCCGGTCGATCACCGGCCCGCTCCTGGCCCACCTGGGAGCGAGCGCGCTGGTGGTGGGGGTGGTCACCGGCGTGGGGGAGGCGTCCGCGCTGGTGCTGCGCCTGGTGTCGGGGCCGCTGGCGGACCGGACCGGCCGCTTCTGGGCGTGGGCCATCGCCGGGTACGCCCTCACCGTCGTCAGCGTCCCGCTGCTGGGCCTGGCCTCGGTGCTCTGGGTGGCCGGCGCGCTGATCATCGCGGAGCGGGTCGGCAAGGCCATCCGGCAACCGGCGAAGGACACGCTGCTGTCGCAGGCGGCGGCGGTGACCGGCCGGGGACGCGGGTTCGGGGTGCACGAGGCGCTCGACCAGGCCGGTGCGCTGGTCGGGCCGCTCGCGGTCGCCGCCGTGCTGGCGGGCACCGGCGGCGACTACGGGCCGGCGCTGCTCATGCTCGCGGTGCCGGGGGCGCTCGCGCTCGCCCTGGTGGTGTGGCTGCGGATCCGGGTCCCGCGCCCGGAGCGGTACGAACAGGGCGGCACGGCCACGCCGGCCCGGAGGACGCCGCCGCGCCGGCGCGACGCCGGTGAGGTCACCCGGCTGCCGGGCACCTTCTGGCTGTACGCCGCGTTCGCCGGGCTCACCATGACCGGGTTCGCCACGTTCGGGGTGCTCTCCTTCCACCTGGTGACCGGGGGACTGCTGCCCGCCTCGGCGGTGCCGGTGCTGTACGCGGCGGCGATGGTGGTGGACGCGGCGGCCGCGGTGCTCACCGGCTGGGCGTACGACCGGCGCGGGGTGGTGGTCCTGGTCGTCCTGCCGGTCGCGGCCGCCGCTGTTCCCGCGTTGGCCTTCTCCGCCACGGTCGGGGTGGCCGTGGCGGGCGTGCTGGTGTGGGGCGCGGTGCTGGGCGTGCAGGAGTCGACGGTGAAGGCGACGGTGGCGGACCTGGTGGGACCGGGCCGCCGGGCCACCGCCTTCGGCGTGTTCGGTGCGGTGGTCGGTGTCGCCGCCGCGGCCGGCGGTGCCCTGGCCGGTGGCCTGTACGACGTCTCGGTGCCACTGCTGGTCGCCGTCACCGCCGCACTCCAGGTGGTGGCGCTGGGCGTGCTGGTGGTGATCCTGCGCCGCGCCCGGGCTGCCAGGGTGGGGTAGCCGGCTCCGGTGGCGGCGTTCCGCTCGGCCGGGCAGCGGATCGCCGGCACCGCGGCGCGGGGCCCCGCCGGTCAGTCCGGTGTCACTGGCGACCGTGGCAGGTACACCGCCCAGCCGGAGGTGGTCAGGTCCGGTACCGGCACCCGCTGCCAGCCCGCCGCCCACTCGGGTGGAGCGGAGTCTTTGACCAGCAGCGCGAAGGGCCCGGTCGCGGCGGCCTGCCGCAGCTGCGCCGTGGTGGCGTTGCGGTTGAACCCCCGGTCCTCCAACGCCCGGCACCCGGCGTGGTAGGCGACCGGGATGGCCTCGTGGCCGGAGATCACGCACGGCGGTCGCACCCCGTGTGACCGCAGCGTCTCGACCAGGCGGGTCCAGTCCCCGCGCCCCCTGACCTGTTCCGCCACGACGTGGTGCAAAATGCCGGCTTGGATGGCGAGATGGCCGGCGAAGCCCACCGCCACCGCGGCGCCGACGACCCGCCGCCATCGGCCGGCGGCCGTGGAGAGGAGCGCGGCGAGCCCGGGCGCGGCGCAGGCGAGAGCCAACGCGTACGTCGGCAAGAGGAAGCGGGGCGCCGAGTATCCGATCAGGAACAGGTAGGGGAAGGCCATCGAGGCGGCGACCGCGACGGCCAGCCACGCCGGCCGTGCCGCGCCCGCCCGGCGGGCCGCGAGGATCCCCAGCGGGACGAGCGCCGCGAGCGCCAGCCACCACAGCACCGCCGGCCACCGGACGGGGCTGTCGCACGGGCGGCAGAGGATCGGCCCGTCCAGGGTGCTGATCGCGTGCCCGAGGGAGAACCGGAGCGTCGTCCCGCCCTGCACGTGTCCTGCTTGCCGGATGCGCTCCAGGAGCCCGCCGTAGCGCAGTTCGGCTTCGACCACCCACGGCACGCCGCCGAGCGCGAGGCCCCCGACCACCGCCGTGGCCAGCCGCCACCGCCGCAACGCCGGCACGGCGGCGGTGGCGCCGAGCAGCGGGAGCCCGAGCCAGAAGGCGTCGGCCGGGCGCATCAGGGCGGCCACCGCGAGGGCTGCGACGAGCCCGAGGTACACCCCGCGTCGGGCCGGCTCGGCTGCGGCGAGCAGGAAACCCCCGACCGCCGCGAGCGCCGCCATCGCGGTGTAGTGGTTGGGCATCGCCGCGTTCGCGTAGAACAGGACGGTCCAGAGGCTCGCGTACAGCCCGGCCGCGATCGCGGCGGTGCCGGGCCGCCGGGTCGCCCGGGACCACACCCAGAAGGCGAGCCCGAGCGACGTCGCGGCGGTGGCGGTGAGGAAGAGCCGGAGCGCGACCGTGGAATCGAGCCACGACGCCACCGGCCACACGAGCAGGGTCACGCCCCGGGCGCGAGGGGCGCTCATGAACGCCGCCGGCGCGTGGCGGCCGTGCTGGCTCACGTAGACGGCCTCGTCCCAGCCGAGGTCGAGGGTGGTGGGCACCGCGACCAGGGACGCGGCGGCGAACGCCAGGCAGACCGCGATCAGGGGTCGCGCGCCGGACCGGGACCGCAGGAGTGGGGAGAGCACCGACACCTCGCTCGAGTTGCGCCAGGCCGCGCCCACCGCCCTGGATGGGGTTGTGCGAGCAGTCCTCACACTAGTGGAAACCGGGATCTGCCGGACCTTCTTCGTGAATCCGGCTGATCCGTCCTGTCGTCCGACGGCCTCCCCGCGCCACCGGCGCACCGGCGGGGCTTGGTCGCCCGGGGTGGCGACACGGCGGCGCCGACCTGTCCTATAGTCTTACTTGCGTAGGACAATAGGGGAGGCTGCGGCGAGTGATCGAGTTTGTGCTGGACGGCCGGTCGAAGGTGAACACGTACATGCAGCTCGTGCAGCAGGTCAAGCAGGCCCTTCGGGTGGGTCTGCTGGCCCCCGGCGACCAGCTGCCCAAGGTGCGCGAGGTGGCGCAGGCGCTGGCCATCAACCCGAACACCGTCCTGAAGGCGTACCGCGAGCTGGAGATCGAGGGTCTGGCCGAGGGACGCCCGGGGGTCGGCACCTTCGTCACGCGCACCCTCGCCGGGGCCTCCCTGCCCAACCAGGCCGAACTGCGCGACGACCTGGTGGCCTGGCTGCACCGGGCACAGGCGGCCGGGCTCACGCCCGAGGACATCACCGCCCTGGTGGAGACGACCATGCGGGCGTCGCTCCCGGTCGAGGGGCCAGCCAGGCAATCCGCGTCGGCAGGATGAGAGGACACATCATGGAGGCAGTGCTGGAAACCGACCAGCTCGGCAAAAGGTACGGACGACAGTGGGCGCTGCGGGACTGCACCCTGCGCCTACCGGCCGGCCGCATCGCCGCGCTCGTCGGCCCGAACGGAGCGGGCAAGAGCACCCTGCTGCACCTGGCGGTGGGCCTGTCGCGACCCGACGCCGGGGTGGTGCGGGTGCTCGGCGAGCCGCCGCACCACAACCCGGCGGTCCTCGCCCAGGTCGGCTTCGTCGCCCAGGACACTCCGCTGTACCGGGACTTCACCGCGACCGAACTGATCACCATGGGGGGCAGGCTGAACCGCCGCTGGGACGCCACCCTGGCCCGTACCCGCCTGGCGGACCTCGGCATCCCACCCGGCAAGCCGGTCGGCAAGCTCTCCGGCGGGCAGCGCGCCCAGGTCGCGCTCGCCCTCGCCCTGGCGAAGCGGCCGAGGCTGCTGCTGCTCGACGAACCGGTGGCCAGTCTCGACCCGCTCGCCCGGCGGGAGTTCCTCCAGACCCTGATGGGCAGCGTGGCCGACACCGGCACCAGTGTGCTGCTCTCCTCGCACCTGCTGGCGGACGTGGAGCGGGTCTGCGACCACCTGATCGTGCTGCACGCCGCCCAGGTCCGGCTCGGCGGTGCGGTCGACGACCTGGTCACCGCGCACCGGCGGCTGGTCGGCCCCCGCCACGACGGCGCGCCGATCCCCGGCGTGGCGGAGATCGTCCGGGGCAGCCACACCGACCGGCAGTCGACCCTGCTGGTCCGCACCGACGGCCCCGTCACCGATCCTCTGTGGACCGAACACGACGTGGCCCTGGAAGACGTCATCCTGGCCTACCTCGTCGACGGCGAGACGCAGACCAACCACGCGGCATGGGGGGTTCCGGCATGATCTGGCTGACCTGGCGGCAGCACCGCAGAGAGGCCCTGTTCGCCCTGGCCGGGCTCGCGGTCATCGGCACGCTGATGGTCGTCACCGGCCTGGCCATGCGCACCGCCTTCAACGACTACGGGCTGCCCGAGTGCGTGGCCCGGGCGGGTGACGCCGGTGCCGGGAGCAATTGCAACCGGGCCTTCAACCAGTTCTACGACCAGTTCAGCGCGGTGAGCCTGGCGGGCATCCTGTTCCTGGTCCTGCCGCTGCTGGTCGGTCTGTTCTGGGGCGCTCCGCTGGTCGCCCGGGAGGTGGAGCAGGGCACCCACCGGTTCGTCTGGACGCAGGGCGTCAGCCGGCGGCGGTGGGCGCTGGTGAAGTTCGGCCTCGTCGGCGCCGCGGCGCTCGTCGCGTCGGTCGGCTACGGGCTGGGCGTGTCCTGGTGGGTGTCGCCGCTGAACCAGGGCTGGCGGCAGAACCGGTTCGACGCCTTCTTCTTCGACATGCAGGGGGTGGCACCGGTCGGGTACACCCTCTTCGCGGTGGCGCTGGGCATCTTCGCCGGCACCGTCTGGCCCCGGATGCTTCCCGCGATGGCCGCGACGCTGGTCGGCTTCGTCGGCGTACGCGTCGCCCTGGCCACCCTGGCCCGGCCCCGTTATCTGCCCGCCCGCGAACTCACCTACCCGGTGCAGGGCACCGGCGAGCCGGACCCGACCGGCGGGGACTGGATCCTCTCCAGCGGTGTCCATGACGCCTCCGGTCGGATGGTCGCCCCCAATGCCCAGGTGATCTGCCCACCCGGCGCGAGCGGGCCGGACGGGCGGGCCTGCGGCGCCGAACTCGGCCTCGGGCCGGGCGCCTACAACTGGCAGCTCTACCAGCCCGGCAGCCGGTACTGGCTGTTCCAGACCATCGAGACTGGCATTTTCGTCGCCCTGGCGGTGCTGCTGCTGGTCCTCGCCATCCGCCGGATCCGCCGCATCGCCTGACCGGCGCCGCCGCCCGCCTGGGCGGGCGGGGAGGGTGTTGTGGTCCTGGGTGGCCGGTCCTAGGTTGTCCCGGCCACCCGGCCGCGACCAAGGAAGACCCGGTGACCGACGCGCCTTCCCGTCGGCGGCCCGGCGAGCGTGCTGGACACCAGCGTCCCGCACTCCGCCCGGCTGTGGTGCACGCCCGCGCACTGCTCACCAGCAGCCCTGAGGGCTGGTGACCTGCTCGCGGTGGCGACCGGACGGCAACGACACCACCTCCACCTCCGAGTACAGCGCGGCCGCCCGCAAGTCCGGCTGACCGGCCACTGCGGTGCGGGCGGCGACCCGGCCGGACGCTGGCGGAAGTGTCGGACGGTCCGGTTAGCGTGCCGGACGTGAGTGCGCCCGGAGACGTCCCACCCGAGTTCCTCGACCGGCTGCGGCCGATCTGCCGCGGCCTGCCCGAGACCTACGAGGAGCCGGCGTGGGTCGGCGTCCGCTGGCGGATCCGCCAGCGGACCTTCGCCCACGTGCTGACCGTCGACCCCGACCACCAGATGGCGTACGCGCGGGCCGCCGCGACCGACGAGCCGATCTGCGTCCTGACGTTCCGGTCGCCTGTCGACGAGATCCACGCGCTCGTCGCCAGCGGCCACCCGTTCTTCAAGCCAGACTGGGGCGCCGACGTCCTCGGCATGGTCCTCGACGACACGGTCGACTGGGCCGAGGTCGGCGAGCTGCTCACCGAGAGCTACTGCCTGCTCGCCCCGAAGAAGCTCGCCACGCTGGTGGCGCGCCCCGCCGAATGGGGTCGGTAACGGCGGTGCGACCCGGCGCCCCGGCGTCCCGACCGGGCGGGGCCCCTACGCCGCCGACGCGGCCGCCTGGGCACCCCGGCCCGTCGGTGGGGCCGGGGGTCGCGAGTCCGCGTACGAGGCTGGCCTGCTGTTGATGCGCCGACACCGTTTCGTCTTCGACCGCTGGGTGGGAGTTGCCGGGCGGCTACGTCGACGACCAGGAGGAGCCGGCGGTGTGCGCGGTGCGGGAGGTTGAGGAGGAGACGGGCTGGCGTCCGCATGAGGTGAAGCCGTTGTTGACGTTCCAGCCGTGGGTGGGGACGGCGGACGCGGAGAACCTGCTGTTTCTGGCACGTAGCGCGAAGCACATGGGTACGCCGATGGATGCGAACGAGGCGGAGCAGATTGCCTGGATTCCGCTCAGCGAGGCGCGGAAGCTGGTCGGGAAGGGCGAGATCGTCGGCGCAGGAACGGTGATCGCCGTGCTGGAGCTGGTCGCCCGCCAGGCGCGCGGCGAGCTGTAACCGTCACCGTCGGGTGCCGAGCGCCGCGTCGACCCGGTTGAGGAACTGTCGTACGACGGGGTTGCGGGTCGCCGCTGCGGTCCGCCCGGTCGAGGGCCTGCTCAACGTGGTGCAGCGCTGCGGCGCAGGCTCTCTCGTCGCGGCTGGTGGCGTGCGCGTGGGCCTCCATGACGTACGCCTCGGCGGTCAGGACGGCCAGGCCGGCGCGGCGGGCGGTCTGGCGGGCCGCGCGCGAGATCAACGCCGATGCCGCGCGCCTGGTCGGACTGGGCCTGCGCTCCGCACTGAACTGACCGAAACCCCGGACTGGGCCTTACCAGAGGTATTGACAGACCACTTTGCCCACGCTGAGGATTGGCTCAGTCCACCGACCGTCACCGGTACCACCTCCCGTTCACCGGTTCGGCGGCGCCTCCGCACTTCGGCGATGCGGTGGCGCCGAGCCGACGAGATCCTCTCACCCTGTCGCGGCGCTGCCGTTTCCGCAGCCGGCGCTCGCGACCAACCGGGCGGAGCCGCGTACCCCGGGCGGGCCTCTCGGGCCACCTCATCGGCCACCCATGCCGATCAACCGAAGGACGGACATCACCATGCCTGATTCCCCACGTCCCCGGTGGCGACGCCGCCTGCCCACCGCGCTGGCCGGCGCCCTGGCCGTGGTGCTGCTGGTCAGCCCGGCCTCGGCCGGGGCGCCGGACACCGCACCCCCTGCTGACCCCGGCCGGGTGGCGGGCGAGGAGGCGAACGTCGTCGAGGTCCTGCTCGCCGACACCGCCCAGCTCGATGCCCTCGTCGCCACCGGTGTGGACCTCGATCACCACGTCGAACGCACCGAGGACGGCGTGGTGGCGCACGCCGTGATCACCGCCGGCGAGGCCGCGACGTTGACCGCGGCCGGCTTCACCCTCGGCGAGGTCGTGCACCGACCCGCCGACGCCCAGGCCCGCGTCGCCGAGCGCGAGGCGACCATCGCCGAGCACGTCGCGGAGAACCGGGCGTTCTCGGTGGCGGTCGCGACCGCCCCAGACGTCTCCGACATCAAGATCATCCGCGCGGACTACTACACCTCGGGAGCCAACCAGGTGCTGTCGGTGGAGGCGAAGTGGGCGCAGGGCCAGACGGCCACCACCGCGCTGACCGTCGAGCGGGACAGCGGCCCCGGCACCGAGATCGGCTCCGGCGGGACGCAGACGATCTCCCGCTTCGTCGACGCCGGTGTCTACCTCTACCACCGCGGTGCGTCGACGGTGACCAGCCGCCCCGACCGCATCCGGATCACCAGCCCCACCGGGGACATCGCCGTCGCCGAGGTCAAGGAATGGCTGCCCATCCCGGACACCGACCCGGAGGGCCCCGGCTACCAGAAGGACTTCGTCACCAGCTATCTCACGCCCACCGAGCTGTACGGGCGGATCCACCAGCTGGCCGCCGAGTTCCCGCACCTGGCCGAGATCGTCGAGCTGCCCTACCGGACCAACGGCTACCGGCGCCACGCGCAGGCCGTGCTCGGCGCCGCCACCGGCAGCCGGGTCGCCGTCGACTCCCTCACCTGGGGCCACGAGGGCGGCAACGACATCTCCGTCGAACTCGCCGACCCCGGCGCCGCCAACGCCGCGCTGTCGGTGACCGTGACCGGCACCGCCGTCCGGGTCAACCTGGCAACCGACGCCGCCGGCGCGGTCACCAGCACCGCCGCCCAGGTCGTCGCCGCGCTCAACGCGCAGGCCGGGTCGCTGCTCCGCGCGTACACCTATCGCGGCAGCCCGGGCACCGGCGTGGTCGCGCCGGCGCCGCGGACCGCGCTCAGCGACGGCCTGAGCGCGCCGGCCACCGTCTCCCGCGAGCCGCACCCGGTGTACGCGATCCGCATCGGCAAGCACCGCGACGGCTCCAAGCTGGGCGTGCTCGCGTACGCGCAGGAGCACGCCCGGGAGTGGGTGCCGCCGCTGGTCACCATCGAGACCGCCGAGCGGCTGCTGCGCAACTACGCGCACGACGGGCGGACCAAGCAGCTGCTGAACAACCTCGACATCTGGATCGCGCCGTCGATAAACCCCGACGGCGGGCACTACTCGTTCTACGACTTCAACTGGCAGCGCAAGAACATGACCAACCACTGCCCGCAGACCGGGGCGGCGGACTTCCTCGGCCGCAACTCGTGGGGTGTGGACAACAACCGCAACTACACCGAGTACAGCCTCTTCGACGGCTACTCCGGCGCGTCGACCAGCTGCACCAGCGGCATCTACGCCGGGCCGAGTGAGCTGTCCGAACCGGAGAACCGGAACCTGGACTGGCTGGCCGCCCGCCCGAACATCAGGTTCTCGATGAACCTGCACTCCTCGGGCAACTATTTCATGTGGTCGCCGGGCGCGTACGCCTCGCCCGGCCGCGTCTCGGCGCCGCGGCCGACGCTCGCCGAGGAGTCGGCGTTCTGGGGTGCCTCGTCGCGGATCCTCACCGCGATCAAGCGGCACCGCAACCTGGCCGTCACGCCGGCGCGCACCGGCCCGATCTCCGACGTGCTCTACTCGGCGGCCGGCAACTCCGGCGACATGCTCTGGTACAAGTACGGCATCTACGCCTGGAACTTCGAGGTCGGCACCTCCTTCCAGCCGCAGTGGGACGAGGCGCACGCCGAGACGATGGAGTTCGCCAACGGCCTGGTCGAGCTGATGCGGGTGGCACGGGACTTCGACAAGGACCACACCCGGCCCGAGAGTGGCCTGTCGGTCACCCCGAGCTCGACCCCGGGCATGGTCGACGTGACGTTCGACGTCAGCGAACCGGCGGCGATCTTCTACACCCTCGACCGCAGCGCGCCCACCTACTCGTCCACCCGCTACGGCTCGGCCGGCATCCGCGAGGGCGGCGAGACCCTGACCGTAGGGGCGGGCACGACGATCCACTGGTTCTCGGTGGACTCGGCGGGCAATGTCGAGAACAACTACACCCCCGACGGCGGCGGCAGGAACTACCGCAAGGGCCAGGCCGTCCTGCCGACGGGCTGATCAGGGACGGGTGGGTGGTCGATGGCCGCGGCGTCCCCGGCGCCTCGGCCATCGGCTGTCCCGTCGCCGCATCAGACCGGGTGGCGCGGTCGGGGATGTTCCGCGCGTAGCTGGCCTCCGCGCGCTGCCGGTACCGCACGTACTGCTTTTCGGTCATGAGTTCGAGTCTCAGCGCCGCCACGGCAGCACGGTATGCCAGCCGGTCATCTCGGAGCCCCCGGCGACACACCGCACCTGCCGGAGAATCTGGGGGTGTGCCGGGCCCGCGCCCGGCACACCCCCGCGTCGACCTACCGTCCGGTCACGCCGCGCCGCAGGAGGAGAGCGCCCCGACCACGCCGACCCCGGTGTCCTTCAGCGGCAGCTTCGTCGATGCCGCCGGGCACCGCGGGACGGTGATGTCGTGGACGCCCCGGCCGAACGTGGCCGCGGTGAGCTGCCGCGACGGCTCGTGGTACCGCAGGTACATCACCGCCGCCTGCGGCAGGCCGGCGCCGAGTGCGGCCCACTCACCGCCGTTCCACCCCGACATGAACACGCCGACGTCGGTGCCGACGAGCAGCAGCCCGTCCGAGGTGGGGACCACCGAGTTCACCGGCGCGTCCGGCAGCCCCCGGCCGATGTCGGTCCAGGTGCGGCCGCCGTCGCGGGTCATCATCACGTGCGGCCGGTCGCTGCCGGACCGGAAGCCGGAGAACGTGGCGTACGCGATGTCGGCGTCCGACGGGTGCACCGCCACCCGGGTCACCCAGGTGCCTGGCAGCTGCGCCGGGTCGACCTCGTTCCAGCTCCGTCCGAGGTCGTGGGTCCACCACAGCTTCCCGTCGTCGGTGCCGACGTACAGCGTGTCGCCGTCGGTGGGGGCCGCGGCGATCGCGGTGATCGTGCCCCACGGGTAGCCGACCGGGTCGTTGGGGCCGCCGCCGGTGAGGTCCGGGCTGATCGCCGTCCAGGTGCGGCCGTTGTCGGTCGACCGGTTGACGATGTTCCCGGCGTAGTACATGACGTTCGGGTCGCTCGGATCGAACTGCAGCGGCGTCTGCCAGTTGCGCCGCTGCGAGGTGGTCTGGCCGGCCCCGATGCTCTGCCGCGGGGTGCCGCCGGAGTTCTCCGACCGGTAGCAGGAGCCGTACTGGCTGCACCCGAAGACGATGCTTGGGTTCTGCGGGTGGATGATGACCTGGAGGCCGTCACCGCAGCCGATGGCGTTCCACGGGCCGCCCACGCCGTTGTAGCCGCGGTTGCAGCCGTTGTCCTGTGCGCCGCCCACCTTCAGCACCGGGTCGGTCTCGGCCACGTCGACGGTGTAGAACTGGGTGTACGGCTCGTGGGTGGATTTCACCCAGCCGCTCGCGCCGTCGGTCTCTGAGCGGTAGAAGCCGCCGTCGTTGCCCAGGTAGACCCGGTTGGGCACCTTCGGGTCCCAGCGCAGCACGTGCTGGTCGGCGTGCACGCCGCCGACGGCGGAGAAGCTCTGGGCGCCGTTGGTCGAGCGCATCAGGTTGACCCCGGTGAGGAACACGGTGTTCTGGTCGTCCGGGTCGACGAAGAGCTTGCCGAACCACCAGCTGAACGTGGACTGCGACGCCTGGCCGGCGGTGACCGGCGTCTGGGTCCACGTGTCGCCGCCGTCGTCGGAACGGTAGAAGGCGCGGAACGGGCCGAGGGCCGTGCCGACGTACGCGTACAGCCGTTGCGGGTTGTCCGGCGCGACCGCCAGCCCCCAGCGGCCCTGGTCGGCGTCGGTGGGCAGGCCGTTGGTCATCCGCTGCCACGTCCCGCCGCCGTCGTCTGAGCGCCACAGGCTGGAGCCGGGGCCGCCGTAGGTGCGCTGGTTCGGCTCACGCAGGTGGTCCCACATCGCCGCGTACACCCGGTCGGGGTTGCTCGGGTCGATGACGACCTCGGTCGCGCCGGTGGTGCCGTTCGGCGGGGCGAGCACCCGACGCCAGCTGTCCCCGCCGTTGTCGGAGAGGTAGACGCCGCGCTCACCGCCGGGCACGAAGAGGTTGCCGGTGGCGGCGGCGAAGATCCGGTCCTCGTTGCGCGGGTCGATGGCGAGGCGGCCGATGGCGTGGCTGCCCGCCAGGCCGACCTGCTGCCAGGTGGCACCCCGGTCGGTGGAGCGGTAGACGCCGTCCCCGCCGAAGGTGATGGAACCGCCGCCCGGTTGCGCCTCGCCGGTGCCGGCGAAGAGGACACCCTCGCTGGTCATGGCGACCGAGCCCATGGCCTGGCTCCAGTCGTCGGGCCACGCCGGCTCGAACCGGGCGCCGGCGTCGCTGGACTTCCACACACCCCCGGAGGCGGCGGCGATGAAGACCTGGTCGGGCACCTGGGGGTCGACCGCGATGTCGACCACCCGGCCGCCGATGTTGGCGGGGCCGAAGAAGCTCCAGTCCCGCTCGGCCAGCGGACGGTAGACGGTGCGGGTGTGCGCGGCGAGCCGGTTGGCCTCGCCGCGCGCCGCCGCGTACCTGGCGGCGGACAGCTCGGTGCTGCCGTCACTCATCCGCTGGGCGGTCATCCACTCGTCGGGCAGTTCCATCGGGCCGGTGGGCGTCTTCGTGGCCAGCGACCGCTGGCTGGGCTGCGGTGCCGACGAGGCCGCCAGGGCGACCGCGGCGAGCAGCGCCAGGGACGCTGTCGCCAGGCCGCGGCGACTTCGGATGAGCGTGAGGTTCATGCGGTGTCTCCCTGTCCACATGCGGGGGTGACCGGGGGAAAGCGGTCTCCTGTGCGCACGCTAGACAGCGGGCCGGTCGGCGTCACTGAGCATCTGTTGGGATTCGGGCCGCCAGGTTAGGACACCTGTCGAGGCGGCCCCGCTCCAGCACTCGGAGCGCACGCCTTCGGGGACCACGGGGACCGAGGCGCCCCGCGTCTTCCGCGCCGTCGTCGCCCCGGCCGCGGCGGCCCTCGGGCTGCTAGCCGCTGCGGAATTCCGGCAGGCCGGCGTCGTCGGAGTCGGGCCCCACCATCGCGGTGAGGCTGGTGCCGTCCGCACAGAGCGCGCCGGCGCGCAGGTACATCCGGCGGTCCTGCGCCCGGGCCAGCACCTCGGTCTCGAATATCTCGTCCTCGACGCGCAGCAGGTCGATGTCGGTGCGCTGCTCGTAGTGGGCGCGGACGTCCAGCGGCGACATCCGGACGGTGGCCACGACCGTGGTCAACGCGCCCTGCTCGACCACCGAGGTCACCCGCGCCCCGTCGGGCAGGGCTAGGCCCGGCACGTCCGCGCGGACCTCCGGGTCGGTGTCCAGCGGCACCCGGTCGCAGCTGGGCAGGTTCGCCAGCATGTCCCGGCCCGGTCCGCCGCCGGCGGGCGAGTCCGTCCCGCCGCAGGCCACGAGGAGCGGAAACGCGACGAGGAGAGCGGTCACCCGGAGCTTCACCGCAGCAGGATGCCACGGTCAGCGCAGCACCCGCCAGCGCCGCACCATCACCAGCTGGACGGTGATCACGGCGGCGGTGACCAGCATCAGCAGGATCGTGATGAGCGAGCCGTAGGCGAACCCGGAGAACTCGAAGACCTGGTCGAAGATGTAGACGGGCAGGTAGAGCGTCGCGTTGGCCGGCCGGCCGTCGGTGAGCACGTACGCCGGCACGAAGTTGACCTGCAACGTGAGGATGGTGTCCCGGACGGCGAGCAGCACCAGCACCGGGGCGAGCAGCGGCAGGGTGAGCCGGCGCAGCTGGCCGACCGGCCCGCACCCCTCCAGCGCCGCCGCCTCGTACAGCCGGCCGTTCAACATCCGGCGGGCGGCGAGCACCACCACGAACCCCTCGCCGATCGGGAACGCCAGCATCAGCACCACGCCCACCCGCGCGGTGGTCGGGTCGGCCAGCCAGGTGAACCCCGGGTGGCCGACGAGCCCGAGGAGCTGGTTCAGCGGCCCGTACAGCGGGTTGAGCACCCACAGGAACAGCACCGCCAGCGCCACGTCCGGGATCACCGTGGGCAGGTAGACGGCGGTGCGGAACCAGCGGCCGCCGGGCCGCGGCGCGGCGAGCAGCAGCCCGAGCCCCACCGCCGCCACCAGCCGCACCGGTACGGCCAGCGCGACGTGGAACAGCGACGCCTGGAGGCTGTCGACCAGGAAACTGTCGTCGAGCAGCCGGCGGACGTTGGCCAGACCGACGAACCGCGGGTCCCGGGTCAGGCCGGTGTGGTCGGTGCCGGCGTAGCCGACGTTCAGCAGCGCCGGGACCAGGATCAGCAGCGCGACCGCCACGGCGTACGGGGCGAGGAACGCCCACGCGGTAAGCGGGCGCCGGCTCATCGGCGCAGCCCGGTGGCGGTGTCGAACCGGTGCACCCGGGCCGGGTCGACCCGCAGCCGCACCCGCTCGCCCGGCCCCACGCCGGGGCGTGGTCCGGTGCGGACGGTCAGCCGGGTGCCGTCGTCGGCCCGGGTCAGCAGCACGGCCTCGCTGCCGAGCGCCTCCACCGCCTCCAACGTCACCTCGACCGGCGCGGCGCCGTCGAGCGCCAGGTCCTCGGGGCGTACGCCGAGAGTCGCGCCGGCGTCGCCGCCGAGCAGCCCGCCGCCGGGCACCAGGTTCATCGGCGGGCTGCCCAGGAACCCGGCCACGAACGTGTCGGCCGGCTCGTCGTACACCTGCTGCGGCGGGCCGACCTGCCGCACCCGCCCACCGGCCAGGACGACCACCCGGTCGCCGAGGGTCATCGCCTCCTGCTGGTCGTGCGTGACGTGGATGGTGGTGGTGCGCAGCTCGCGGTGCAGCGCGAGCAGATCGGCCCGGGTGGCGAACCGCAGTGGCGCGTCCAGGCTGGCCAGCGGTTCGTCGAGCAGGTAGACGCTGGGTTCGCGGAGCAGCGCCCTGGCCAGGGCGACCCGCTGGCGCTGCCCGCCGGACATCTGGTCGGGGTACCGGTCGAGCAGGTCGGCGATGCCGAGGCGTTCGGCGGCGGCCCGGGCCCGCCGATCCGCCTCGGCGCGGCGCACCCGGCGGACCTGGAGGCCGAAGAGCAGGTTCCCGCGTACGGTCAGGTGCGGGTAGAGGGCGTAGTCCTGGAAAACCATCGCCACCGCCCGCCGGTGCGGCGGCACCGTCGCGACGTCCTGGCCGTCGACCCACACCCGACCGTGG
Source organism: Micromonospora deserti (assembly GCF_003236335.1). GTDB lineage: Bacteria > Actinomycetota > Actinomycetes > Mycobacteriales > Micromonosporaceae > Micromonospora > Micromonospora deserti. Next base: position 28,411 of record NZ_POUB01000005.1, read on the forward strand.
TCGGGCCGGTCCAGCCCGGCGATCAGCCGCAGGACGGTCGACTTGCCCGAGCCCGACGGGCCGACCAGGGTCACCATCTCGCCGGCGCGTACCTCCAGGTCGACGCCGTCGAGGGCGGTGACCCGCCCGTACGCCTTGGTCAGGGACTCCAGCCGGATGACTCCCCGGGCGTCGCTCACGGGCCGGTCCCCACCGGTGCGGCGAACAGCGGCCGCAGCTTCTCCTCCAGGTTCGCCAGCCCCGCCGCGCGGTCGACCCGGCCGTAGAACACCTCCGTGAGCAGGGTGTCCGCCTCCCGTTCGACCCGCGCCCAGGTGGCGGTGCGCGGGGTGGCCCGCAGGTGCGGCTCGGCGTCGAGGAACACCCGCGACGAGCGCGGCGGCTGGGCGGGGTCGAGGAAGGCCGGGGAGGTGGCGACGTCCAGCCGGGACGGTACGGTGCGCCCGGACCGGGCGAGGGTCTGCTGGCCGGTGACGCCCATCGCGAACTCGATGAACCGCCACGCCTCGCTGTGGTCGGGCAGGCCGGCGCTCATGCAGTAGGCGTCGCTGTGCAGGATCGACGCCGGTACGCCGCCGGGCGCCACCGGTAGTGGCGCCGCGTCCCAGGTGAAGCCGTCGATGGTCCGCAGGGTGGGCACGGCGACCCGGCTGCTCAGGTACATGCCGAGGGTGCCGCGCAGGAACCGGGCCTCGCTGGACTCGCTCTGTTCCTCGGCGTCGGGCGGCACCACGTGGTGTCGCAGTTGCAGGTCCAGGAACCAGTCGACGGCCCGCCGGGTGGCCGGGTCGCCGCGCAGGGTCAGCGTCGTGGGTCGGGTCGGGTCGTCGACCAGCTCGCCCCGGTTGGACCAGACGAACGGCGCGAGCCGGGCGATCGACGGCTCCACGCCCAGCCCGTACCGGCCGTCGCCGGTCAGCCCACGGGCCGCGGCGAGAAAATCGTTCCAGTCCCACCCGGCCTGCGGCAGCGGTACGCCGGCCGCGCGGAACAGGTCGGCGTTGTAGTAGACGACCAGGGAGGACAGGTTCTGCGGCAGGCAGGCCAGTGCCGTGCCGTCGAAGCGGAACGCGTCGAGGGCGCGCGGGCTGAAGTCGCTCTCCTTGAGCACGGTGCTCGCGTCCAGGTAGGACTGCACCGGCTCGATCGCCCGCTGCGCGGCGAACTGGCCGTAGCGGCGGTAGTTGATCAGGAATACGTCCGGTGGCCGGCCGCCGGCGAACGACGACGTCAACCGGGCCATCAGCTCGTCCTGGGTGGCGACGGGGGAGAGGGTGACCTCGGCGTCGGAGTTGGCCTCCTCGAAGGCGTCGATCAGGGCGCGGTAGCCGGTGATCTCCTCGGCGTCGCCGAACAGCATCACCGTGATGCCCGGCCGGTCCTGCCCGGCGGCGTCGCAGCCGGCGCCCGCCCCGACCAGCAGGGCGGCGGCGAGCAGCCCGGCGCAACCCCGTCGCCACCACCGGTTCATCCGGGTCCTCCGTATCTCAGCGCCGACAGCGGACTGTCGTTCAGCAGGATCCGCTGGGCCAGCAGGAACACCACCACGCACGGGGCGGTCGCGATCACGCAGCCGGCCATCAGCAGCGGCCAGTCCGTGGGGTTGAGCAGCAGCAGGAACCGCAGCCCCAGCGGGTAGGTGTAGCGGTCGCCGCTGTGCAGGTACAGCAGCGGGTCGATGAAGTTGGACCAGTGGAAGGTGAAGGCCAGCACGGCCACCGCCAGGGTCGCCGGGCGCACCTGCGGCAGCGCCAGCCGGCGCCACACGGTCAGCCACCCGGCGCCCTCCAACCGGGCCGCCTCCAGCTGGCTGTCCGGCACGCCGCCGAAGCTCCAGGCGTAGAGCAGCACCAGGAACGGGCTGACCGCGAGGAGGGCCGGGGCCAGCAGCGGCACGTACGTGTCGACCGCGCCGGCCAGGCGGAACAGCTCGAAGCGGGTGGCCCATACCGCGGTGACCGGCACCAGCAGCAGCGCCAGCAGGCCGAGGATCATCCGCCGCCGGGCGGGCGGGGTGAGCAGCCGCAGCCCGAACCCGGTCAGCGAGGCGACCAGCACGGTCACCGGCACGGCCAGCGCGACGACCAGGGCGGAGTTCGCCAGATAGGTGAAGAGCGGCATCAGCTCGGGCAGCCGCCGGTACGCGGCCAGCGTCGGCGCCGCCGGCAGGACCTCCAGCGTCCGGGGCGGCGGCAGGCCGGCGGGGCGCAGGGAACCGACCACCATGAACCACAGCGGGGCGGCGAACACCGCCGCGACGAGGGCGGGCACGGCGAAGCGCCCGATCCACCGCCAGGCCATGACATCCACCCCCTCAGTCCGTGAACCCGCCCCGACCTGGGAGTCCCCGGCGGTTCCGCCGAACCTACGAACCGCTCGGCCGCCCGGTCATCGGCCACCTGTCGAAGATCTCCGGCACCGGTTGCTACGTCTGTCGCAGCCGAGAGCCGCGGCGGTCAGCCGTCCGGCCGGTAACGGCCCTCCAGCCGGGCCAGTTTCAGCGCCAGGTGCAGGCAGAGGCGCTCGTTGCCGTCCTTCAGGTCGGTACCGGCGAGTTCCTCGATCCGCTGCAGCCGGTAGTAAAGCGTGGTGCGGTGCAGCCGCAGCTCGGCGGCGGTGGCGTGGGCGTTGCCGGCCAGGTCGAGGTAGCGCTCCAGGGTGGCCAGCAGCGCCTGGTGGGTCGGGGTGGGCAGCAGCCGCGCCAGCCCCGGATGCACGTCGGCGACGTCGAGGCGATGGTCGTTCAGCCGGGACAGCACCCGGTAGATACCCAGGCCCGACCAGGTCACCACCGGCCCGAGCGCCGGCAGCTGGGCGCCGATCCGGGCGGCGTGCAGCGCCTCGGCGTACGAGGCGACGGCGTTGACAAGTCGTGGCCGGGTCCGGCCGATCCCCACCACGGTCCGCACGACCGAGCCCAGGGAGCGGGTCATCTGCTGCAGCGCGTCGTCGAGGTGCTTCGCAGCGACCTCCGGGGCGGGCCGCCCGGCGGCCTGCCCCGCGCAGAGCAGCAGTACGCCGTGGTCGTGGCGGATCATGTGCAGCGCCTCCCGGGTGCCGATCCGGCGTCGCGCGGCGACCAGCGACTGCTCCAGCGCGATCCGGGCGGCCTCGTCGGGTGCCTGGTGTCGCGGCGCGACCAGATGCGCGACGAGCGCCGTGCTCGGCCCGTCGCCGGCGATCATGCCAGCCTCCAGCAGCGCCCGTACCGCCTGGTCGCGGGTCTCCGGGCGGTCGGCGAGCAGCGTACGGGCGGCTTCGGTCTCCCGCTGGGCGGCCAGCTCGCCGAGCAGGTTCTCCCGGTACAACGCCAGGGACAGCTCTTTCAGCAGCCCCGTCGCCTCCATGTCGACGTCTGTCAGGGTGCCGTCGGCGTCGATGAACCAGACGAAGCCCAGCAGCAGGTCGTGGTGGCGGATGGGCACGCAGACCCGGGGCAGCAGGTCGAGCTCCGGATGGGCCGGGATCCGGATCGGCTCGCGGGCGTCCATGATGCCGAAGTTGCGCAGCCAGGCCATCACCTCGGGGGTGGTCTGCCGGCGCAGGATCGACGCCCGGCGCACCTCGTCCACGAGGCCGGTCTGTTCGCTGTAGACCACGACGCGCTGGCGCCGGTCCTCGATCAGGGCCGGCCGGCCCGTGTGCGCGGCGACGGCGTCGACGATGCGCTGCAGCTCACCCTGCATGACAACCTCCGCTCGCCGGTCCCGGCCCTGGCCCGGGACACCGGCCGCACCATGATCAGAAACCCTGTCTACACCGGCGGCCCCATGCCTGGCCAGGCCCTTCGCGCCGGCCGGTGCGACGAGCGTCCGGGCGGACCCCGAACATCAGGCGTCGGTGGCCGGTTTCCCGTCACAGCCACCGGGCCGGCCGGGACCAGGCGCCAGACCGGTACCCGTCCAGGGTGCTCGGTCCGTTCCAGACTGATTGACTACGTGCATCATCCGCATTACGGTCCCGTATAGCGCAACCACCTCCCAGAATCTTTCATCCGAGCCGGTTAGGTCTGAAACGTAACCACCGCCAGCTGGACCCGCGGCGAGACCGTCGATCGTGCACGGTCCGCGCGACGGAGCTGACAAGGAGGTCCTCTGTGACCAGACGTACCCGCCGCCAGGCCGCGGCGGCCCTGACCGCGACGCTGACGGCGACCGTGGCGCTGGGCCCGGGGCCGGGGGCGACCGCCGCCCCGTCCGGCACCGCGCCCGGGCCGCAGCTGTTCACCGACGACTTCTCCGCCGGGCTCACCCGGTGGCGCGCGCTGACCGGCGCGCTCACCGAGTGGACGGCGACGACCGCCGAGTTCCCCTACGTCTCGGTCGACACCCGCAACCAGCCCTCGGGCCGGTACATCGCACCGGTTACCCCGGTCGACCTGCCCGACGCCTACGAACTGCGCACCCGCGTCCGGGTCGAGGCGACCACCGACTCGCCCACCGTCTCCGTGCTCACCGACTTTCAGGAGCCGTACGCCGTCACCCAGAACAACCTCGCCGCCCAGCTGGCCGGCTGGTCCGGGGTGCAGGTATCCCGCCCGGTGACCAGGACGGTGTGCCGCGGCCCCGCGCCGCTGCGCCAGGGGGAGTGGCACGAACTGGTCATCCGCCGGGCCAACGGCATCTCGGTGGTGGAGGTCGACGCCCAGCGCGTGGCGGTCGTCGACTCACCCACCGCCGGCGGCACCATCGGCCTCGGCGTCTACCACGCGCGGGCGTCGTTCGCCGCCGTCGCCGTCCACGGCCTGACGGCCGTACCCGACGGCCACCCCACCACCGCCTCCGGCTGCTCGTGGACCGGGCCCGGCGAGCCCGACGCCGACCAGCCCGTCCTGGTCAACCAGAGCGGCTACAACCTCGGTCAGGCCAAGCGGTTCACCGCCCCGCGGGCCGCCGACGGCGATCCGTTCCGCGTCGTCGACGCCGCCGGGACCGTCCGCCACTCCGGCACCGTACGCGGCCAGGTCGGCGACTTCACCGGCTTCGAGCCGGCGGACGCCGGGCCGTACACGGTGGTGGTCGACGGCGCGGCCGGGACCGGCGAATCCGTCCCGTTCGGTGTCGGCGCGGACTGGATCGAGCGGGTGTCGTACCGCCGGGCGGTGCAGTTCATGACCGACGTCCGGTGCTACTACGGCGACTTCAGCCGGATGGTCCACGGCGGCACCGACCCGCAGAACTGCTACCTCGGCGTCGGCTGGCGCGACTCGCACCAGATGTCGTTCGAGCTGCCCGCCCTGGTCGACATGTACCTGGCCAACCCGTCGGCGTTCGCGCAGATCACCGACCCCGACGCGAGGTACGTCGGGCTGCCGGTGCAGCTGCCGGCGGACACCCCGGAGATCGTCCGGCTGATCCACTGGGCGGTCGAGGTGTACCTCGACGGGCGGGTCAACCACACGCTGCTCAAGGAGCAGCTCGCCGCGTTCCTCTACGCCTACCCCTACCTGGCGCGGTACGTCCCGCGCGAGGTCTACGAGCGGGCCCGCGACTACCTCTTCGGCATCTGGGACGACCCGGCCAAGGACCGCTTCGCCTGGTACGACACCACCCCGCACACGGCCGACCTGCTGCAGGTCTACACCCAGGTCGGCTCCGGCAAGGGCGAGCTTCCCCCCGGCCACTCGGTCTGGCCGAACGTAATGATGTACGAGGTGGCGACGCGGGAGGGGCGTGCCGACGCCGACCGGTACCTCGCGGCCGCCCGGGCCCAGGCCGCGTGGCTGGTCGAGCACCTCGACGTCACCGACCCGACGGTCACCAAGGGCCAGCGGCAGGGCGAGTACCACCTCGTGACCGGCCTGGCCCGGCTGCTGGAGCAGCACCCCGATCAGGCGCCGTCGGGCACCCGGGAGTTCATCCGGGACTGGGCCGAGGTGGTGGCGGAGCGCTCGGACAACCTGTGGGACTTCCGCCGGTACTCGGCCGACCGGTGGACCATCCCGCCGTTCACCGGCGGCGGCTCGGCCAGCGATCCGAACGAGACGGGCAACGTGGCCGGCTTCGCCGCCCCGGCACTGGCCGCCGCGCGGGTGCTCGGCGACGACCCGCTCGCCGCCCGGCTGCGGCAGGTCGCGGTGGCCCACGTGGACAACATCTTCGGCCGCAACCCCACCGGGCGGCACGCCTCGTACCGGGGCCCGACGGAGCAGTGGGGCTTCGAAGGGGTGGAGCGCGGCTGGTACTCGGAGTTCCAGGGCGGGGCCGGCCGGCTCCAGGGCTCCCGTGGGGTGCTCGACGGCAGCCCGAAGAACGGCCACTACCCGTACCACCCGGAGGTGGGCAACATCGGCCACTCCGAGGGCTGGGTCACCGTCAACAGCGCCTGGAACGAGGCCCTGGCCTGGCGGGCGGTCGACGTTACGCAGGTGCGGGTCGTCGACGCCGCCGGCGCCGTGGTGGACCGGGTGCCCGAGGGAACCCGCCCGGCGGTTCGGCTCACCGCGCCGCTCAACTTCGACCCCACCGCACTGGACCGGGCCGAGGTCCAGGTCCGCGTCGGCGAGGACGGCATCCCGCGGCGCCTCGCCGTGGTGCAGGACGGTCCGAACGCGACGACGTACCGCGCCGAGCTGGACCTGGCGGCGATCGGCGCGCGGCTCGGCGACACCGTCACCGTCTCCTACGGCTACGGCTACTTCGCCCAGGAGACGACGGTGACGGTCACCGCGCCGCTGTGTCAGGGCCTGCCGGCGACCGTCGTCGGCACCGACGGCGCCGACCGGCTGGTCGGGACCGCGGGCGACGACGTCATCGTCGGCCGGGCCGGTGACGACGTGATCGCCGGCCGCGGTGGCGACGACGTGATCTGCGGCGGTGACGGCGCCGACCGGCTGGCCGGCGGGCCGGGCGACGACGTGCTGCTCGGCGGCGCCGGCCCGGACGTCGTGGCCGGTGGCCCGGGCGACGACCGGTTGTACGGCGGCGCGGACGAGGACGTCGTCGCCGGCGGTGCCGGCTCCGACGTGACCGACCAGGCCGGCCCGGAGGCGTGAGTCGCAGTGGTGCCGGGGTGGCGCTCCCGCCCGGCACCACTGCGGTAAGCCCTACCGTGCGAGCGCGTCGCGCAGCAGCGTGGCCGCCGTGGACGCATCGGGCAGTCCCGCGGTGTCGCCGGGCGCGGCGACCACCCCGGCGGCCAGCGCGCCGCCCAGCGTGGCCGCGCCGGCCGGCGGGGCGCCGCGCAGCCGGCCGGCCAGGTAGCCGCCGGCGAACGCGTCGCCGGCACCGACCGGATCCACCACGGTCGTCGCCGCGCTCGGCTGGTGCACCGCGCCGCCGTGCGGCCCGGCGTGGTAGCAGCCGTCGGCGCCGGCCTTGAGCACCGTCTCCGCGACGCCGGCGGCGGCGGCCGCGGCGAAGACCTCGTCGGCGTCGCGCGGATCCCGCACCCCGAGGACCGGCCCCGCCTCGTCGGTGCCGAGCAGCAGGACGTCCACGGACGACAGCAGCGCCCGGACGCCGGCGGCCTGCTGGTCGACGTCGCCGAGGGCGGGGCGCAGGTTCGGGTCGAACGCCACGGTGATGCCGGCCTGCCGGGCCGCTCGCAGCACGGACTCCACGGCGGCCCGAGGGCCGGGGCCGAGGGCGAGCGTGATGCCGGAGACGGCCACCAGTCGCGGCCGGGCGGTGAGCAGCCGGGCGGCGTCGGCCCGGTCCAGGTGCGCTGCGGCGGAGCCGGTGCGGTAGTAGTGGACCCGCCGGTGCCCGTCGCGCTGGACGTCCTTGAGGAACAGGCCGGTCGGGTGTCGGGAGTCGACGGTCACCAGGGAGGTGTCCACGCCGGCGGCCCGGGCCGCGGTGAGCACCCGGCTGCCGAGCGGGTCGGCACCGACCCGGCTGCAGAAGCCGGTGGTCACGCCGAGCCGGGCCGCGGCGGTGCAGAGGTTGAGTTCGGCGCCGGCGACATGGACCTCCACGGCCGGGGTGTCGGCGAGCAGCCCGCCAGGGGGTGGCTGGAACAGCACCATGGCCTCGCCCAGCCCGACGATTTCCAGGCCGGCGGCCGGCGCGGACGGTCTCACGGGTGCCGCCCGTACGTGGTCACGATGACCACACCCCGCCCCAGCCTATGATCGACGACGTGCATCATGCAGAATAAGGTGCCATATATCGCAAGGGACTTCCAGAGAGGATTGGCATGGCGGCGGAACCGAGCGGTAACCAGAGTGTCGAGCGGGCCCTGACCGTGCTGCGGGCACTGTCGGGCGGCCGGACCGAACTACGGGTCTCCGACGTGGCCAAGGCCACCGAACTTGGCCTGTCCACCACGTCGCGGCTGCTGGCCACGCTGGAGAGCATGGGCTTCGTCGACCGGGACCCGGTCAGCGGGCTCTACCGGCTCGGCCTCGACATGATCTCCTTCGGCGGGGCGGTGCTCAACAGCCACCCGGTGCATCGCGAGGCGCGGCAGACCGCCCAGGACCTCGCCGCCGATCTGGGGCTCGGCGTCAACGTCGCGGTGCGCCGTCGTGACCGCCTGTTCTACCTGCTCAACTTCGAGGGCCGGCAGGCGCCGCGGCCGTTCGTCCTCGCCGGACAGTACAACCCGCTGCACGCCACCGGGCTGGGCAAGGCGCTGCTGTCCGGCCTGACCGGCGAGCAGCGGCGGGCACTCCTGCCGGCGGCGGCGCTGCACGCCTACACACACCGCACGGTCACCATCCACGACAGGCTAGACGAGGAGATCGCGAACGCTCTCGCCCGCGGCTACGCCACCGAGGTCGAGGAGTTGGCGCTGGGCCGGGCCTGCGTCGCCGCGCCGATCCGCGACGGCTCCGGCGTCGTGGTCGCCGCGCTGTCGGTGTCCGGCCCGCTGTCCGCGATCGACCTGCCGGCCCGCGAGGCCGCGCTCGCCCGCGCGGTGATCGAGGCGGCCGACTCGATCAGCATCGGCCTCGGCTACCTCGGTCCGGCGCAGGTCGCGGTTCCGGAGGCGGTGGCGTGACCATCCCGGCCCGGCCGGAACGGCAGCCGGCCGGCCTGGCGGTGCTGCGTGGGGCCCGGGTGATCGGGATCGTCCGGCTGCCCGCCGCCGACGCCGTGGTCCGGGCCGGCCGGGAACTGGCCGAGGCAGGCCTGACCGCGGTGGAGGTCACGCTGACCACACCGGACGCGCTCGACGCCGTCGCCGCGCTGCGGGCCGAGCTGGCCGGGTCGTGCGTGGTCGGCGCCGGCAGCGTCCGTGCCCCCGCCGACGTACGGGCCGCCCACGCGGCCGGCGCGCAGTTCCTGGTCACCCCGACCACCCGCGTCGAAGTGCTCGCCGAGGCCTCCGTCGCGGGGTTGCCGGTGGTCTGCGGCGCCTTCACCCCCACCGAGGTCGACGTCGCGTGGTCGTCCGGGGCCAGCCTCGTCAAGCTCTTCCCCGCCAGCCTCGGCGGGCCGGCGTACCTGCGGGAACTGCGTGCGCCGCTGCCGGACGTGCCGCTGGCGCCGACCGGGGGAGTGACCCCGGAGTCGCTTCCCGGGTGGGCGGCGGCCGGGGCGGTGGCCGTCGGAGCGGGCGGCGCGCTGGTCAACGCCACCGAGGTCGCCGCCGGTGACTGGCCCGCCCTGCGCCGTCGCGCCCGGGCCTTCGTGTCCGCCGCCGCGGCGGCGCCCTGGCCGGCTGCCTGAGCGGCGTGGACCCGGTCACCGGGCGGGCTCAGGGGATCGCCACGCCGTACGCGGCGAGCACCTCCAGGATGGGCTGGTAGAAGGTGGTGCCGCCGGTGGTGCAGGTGCCGCTGCCGCCGGAGAGGATGCCGATGATCGTGCCGGTCGCGGCCACGTACAGCGGACCGCCGCTGTCGCCGGGTTCGGCGCAGATGTTGGTGCGGATCAGGCCGGAGACGCTGCCCTGGGCGTAGTTGACGGTCTGGTTGAGGGCGGTCACCGTGCCGCACCGCACGCCGGTGGTGGCGCCGCTGCGGCACACCGCCTGGCCGACGTACGCGCTGCCGGCGCCGGAGATGGTGACCATGCCGGGGTAGGTGTAGACCGCGCTGGGGTGGGCGACGTCGCTGGTGTAGCGGACCAGGCCGTAGTCGTTGGTGGGGAAGCTGCTGCCGGTGCGGGTGCCGAGCACGGTGGTCCGCGCGCTGTCGGCGTACCAGGTCGAGGCGGTGGCGGTGCAGTGCCCGGCGGTGACGAAGTAGTAGGTGCTGCCGCTGCGCATGTTGGCGCCCAGTGAGCAACGGCCACCGCCGCTGCCGTGGATGGCCTGCCCGCCGGCGATGAGGATGCGCAGCCGGCCGGGTTGGTGGCGCAGCACCGCCCCGGCGCGGGCGGCCGTCGCGCGCAGCGCCGCCAGCTCCGCGCCGGTCACGGTGTCGTCGACGGTGACGGTCAGCCGACCGGTGACGGGGTCGACGCCCACGGTGGTGCCCGGCGTGCGGACCTGGGCCGCCGCGGTCGCCGGCGCGGCGTCGGCGGTGGCCGCGCGGGCGGCGGGCGGTACGCCCAGCAGCAGGGTGGCCAGGACGAGGGCGACAATCGGCAGGCGGCGCATCCGTCCCCTCCTATATCGGCGAGCATGGATGCATCTCAGCATCCTCCACCGGCGCGGCACTTTCAACGGGCTGCGGTGGACCGGGCACGACCACGGGGATACGCGGCTGGTGGAGGCGGTCGCGTCGGCGACCGCCACCACCAGCCGGGTGCCCGGTTCCGTCACGTGATCAGCGCCTGCACCGCCCGGCCGGCGTCCCGCATGGCGTCGGCGGGCTTGGCCCGGCCCACCAGGACGGCCTGCACCTGCTCGGAGATGGCCGTCTCCATCTGCGCGTACTGCGGGTACTTCCAGAACGGGTTCGGCGTGGCGGTGGCGGTGATCCGCTCGCTGAACTGCGCGGTGAACCGGTCGGTGCGCACCTGCTCCGACGCCAACGCCTTACTGGTGGTGGGTGGCAGCGACAGATCCTTGAAGTAGCCGAGCACGGTCTGCTCGTCCGAGGTCAGCCACCCGGCGAAGTCGCTGGCGGTGTTGGCGCCCTCGCCCTCGACCACCACGACGGCGTGGCCCCACTGCACGGCCCGGGGCTTGTCGCCGGCGTTCTTCACGGGACGGGCGATCGGGTCGAGCTTGTCGGCGAGGGACGTGTCGGGGGAGCCCTTGACGACGAAGTCCCGGCCGACGATGGCGTCGTCGTAGATGGCGGCCTTGCCCTGGGCGAACAGGGTGCGGGCGTCGACCCGCTCCACGTCCGGGGCGATCAGCTTCTCGTCGTAGAGCTTCTTGTACCAGGCGACCGCCTCGACGCTGGCGTCGTCGCCGACGGTCACCTTGTCGCCGTCGAGCAGCGGGCTGCCGAAGGTCTGCATCCAGATGAGGATGTCCTTGAGCTGGGCGACCTTGGTGGAGGCGGCGTACGGGATGACGCCGGTGCTCTTCAGCGCGCGAAGCGCGGTCTCGAAGTCGGCGATGGTGGCCGGGGCGGTGGTGACACCGGCCTTCTGCATCAGCTCGCGGTTGGCGATCAGCCCGATCGCCGCCGTGGTCCAGGGCAGGCCGACCTGTTTGCCATCGACCTGCCCGGAGCTGAGCGCGGCCTCGGTGTAGCCGGCGTCCCTGGCCACGTCGCCGAGGTCGCGCAGCTTGCCGAGGGCGGCCAGGCCGGCGAGCCAGGCGATGTCCATCTGGGCGGCGCCGGTGAACTGTCCGCCGCGCACCTGGAGGGTGAGCTGGTTGAGGTAGGTGTTGTAGGCCAGCGGCACGCCGTTGACGGTGACACCGGCCTTGCCACCGTACCCGCGCATCAGCTCTTCGATCTTGGCTTTCGAGGCGTTGTCCGCCAGGCTCCAGGAGGCGAAGGAGAAGTCGGTGGCGGACTTGGCGGTGTCCGTGGTGGGGCCGTCGGCGCTCGGCGCGCAGGCGGCGACGCCGCCGAGACCGAGGGCGCCGGCGCCGGCGCCGAGCCCGACGAGGCGGAGCAGGTCCCTGCGGGAAAGGTTGTTGTTCATGGGGTGGACCTCCGGGACGGGTGGGGTTATCCCTTGATGGCGCCGGCGGTGATGCCGCCGACCAGGAATCGTTGGAGCGCGATGAACGCGACGACCACGGGCAGGGACGCCAGCAGTGAGGCGGCCATGAGCTCCGCCCATTGCGCGGTGGCCTCGCCGAGGAACGCGTTGACCAGCCCCGGTGGCAGGGTCGTCTTCTCGCGTCCGGCGAGGGTGAGGGCGAAGATGAAATCGTTCCAGCCGCGGACGAACGCGAACAGTCCGGCGGCGACGAGGCCGGGCGCCGACAGCGGCAGGATGACCGAGTGGATGGTGCGCAGCCGGGACGCGCCGTCGACGCGGGCGGCCTCGACGAGCGAGTCGGGGATGGTGTCGAAGAAGCCCTTGAGCATCCAGACGCACAGCGGCAGCGTGAAGGTGGTGAACGACAGCACCAGCGCGGTGTAGGTGTCGAGCAGTCGGTAGGCGCTGAACAGGGCGTAGAGGGTGACCAGGAGCAGTGCCTGCGGGAACATCTGCGAGGACAGCACGAAGTACATGAGGCTGCGTCGCCCGCGGAAGCGGAACTTGCTGAACGCGTACCCCATGTAGGCCGAGACGACGACGCTCAGCACGGCGGTGATGACCGAGACGATGATGCTGTTGAACAGGTAGCGGGCCAGCGCGGGCTCGTCGGCGAGGTTGGCGAAGTTGTCGAGGGTCAGGTCGGTGGGGATCAGCGACGGCGGGTAGCGGAAGGTCTGCTGGGCCGGGGTGAGGGCGGTGGCGAGCATCCAGTAGACCGGCAGCAGCCCGAACCCGCCGAGGACCGCGACGGCGGCCCAGGCGGCGGCGCGGGAGCCGCGGCTGTCCCTGGCGGAGCGCTTGCTCATAGCTGTCCCTCCCGCTCCGACCGGCGGACGTAGATCGCGACCATGCCGAGCAGCAGCAGCATCCACAGCAGGCCGAGTGCGCCGGCGCGGCCGAGGTCGTAACCCTGGAAGGCGGTCTCGTAGACGGCGGTGGCGAAGGTCTCCGTCGCGCCGGCCGGGCCACCGCCGGTCATCACGTAGATCAGGTCGAAGTGCTGGAAGTTCCAGATCAGTTCCAGCAGCAGGACGATGCCGATAATGCCGCGCAGGTGCGGCAGGGTCACGGCGAAGAACCGCTGCACCGCGCCGGCGCCGTCGGTTTCGGCGGCCTCGTGCAGCTCGCCGGGGACGGTCTGCAGGCCGGCGAGGAGCATCACCAGGATCCACGGGAAGCTGGCCCAGGTCTTGGCGACGATGACGGCGGCCATCGCGGTGCCGGGGCTGGCGAGCCAGGCCCGCGGTTCGTCGATCAGCCCGAGCGCCTCCAGCGCTCCGTTGGCCAGCCCGTAGTTGGCGTTGAAGATCCACATCCAGAGGAAGGACACCACGACGCTGGGCACCAGCCACGGGATGAGCAGCAGGCCGCGCAGGGTGGCCCGGCCGCGGATACGGGTGTTGAGCGCGAGTGCCAGGGCGAGGCCGACGAGGAACGGCGCGACGGTGGCGCCGACGGTGAAGACGAGGGTTTGCCGCAGCAGCCGCCAGAAGTCGCCGCCGAGCAGCTCGGTGATGTTGCCCAGGCCGACGAAGGTGCGGCCGGGTTCGACGAGGCTCTGCGCGAAGAACGCCGTGACCAGGGAGGCGACCAGCGGGTAGACGACGATCGCGGCGAGCATCGCCAGGGCGGGCAGCATGAGCAGGACGGCGAACGCGCCGTCGCCGAGCGACCGGGGTGGGTGCCCGCCGGGCGGCCGAGGTAGCCCAGGCCGGTGCTGATCGCGTCGGCGACTTCGATGACCATGCGGGCCAACTCGGCCTCCCGCGTGTCCAGGGCGATCGCGGACAGCGGGCCGGAGACCGACAGGGCGGCGCAGACGGTGCCGGTGTGGTCGAGGATCGGCGAGGCGACGCAGGCCCGCCCGAGGGCCAGTTCCTCGACCTCAGTGGCGTAGCGCCGCTGCGCGGCCTGCTCGACGGCGGCGTCGAGGGCGGCGTGGTCGGTGATGGTTGCCGGGGTGTAGGAGGGCAGTTCGGGCAGGAGCGCCCGGCGCTGTTCGGCGTCGGTGCCGATCAGCAGGCACTTGCCGAGCCCGGTGGCGTGCAGCGGGTTGTGTTGGCCGATCAGCACGAACGACCGTGGGGCGAGGGTGCCTTCGAAGTTGCACAGGTAGAACAGCGACGCGCCGCTGCGGATCGCGACGTTGGCGCCGAGGCCGAGTTCCGCGGCGAGGTTCTGGGCCCGCTGGCGGGCCTCGCGGTGCACCGGATGGCTGTTGAGGGCGACGCCGGCCATCGTGATCAGCGCGGGCCCGAGCTGGTAAAGGCCGCTGACCTGGTCGCGTTGCACCAGGTCGCAGGCTTCCAGGGTGGCCAGCAGGCGCGACGCGGTGGACTGTCCGAGCCCGGCGTGACGGGCCACGTCGGACACCCGCAGTGCCGGCTGGCTGGCGAGGAAGGCGGTCAGCACGGCGGCGGCCTTCTCCACGCTCTGGTTGGTGCCCTGATCACTCGCCACGAAGTCTCCTTCTGGACGTCCCATCCATTGCTGTGCCAGAGTGGCGCTCATGTTGCACCGTGTCAACCGGCAACTGCATGCGAGTTGCAGAATTGCGATACAGAGGCGACCTCGTGGCATCTGAGCGTTCAATCCCGCCCTTCAACCGTCCAGTGGAGACCGACAGCCGCGGAGCCGGCGACCAGCGCTGCGCTCGGCGATCCGGACGACCCGGGCCAGCGCCCCAGCGGCCCCAGCCGGTCCGGCTGACCTGCGGAAGGGAGGCGTGATGCTGGTCCGCGAGGTCCGCACCCACGTGCTGAAGGTGCGCGCCGACGAGGCGTACCTGGGGCCGCTGCGCGACGGGAGCACCATCGGTGGCGGCTACCAGGTCCGCGAGCCGTGGCGCAGCCTCTACTCGTCCCGCTACGAGACGCTGCTCGTGGAGGTGGTGGCCGACGACGGCACCACCGGCTGGGGGGAGGCACTCGCCCCGGTGGCGCCCGAGGTGCCCGCCGCGATCGTCGACCTGCTGCTCGCGCCGGTGCTCGTCGGCATGGACGCCACCGCCCCCCGCCCGGCCTGGCACCGGCTGCGCGACCTGATGCGCGAGCGCGGGCACCTGGTCGGCCACCAGGCCGACGCGCTCGCCGCCGTCGACATCGCGCTGTGGGACCTGGCCGGCCGGCTGGCCGGGCTCAGCGTCGCCCAGTTGCTCGGCGGCGCGTTCCGCACCCGGCTGCCGACGTACGTATCCGGGCTGCCCCGGCCCACCGACCCGCAGCGGGCGGCGCTGGCCCGCGACTGGGCCGGCCGGGGCGCGGCGGCGGTGAAGCTGCACCTGGGCCACGGCGTCGATGCCGACCTGGCCACCGTGGACGCCGTCCGCGACGCCGCGCCCGGCCTGCACGTCGCCGTGGACGGGCACTGGGCGTACGGGGTGGACGACGCGGTCGCGCTGGCCCGCGGGCTGGCGGAGCGCGGCGCCTGGTTCCTGGAGGCGCCCCTGGCGCCGGAGGACATCGCCGGGCACGCCGAACTCGCCGCCCGCTCCGGCGTGCCGATCGCGGTCGGGGAGACGCTGCGTAACCGGTACGAGTTCACGCAGTGGCTCGACGCCCGGGCGTTGCGCATCGCCCAACCCGACGTGGCCCGCACCGGCATCACCGAAGCGATGGCGATCGCCGAGCTGTGCGCCGCCCGGCACGTGCCCGTCGCACCGCACCACTCCGTCGGCATGGGTGTCTCCCTCGCCGCCGGCCTGCACGTCGCCGCGGCGGTCGCCGACCTCGCCGCGTTCGAGTACCAGCCGACCTCCACCGAGGTCGGCGCCCGCATCCTCACCGGGCCGGTGCCGCTGCACCCGGCCGCGTTCGACCTGCCCGCGGGACCCGGGCTCGGCGTCACCGTCGACGCCGGCACGGTTCGCGCCCTGGCCAAGGAGTCCTGAGTGCGCCACACCGTCCACGGCCTCGTGCCGATCCTCGCCACCCCGTTCGGGCCCGACGGCGCCCTGGACCTGCCCAGCCTG
Source organism: Micromonospora deserti (assembly GCF_003236335.1). Classification (GTDB taxonomy): domain Bacteria; phylum Actinomycetota; class Actinomycetes; order Mycobacteriales; family Micromonosporaceae; genus Micromonospora; species Micromonospora deserti. The sequence goes on from NZ_POUB01000005.1 coordinate 44,389, forward strand.
CGCCGGCTCACCGAGTTCCAGCTCGCCAGCGGCGTGGCCGGCGTCGCGGTGTTCGGCATGGCCAGCGAGGGCTTCGCGCTCACCACCGACGAGCGGGCCCGCATCCTCGCCGCCGTCACCGACGTGGTGGCCGGTGCCGTCCCGGTCGTCGCCGGGGTCAGCGGCACCTCCACGGTGACCGCGATCGAGCAGGCCGCCGCCGCGGTGGCCGGCGGCGCCGCGGCGTTGATGGTGCTGCCCCCGTTCATGGTCAAGCCGACCCCCGACCAGCTGCTCACCTTCTACGGCGACGTGGCCGCGGCCACCGGCGTCGAGGTGATGGTCCAGGACGCGCCCGGCGCCACCGGCGTCACCATGTCGCCCGCGCTCATCGCCGAACTCGGCAAGCTCGACGGGGTCACCTCCGTCAAGGTGGAGTCCCCGCCGACCGCGCCGAAGGTCGCGGCCGTGGTCGCCGCCCGCGCCGATGCCGGCTTCGCCGTGCTCGGCGGCCAGAACGCCCAGTTCTGCCTCGAGGAGTACGCCCGCGGCGCGACCGGCACCATGCCCGCCTGCGAGTTCCCCGATCTGCTCGCACCCGTGCTCGCCGACTGGTCGGCCGGCCGGCACGCCGCGGCGCGGGCCGGGTTCACCCGGCTGCTGCCGTTGATCCTCTTCGGCCTGCAGCAGGGCGTCGCCTGGGCGGTGCACAAGGAGGTGCTGGTGCGGCGCGGGCTCATCGCCGACGCCACCGTCCGCTCACCGGCCCGCCCGCTCGACCCGGCCGGCCGGGAGTCGCTCACCGCCATCCTCACCGACCTGGGCCTGGCCCGATGAGCGGCCGCGGCATCCTCGTCGTCGGCGCGTCCTCGCCGATCGGCGCCGCCATCGGGCGGGCGTTCACCGAGGCCGGCGACCGGGTCGTCGGCGTCTCCCTCGAGCGGCGCGCCGACCCCGCGTTCACCGCCGAACTGGTCGCCGACTGCGCCGACCCCGACGCCGCCGACCAGGTTGTCGCCGACGCGCACCGCACCCTCGGCCGGCTCGACGTGGTGGTGCCCGCCGCCGCGGTCATGCCGGTCGCCCCGGCGGCGCAGACCACCGACGCGCAGTGGCGCATCGCGCTCGACGCGACCCTCGGGTCGATGTTCTACGTCGTGCGGGCGGCCCTTCCGCTGCTGCCCCGCGGCGGGGCGGTCGTCGCGGTCAGCTCCGTCAACGCCACCCTCGCCGCGCCCGGCCTGCCCGGCTACGCGGCCGCGAAGGCCGGCGTCGAGGGCCTGGTCCGCCAGCTCGCCCTGGAGTACGGGCCGGCCGGCATCCGGGTCAACGCCGTCGCCCCCGGCATGATCGGCAGCGCCGACCTGCCCGGCGTCACCGAGGGCTACCCGCTGCGCCGGGTCGGCCGACCCGAGGACGTGGCCGCCGCGGTGGCGTTCCTCGCCTCCCCGGCGGCGGACTTCGTCACCGGGGCCGTGCTGCCCGTCGACGGTGGCCTGTCCATCGCCTCACCCGCGGCGTGGCTGCGCCCCGACCTGCGCGCCCGATGGCTGTGACCCCGGAGGACGTTGACTGGGCTGTCCTCGGTGACCTGCGCTGCGCGCTGGGGGAGAGCCCGGTCTGGGACGACAGCGTCGGCCGTCTGCACCTGGTCGACGTCACCGGCCACGCGATCTGGACCGTCGACCCGGACACCGGCGCCGCGCACGCACTCACCGGCGGCCGGCCGGTCACCGCGCTGGTGCCCCGCGCCGGCGGCGGCTGGCTCGGCGTCTCCGGCCGTGACCTCGGCTCCGTCGACCCGCACGCCGGGACTCTCCGGCCGCTGGTCAGCCTGCCCGGGCCGGCCGACCTGGCGCTCAACGACGCCGTCTGCGGCCGCGACGGGGTGCTGTACGTCGGGTCGGTCGACCGGACCGGCGCCAACCGGGGCGCCCTGCACGCGGTCGGGGCGGACCTGCGCCCGCGCGTCGTCGCCGCCGGGGTGGGCGCGTCGAACGGCGTCGACACCAGCCCAGACGGGCAGGTCCTCTACCACGCCGACACGTTCGCCGGCACCGTCACCGCGTACGGGCCAGACCGCCGTCGGGTGGCGTCGGTGCCCGTCGACCGGCCGGACGGGCTCACCGTCGACGCCGGCGGCGGGGTGTGGGTGGCCCTGTGGGGGAGCGGGATGGTGCGCCGCTACACCGCCGACCTGGCGCCGGACCGGGCGCTGCGGGTGCCGGCGCCGCTGGTCACCAACGTGGCGTTCGGCGGGCCGGACCTGCGCCGCCTGTTCGTCACCACGGCCCGCTCCGGCGATGCCGAACTGTCGGGGGCGGTGTTCGCGGCGGACGTGGGCGTCTGTGGCCTGCCGCCAGCCCGGTTCGCCACCGGCCAGCCCGGATGACCGACCGTCGCTGACAACGACCAGGATCCTCTGTTTCCCGCTCGCTCGGCCGCCGGATCCACCACAGTGGTGGCGTGGCCGAGGAGGTGACATGACCGGGTTGCGGACCGACCTGTACGAGCTGCGGATGGCGGCCAGCTACCTGCGCCGGGACATGACCGAACCCGCCACGTTCAGCCTGTTCGCCCGCCGCCTGCCGGCGCGGCGCGGCTTCCTGGTCGCCGCCGGCCTGGCCGAGGCGCTGGACTTCCTGGAGAGCTTCACGTTCGACGACGACGAGCTGGCCTACCTGCGCGATGCCGTCGGGTTCGACCAGGCGACCCTGGGGGCGCTGGCCGGGCTGCGGTTCACCGGCGACGTGTGGGCCGTACCGGAGGGACGGGTGGTGTTCGCCGACGAGCCGCTGCTGGAGGTCACCGCGCCGATCGCCGAGGCGCAGCTGGTGGAGACCGGGGTGCTGAACCTGATCACCTTCCACACCACGGTCGCCAGTAAGGCCGCCCGTTGCCGGCTCGCCGCCGGTAGCGCCCAACTGGTCGACTTCGCGTTCCGCCGTACCCACGGCATCGAGGCCGGCGCGGCCGCGGCGCGGGCCTCGGCCATCGCCGGGTTCGCCGCCACCAGCCACGTCGAGGCCGCCCGGCGCTACGGCCTGACCCCGTCCGGCACGATGGCCCACTCGTACGTCGAGGCGTTCCCCGACGAACGGGCCGCGTTCCGCGCGTTCGCGGCCGACTACCCGACGAACCCGATCTTCCTGGTCGACACCTACGACACGCCGGCCGGGGTGCGGGCCGCCGTCGACGTCGTCACCGAGCTGGGACTGACCGGGTCGGTCGGCGTCCGCCTCGACTCCGGTGACCTCGCCGCGCTGGCCAGGCAGGCCCGCGCGATCCTCGACGGCGCCGGGCTGACCCGGGCCCAGATCGTCGCCAGCGGCAGCCTCGACGAGGACATCATCGCCGGGATCGTCGCCACGGGCGCGCCGATCGACGCGTACGGCGTCGGCACCAAGATGGGGGTCTCCTACGACGCGCCGTCGCTGGACAGCGCGTACAAGTTGGTGGGCGTCGGCGACCGACCGGTGCTCAAGCTGTCGCCCGGCAAGGCCACCCTGCCCGGTCCCAAGCAGGTCTTCCGCGCCCCCGCCGCCGCCGGCGGCGACATCGTGGGGCTCCGCGACGAGCCGCCGCCGGTCGGCCGGGAGCCGCTGCTGGTGCCGGTGATGCGCGGCGGGCGCCGGCTCGACGCCGCCGATCCGGCCGGGGAGGTCCGTGCCGCGCGCCGCCGGTTCGACGCCGACCTCGCCTGGCTGCCGGAGCCGGCGCGCCGGCTGGCCGACCCGGCGCCGCTCACCGCCGCGGTCAGCCCGGCACTGGCCGCGCTGCACGAGCGGGTGGCCCGGCAGGTGGTGCCGGGCGGGCCGCGCGGAACAGTTCCTCGCCCTTGACCAGCCAGGCGGCGCCGAACGCGAGCACCGCGACCGCCTCGCACCAGAACAGCGGCTTGAGCGTGTCCCGGGTGGCCTCGGGCAGCGCGTTGCTCGCCACGGCGAGGGTGATGGCGCTGAGTATGAGGCCGCCGCAGGCGTAGTAGATGCCGTTGCGTACCCGCCTGCCCCGGGCGGCGCCGCTGGGTTCGGACGCCGGGAACCGGAAGAGGCAGAAGACGGCGAGGAGCACGAACAGCGCCGCCGCCGCGATCTGGTGCACCCGGCCGATGATGACGTCGTCGGCGGTGAGCGTGCCGGCGGGCGCGTCCGTCGCGGTCGGGAACAGCGCCACCGCGACCGCCAGCACCCCGGCGACGGTGCTCAGCGCGTCGTCCAGCCGTCGGTAGCGGTAGCAGATCAGGAAGACACCGATCGCGCACATGCCGCCGACGAAGACGTCCCGCATGCCGGTGTGGTAGAAGCCGCTGATCGAGTCGAGCAGGGTGACTCGGCCGGTGAGCAGCGCGTTGCCGGCGGTCAGCACGATCGGCAGGGCGATGCCGACCACACCGATGCCGAGGCGCAGGCGACGGACGGTCATCGCGTCCTGCGGTGGCCGGACGGGCACGGGGTCCACGTTCCCTCCCTGGTGTCCTGGGCAGCGGCGGCCTGCCCGGTCGAGGTGCGGACGCCGACTGCTCCACCCAGTGCAGTCCCAGCGGGGCTCGCTGTCAATCTCGCGGGCGTCCGACGTCGTTCCCGGCGGCCCGGCGTCGTACGATCGGCGCATGGCCTTCCGGCCGGGGGTCCTCGCCGCCGTCGCCGCCGTGCTGCTGGCGGCGGCCTGCGACGCGCCGGACGCTCCCAGCCCCACCGCCACCGCCACCGCGGCGGGCAGCGTCACCACCACCGCCCAGGCCGGCGCGGGGCGGGGTGCCGTGCGGGTTATTACCCAGCTCGGCGAGCAGTGCCCGCACCTGCCGGTCACCCCCGATCCGCGCTGCGACCCTAAACCCCGACCCGGCACCGGCTTCGAGATCCGCTCCACCACCGGCGACGTGGTCGCGCGGGGTCGCACCGGGCCGGACGGGGGCGCCACGGTCGCCGTCGATCCGGGCACGTACGTCGTCCGGGGTGAACCGGTAGCGGACTACCGGTTCACCCCGCAGCGGCGGGTGACGGTCAGCGGGGCCGATCCGGTCGCCGTCCCGCTGACCTACACCAACGGCATCCAGTAGGGGGGCGGCTACCGGCCGGTGCCTCCCTTCACCACGATCGTCACGTCGTCACTGTTGTTTCCGGCCGCCGGATCCGGCGTCGTGCTGGTCATCGTCGCGGAGTTCCGGATCGTCCGGACGCTGCCCTGCGCCTGCGTCTCGATCACGAACGACACGGTCGCGCCCGCCGGCACCCTCGCCGCCGTGCAGGTCACCATGTGCGTGGCCTGGTCGTAGTCGCACTGCGGTGAGAGGTACTGGACGGTCAGCTTCTTCGGATCCAGCGGCAGCGTGTCCACCACCGTGACGTTCTGCGCGTCGGACGGCCCGCCGGCCCCGCACGTCGGGGTCGGCGTCGACTGCGCGTCCCGCTCGCAGCCGGCGTCGTTGTGCACCGTCAGCGTCCACACGATCGTCGGGGACGGGTTGCCCGACCGTGGCTCGCCAATCTTGTCGAGCCACAGCTCCGCCGACGCCCGCACCCCGGTCTGCTGGGTGGCCGTGTTGTCGGCGGGGTTCGGGTCCGGGGTCGTCGCCGACACCGTCACCGAGTTGGTCAGGGTCGTCCCGCTCGGCACCGACGGGGCGACCAGCACGGTCAGGAACACCGACCGGCCCTGCCCCGGGTTCAGCGCCCCCAACGCGCACACCACCTGGTCGGTCTGCACGAGAGTACAGACGGTGGCGCCGTTGCCGTCGACACCGCTGACGTACGTCGTGCCCGCCGGCAACGTGTCGGTCACCGTCACGTTCTGCGCCGTCGACGGTCCGGCGTTGCTCACCGTGATGGTGTAGGTGATCTCCTCGCCGGCCACGACCGGGTCGGGGGAGTCACTCTTGGTCACCGACAGGTCCGCGGACGCCTCGACCGTCGTGGACACGCTGTCGCGGACGTCGTCGTTGTCCGGGTCCGCGGTAACGCTGGACACCACCGCCTCGTTGAACAGCACCGTGCCCGGCACCACGTCCGGCGCGACCCGCGCCACGATGGTGATCGTCGCGGACGCCCCGGCGGCCAGGTTGCCCAGGCCGCAGCGCACGTCACGGGTGGTCGGCTGGCCGTTGGCGCAGGTGCCGGCCGACGGGGTGACCGACACGAAGCTGGCCCCGGCGGGCAGCGTGTCGGCGACCACCACGTCCCGGGCCACCGACGGGCCGTCGTTGGTGACCGTGACGACGTACTGCATCTGGGTGCCGGCGGTGACGCTCGCCGGCCCGGCCTTGTCCAGACTCAGGTCGGCCGACCCGACGAACTCCACCCGGCCGGTGGCCTTGTTGTTGGCCTGGTTCGGGTCCACGGTCGCGCTGGTCACCGTGGCCACGTCGTTGACCTGCGCGACGTCGTCGGCGGTCACCGTGACCCGCACCGTCGTCCGGCCGCCGGCCGGTTCGGTGCCCAGGTCGCAGGTGATCGTGACGGAGGTGACCGGCCCGGTGCCGGTGGGCGCGCACGACCCGGACGGGGTGGCGGTCACGCTCACCACCTCGAACGGCGTCGCCGAGGTGAGCGCGTCCGTCAGCTCCACGGACGCCGCGTCGGACGGGCCGAGGTTGTCCACATGGATGTCGCAGAAGCCGGGCGTGCCGGCCGGTGCCGGACGGTCCGGCTTGCAGACCTTGGTGACCGCGAGGTCGGCCCGGCTGGTGACCGTGGTGGTCGCGGTGGCCGTGTTGTTGCCCGGGTCCGGGTCGAACTGGTCGGCCGCCGCCACCGTGGCGGTGTTGGTGATCGTCCCGGGCGGGAGGTTCGCGGGCACCGCGACCTGGATCACCAGAGGCACCGACTGACCGGGCAGCAGTTCACCCAGCCCGCAGGTGAGGGTGCCGGCCGCGTTCGTGCACGCCGGGGCGCTGGACAGGAACGCCACCCCCGCCGGCAGGGTGTCGGTGACGGTGACCGAGCCGGCGGTGTTCGGGCCGTCGTTGGTGACCGTGACGGTGTAGGTCAGCTGCTGGCCGGCGTGAACCGGGTCGGGGGAGTCGCTCTTGGTGATCCGCAGGTCGGTCTGGTCGCAGGAGGTGAACTTGAAGGCGCCGATGCGGGTCTGCCGGGCGCCGCCGTGCTGTTGGGTGTACCAGAAGGTGCAGTCGTCGACCGGGTCGACGTTCATCGAGCTGTAGTCGCCCCAGCGGTCGGCGTTGGTCTGCGAGGTGGTGCCGGAGAACATGATCTGCTCCGGTTCCGGCATGCTGCCCAGCGGCGCGCCGGCCAGCCGACCGGTGTAGCCGATCGACGGGAAGACGTTGGCGCCGGCGTCGACGAGGCTGTAGCCGAGCGCGATGTTGCCCTTGCCGTCCATCGCCGCCGAGCCCATCCACCGGTCCGCGGTGCCCGGCGCGTAGGTGCCCTGCTGGTGGATGGCCCAGCCGCCGCCGCTGTTGCGCAGCTCGTACCAGCGGGTGCCGACCCGGTTGTTGCCATCGGCGTCCACCGACGACTGCACCGCCACCATCGCCTGGTGGGAGCCGAAGTTGCGGTACTGCACCCGGTGCATCAGCCGGCCGGGCAGCGCGTCGATTTGCTGCGTGGTGCCCGGCTGGGAGATGCAGTCGCGGGCCGCGCCGTTGCCGTCGACGTCGGTGCACCCGATGTTGATGTCGAACGGCTGGGTGATCAGCGTGGTAGCCAGGCCGAAGGTGCTGTTGGCGGGGTTGGTCCAGTCCACGTGGAAGTCGTACACGTCGATGCTGTCCTGGGCGCCGCCCTGGCCGTTGTCGGCGTCGCGGGACAGCAGGAAGTGGTTCGGTTCGCCGGCGAGGGGCGGGTTGACGCCGTCCCAGTCGCTGGGGAACAACCGCACCCGGCCGGCGGAGGAGACACCGGGCCCGAGGGCGCCGGCGCCGGAGCCGAAGTACTGGAAGGTGGCGGGGCTGCCGCTGACCATCGCCGCCCGGTCGAAGACGTACGCCCCGAGCGTGCCGCCTTCGAACGTCGACATGTAGAGGCCGTCGGGCCAGATGCCGAACTTCTCGTAGTCGTGGGAGGCGCTGAGCCGGAACGAGTAGGTGAAGTACGCGCCCGTCGGGTCCGGCGTCTGCGAGTAGGCGACGCACATGTCGAACGGCGCGGTGTTCGGGCTGGTGAACTGCGCCAGCATCCACCGGTCGACGGTCTGGTCGTACAGGACGATCGGGTCGCCCGCGTTCTGGGTGTCGCAGCCGTTGTCGTTGACGGTGTTGGAGGTCCACAGCGAGTTGATCGGGAACGGCCCGCCGTTGGGCGGGGAGGTGCCGTCCTTGTTCCAGATCTGGAAGGTCGTGTTGACCATCTGTACGTAGTGGTCAGGACCGACGTCGCCGACGGTGTCGGGCGGGGTGCCGCCGGTCTGGCCGGCGAACGGGGTGTTGGTGGGTCGCAGGTCGTCGTTGACCGGCGCGTCCGCGGTCTGGATCACCGGGTCGGCCTTTCCGGCGATGTCCGGCTGGGCGTCGGCGGTGTCGGTGGTGGGCGCGGTCGCCCGGTTGCCGCCCTTCGCGCGTGGCATGGTCCGTACCGGCTTCGACACCCCGGCCCGTACCGGCTCGACCACGCCGACATGCTTCGGCTTCGCCGGCTCGTCGGGTGGGCGCAGGGGTGCGGCGGTGCCGGAGTTCGGTGCGATCAGGACGGTCAGGCTGCTGAACAGCAGCAGCGCCGCGTGCGCGGCCAGCGCCCGTCTTCGTGTCATGGAAACCCCCACGAGGATCGTGATCATCCGTCGGAGTGACGGCTTCCGACTTCATATCGTCACGCGGTGGGGTGAGCGCCGGTGTGACCGTGATCTGACACCGTTCGCGAGCGCCGCTCGCACTGTGGCTGACCTGCCTTTTCGCGGTGCCCGACGAGGCGGCGGCCGCGGGTTCTTCGCTCCCCGGCATGTATACGAGCGGACGGCGCGGGTAGTCGGCGAAGGGCTCGGCGAGCCACGCGTTGGCCAGGGTGAGTGCCGGGCCGGTCTGCGCGCCGGCTAGGCGTGTGGCCCGAGGCTGCTGACGGACGTCCGGGATGTGCCGGTCCTTCACGAACCTGGGGAGGTGTCCGTGACGGCGACACAGCGACCGACCCCCGCTGACCCGATGCCGGATACCCAGGCACGGCACCGGGTGTCCAGCGGTGCCTGCCGAGACCTGCCCCCGGAGTTGGGGCCCGAGGCGATCGGCGTGCTCCAGGGGCGCACGTTCATGTTCTCCGACGCCGCCGGCAACGTGCCGAAAGGCTCGATCGGCGGTCTCGTCCACGACGACACCCGGTTCATCGACCAGTGGGAACTGACCGTCAACGATGCGCCCCTGATGGTGCTGTCCTCGGGAACAGTGGACGCCCACTCCGCGGCGTTCTTCCTGGCCAACCCCGACTTGCCGGACCTGCCGGCGAACCGGGTCGGGGTACGGCGGCAGCGGTTCGTCGGTGACGGGCTGTACGAACGCGTCGAGGTGCGCTACTTCGGTATCGAGCCGGTGTCGGTCCGGCTGCGACTGGCGGTCGGGACCGACTTCGCCGACCTGTTCGAGATCAAGGAGTCGGTTCGCGACCGCGCTCCGGACATTGTTCGCCGGCATGAGCCCGACGGCTCGGCGGTCGGGTTCGCCTACCGCAACGGCGACTACTCGGCGATGGTGCGGATCGAGGCCGAGCCGGCCGTGCACCGCTTCGACGGGAACGCGCTGGTCTGGGATCTCCACCTCGAGCGGGGGCAGCAGTGGGGCTGCCAGGTGTGGGTCCCGTTGCGCTGCGGCCAGGAAAGCTACCGGCCTTCCGCTCGCGAGTTCGGGCACGTGTTCGACCACGGGCCGGACGATCCGTCGACCCGGTGGGCGGCGGACAAGCCGCACCTGGAGACCGGCGTGGACCTGCTGCGCGACGTCTACCACAAGTCGGCGGTCGACCTGGTGTCGATGCGCATCGAGAAGAAGATACGCGGCGAGCCGGTGGTGCTGCTCGCCGCGGGCCTGCCCTGGTTCATGACGGCGTTCGGCCGGGACACGCTGATCACCGCCTACCAGACCATGAGCTGCGGTCCCGAGGTCGCCCGCGGCGCCCTGATCGTGTTGGCCTCGCACCAGGCGGAGACCCTCGACGACTTCACCGACCGGGAACCGGGCAAGATTTTCCATGAGTACCGCGCAGGTGAGCTGACCCAGCTCGGCATCAAGCCCTACTGCCCCTACTACGGCGGCGTCGACACCACGGCGCTGTGGCTGATCCTGCTGTCGGAGTACTGGCGGTGGACCGGCGACGACGAGTTCGCGTGCCGGCTGCGCGACAACGCCGACGCCGCCCTGCGCTGGATCGACCACTACGGCGACCGCGACGGGGACGGCTACGTCGAATACGCCACCCGCTCCGTCCAAGGCCTGGGTAACCAGTGCTGGCGGGACTCCCCGGACGGCGTGCAGTTCGCCGACGGCACCATCCCGGTGCTGCCGATCGCCACCTCCGAAACGCAGGGCTACACCTACGACGCGAAACTGCGTGCGGCGGAACTCGCCGACGGCCCGTGGCAGCGACCCGACCTGGCCCGACGGCTGCGGGCGGAGGCAGCCCGGCTGCGCGAGCAGTTCAACCGGGACTACTGGATTCCTGATCGGGGTGGCTACTACGCCGTCGGCCTCGACGGCGACAAGCGCCGCATCGACTCGATGACGTCGAACATGGGTCACCTGCTGTGGAGCGGCATCGTGCCGCAGGACCGCGCCGGCCAGGTGGCGGCGCACCTCGTGTCCGACGAGATGTTCTCCGGCTGGGGGGTGCGTACGCTGTCCACCGCCGATGTCGGCTACAACCCCATCGGATACCACGTGGGCACCGTGTGGCCGCACGACAACTCGATCATCGCCGCCGGGCTGGCCCGCTACGGCTACCGGGACGAGGCCAACCGCATCGCCCTGGCCATGCTGCACGCGGCCGCCTACTCCGAGCACCGGCTGCCGGAGGCGTTCTCCGGCTACGACCGGTCCTTCGGCCGTGAGCCCGTGCCGTACCCCACCGCGTGCAATCCGCAGGCGTGGGCCAGTGGAGCCCCCCTGCTGTTCCTGCGCACCATGCTCGGCCTACGGCCACGCGGTGGCGCACTGCACGTCGACGCTTGGATACCCGCCGAACTCGGTCGGATCCGCCTGAGGAACGTCGCGGCCTTCGGTCGACGGTGGAACGTCGACGCGGCCGGCACCAGGTCCTCCGTCCGGCTCGTCTGGTGATTTGTCGGGCGCACCGAGTTCGTCACGGGTTGCCATGACCGACGCCGCCGTATTACGGTCCAGGCCGATACGCCAGCGGTGGGGAGGGTCATGCGATATCCCGACACGGCGGGTACGGGCGCGGCATGATCGTCACGGTCACGCTGAACCCCGCGCTCGACATCACCCACACCGTCGCGTCGCTGGTGCCGCACACCAGCCACCGGGTCGCCGAGGTCGGCATCCAGGCCGGCGGCAAGGGCGTCAACGTCGCCCGCGTCCTGCACACGCTGCGGCTGCCCACGGTCGCCGTGGCGTTCCGCGGCGGCCTTACCGGCGCCGCCATCCAGGCCGACCTCGACCGGCACGGCATCGCCCACCGGTTGATCGACACCGCGGGGGAGAGTCGGCGGACGTTCACCATCGTCGACGTCGGCAGCGGCGACGCCACCGTCCTGAACGAGGCCGGCCCGGCCGTGACGAGCGACGAGTGGCACGCGCTGCGCGGGGAGGTGCACCGCCTGCTCGCCGACGCGTCGGTGCTCGTGCTCTCCGGCAGCCTGCCGCCGCAGCTGCCCGACGCCGCGTACGCCGAGCTGACGGTCGCCGCCGCGCGAGCCGGCGTACCGGTGATCCTGGACGCCGCCGGGCCCGCACTGCGAGCCGGCGTCGCGGCGGGACCCGACGTGGTCAAGCCCAACGCCGCCGAGCTCGCCGACGTCACCGGTCTGCCCGACCCGCTCGCCGCCGCCGAAGCGCTCCACGCGGCGGGGGCGCGGGCGGTGGTCGCCTCACTGGGTCCGGACGGCCTGCTCGCCGTCACCCCCGACGGCACCTTCCGGGCCGGACCGCCGGCGTCCCTGGCCGGCAACCCGACCGGCGCCGGGGACTCGGTCGTCGCCGCGATCGCGGCCGGCATCCACACCGGCACGTCGTGGCCGCACCGGCTGTCGGAGGCCGTGGCCCTCTCCGCCGCGACGGTACGGGCACCCCGGGCGGGGCACTTCGACGCCGACACCTACCACCGGCTCGCCCGCGGACGGGTCGGGTCGCTCGCGCCGACCACCGACACCAGCTGACCACCCGGGAGTCCATCCGTGCCCCTGTCATCCACCGCCGACCTCGTGGCGCGGGCCGCCACGAGCGGTCACGCGGCCGTCGCCTTCAACGTCATCACGCTCGAACACGCCGAGGCCATCGTGGCCGGGGCGGAACGGGTGGGCGTTCCCGCCATCCTCCAGATCAGCGAGAACGCCGTGAAGTACCACAGCGGACGTGTCCTGCCGATCGCCCGGGCGGCCGCCGAGCTGGCCCGGGCCGCCGCGGTCGACGTCTCGCTGCACCTGGACCACGTGCGGGACGAGGGGCTGCTGCGCCAGGCCGCCGACGCCGGGGTGAGCTCGGTGATGTACGACGCGGCGGGGCTGCCCTACGGGGCCAACGTGGCCGCCACCCGGCGGGCCGCCGACTGGGCCCACCAGCGGGGACTGTGGCTGGAGGCGGAGCTGGGCCGGGTCGGCGGCAAGGATGGTGAGGCGCCGCTGGACGCCCACGCGCCGCAGGCGCGCACCGACCCGGAGCAGGCGTCGACGTACGTCGCGGCGACACGGGTGGACGCCCTGGCCGTGGCGGTCGGCAGCAGACACGCCATGACCACCCGCACGGCGGCCCTCGACCACGCGCTGATCGCCGAGCTCCGCGACGCCGTCGCCGTGCCGCTGGTGCTGCACGGCTCGTCCGGGGTGTCCGACGACGAACTCGTCCGGGCGGCGGCCGGTGGAATCGCCAAGATCAACATTGGTACGGCGCTGAACGTCGCGTTCACCACGGCGGTGCGGGCTCGCCTCGCCGACGACCGCCTCGCCGACCCGCGTGCGTACCTGTCCGTCGGGCGGGCCGCGATGGCCGACGCCGTCGCGCACTTCCTCCGGCTCCTCGCCGCGAGCCAGCCCATCACACCCAGTTGACGTGCCCCGCGTGGGTCTGACGCTCGGCCTCCGCGATCGGCGCCGCCCGGGCCCGGAATGTCGGCTGTGGACGGTCGCCGTACCCTGCCCGGCCGTTCAGCCGCCCGGTACGGCATGCTGGCACGCGCCGACCGGTCGACGTCGGTCGGGCACACGGGGAGCCGACGGAGGAGTGTCATGGGGCGGGTCGAGGTAAGCAGGCGGACGTTCGGCAAGCTGGTCGGTGCCACCGGCGCGGGGGCTCTGACCGGCGGGATCCTGATCGGGTCGCCCGGCCTGGCGGCGCCGACCTGGCGGGTCACCGGCACGACGGCGGCCTCGCTTCAGCCCTTCGACGACACCATGCGCAGCTTCATGCAGGCCCGCAACATCTCCGCCGGTCAACTGGCGGTCACCTACCAGGGCCGGCTGGTGCTGGCCCGCGCCTACACCTACAGCGACGATCCGGGGCTCACCGTCCAGCCCACCTCGCTGTTCCGGGTGGCCAGCATCTCCAAGTCGGTCACCGCCGCCGCGCTGGCCACGCTGGCCCAGGACGGCAAGCTCAGCCTCGGTACGCCGGTCACCTCGCTGGTCAACCTTGTCCCGCCGCAGGGGCAGCAGCTCGACCCGCGGATGCCCCAGGTGACCCTGTGGCGGTTGCTGCAACACACCGGCGGCTGGGACCGCACCCTCTCCGGCGACCCGATGTTCATGGACCGGACCATCTCCCGGGCGCTCGGCGTGCCGATGGAGCTGCACCTCGCCGACGTGGTCCGCTACATGTCCGGGCGCCCACTCGACTTCGCCCCGGGGACGCGGGTTGCGTACAGCAACTACGGGTACGGGCTGGCCAGGCAGGTCATCGAGAAGGTGAGCGGGCTGTCGTACGCCTCGTACGTGCAGCAGCGCCTCCTGGCGCCGCTCGGCATCACCCGGATGAAGCTGGCCTGGAGCATCGCCCCGCTCAGTGGCGAGGTGCCGTACCGGTCCCGGTACACCGGCCCGACGGTGCTGAACGAGACCGGGAGTACCGTCCCGGCGCCGTACGGCACGTTCAGCATGCGCGTGCAGGAGGGGAACGGCCGATGGGCCGCCTCCGCCGTCGACCTGGTCCGCTGGGCGTCGGCCTTCGACGCCGCGGGAGCGGTGTTCAACAGCACGTCGCTGAGCCGGATCTTCGCGGTACCGGAGACCGGGGTGAACCCGAACGGCTGGTACTACGGCCTCGGCTGGCAGGTACGGCCGGTCAGCGGAGGCCGCAACACCTGGCACACCGGCAGCCTGCCCGGGAACTACTCCCTGCTGGTCCGCGGCTCGAACGGGCTGAGCTTCGCCGCCCTGTTCAACCAGCGCGACGATCCCTCCGGCCTGAGCTACTCCACCATCGATCCGGAACTCTGGTCCGCCGCCGGTCGGGTGACCAGCTGGCCCGGCCACAACCTCTTCCCCAACTACTTCTGACCTGCGGCCGGTTCCGGCCCGCCGCCACCCGATGAGCCGCCCGCCGTGCAGGCGGTCGGCTCATCCCGCGCGACGGCCTGGCGCTGGAGGGACGGGCTGAAGCCCGGCTGTGCGTCCTCGGTGGCGATGTGTGGCCGGTGGTCAGCGGCGGTCGGGGACAGACATCTCACCGAGTTCGGACCAGTCGTCCTGCGGGATCGTCGCGTTGACGATGCGGGGCGTCGCGGCCAGGTGCGGCGGCAGGGTCCGCTGCGCGGTCCTGAAGTGCGCGGACTGGACGTGCGCCGCGCCGGCGTCGGCGTCCCGGAACGCCTCGACCAGCACGTACTCCGTCGGGTCGTCGAGGCTGCGGGACCAGTCGAACCACAGGCAGCCCGGCTCCGCCCGGGTGGCCCGGGTGAACTCGGCGGCGATCTCGGGCCACCGGTCGGCGTGCTCGGGCAGCACCCGGAACTTGGCGGTAATGAAGATCATTCGTGGTCTCCCATTCATGGGGCTGCCCCGCGTCCGGGGGTGGTGGCTGGCCGGGTCGCCGGGGAGCGGCTCAACCAGCCTGGATCGAGACGGTCAGGCCGTCGACGACGCAGGGCCGGCCCCGTCCACCGTATACGCCCCGCGGCGATCAGGTGGCGCGGCGGCACCGCTCGCCGAGGTCACGGATCGCCGCGACGAGTTCGGGCGGTTCGGTCACGGCGAAGTCGACGCCGACCGAGGTGACCATCCAGGCCAGAGCCGCGGGTGATTCGGCGCCGAGGTGCAGCAGGCAGGTTCGGTCGTCGACGGGCTCCACGGCGCCCATCCCCGGCCACACCAGGTCGGCCACCCGCTCGGCCGGCTGGTGCAGGGTGACACTCGCCCGTACGCTCCACGGTCCGGTGGACAGCTGCCGTGACAGGTACGCGGTCACGTCGCCGTCGGGCGGATCCCTGGGCGCGAATCGCGGCCCGGTCGGCGTGCGGGTTCGCAGTCGGTCGACGCGGAAGGTGCGCCAGTTGTCCCTGCCGGTGTCCCAGGCGACGAGGTACCAGTGCCGGCCCCAGTTGACCAGGGTGTGCGGTTCGACGTCGCGTACCGTCTCGGTGCCGTGGTGGCTGGTGTAGTCGAACCGTAGCCG
The DNA here is from genome assembly GCF_003236335.1 of Micromonospora deserti. Lineage (GTDB taxonomy): Bacteria > Actinomycetota > Actinomycetes > Mycobacteriales > Micromonosporaceae > Micromonospora > Micromonospora deserti. Next base: position 60,089 of record NZ_POUB01000005.1, read on the forward strand.
CTCACGTCGGCCCTTGGCCTCGGAGATCGTGAGCAGGACGTCCGGGTCGATCCGTGGACCGTTGGCGGCGGCCCGGACGGTGGCCTGCTGCAGGGTGGTGACCCGGTGCCGCAGCCGGGACGGCAGCACCTGCTCCAGCTTGCCCAGCGCGCGCAGCGAGGTCTCCTCGATGCCGGCCACCGAGCTGGCCGTGGCGGTGCGCAGCCCGATGGCGACCGCGACCGCCTCGTCGTCGTCGAGCAGCAGCGGTGGCAGGGCCGCGCCGGCGCCCAGCCGATATCCGGGGCTGCCCTTCGTCGCGTTGACCGGGTAGCCCAGCTCGCGCAGCCGGTCAACGTCGCGGCGCACGGTACGGGGGGTCACGCCGAGCCGTTCGGCGAGCTCGGCGCCGGACCAGTGCCGGTGGGTCTGCAACAGGGACAGCAGTTTCAGCAGCCGAGCCGAGGTGCCCACGGCATAAGGATGCCAGGTCGGTTAGGAACATCCCTGACCTAAGCCGTTCCTAACGTGACCGCCATGACGAATTCGACGTGTGGCGTCCGCCCCTTCCGCATCGACATCCCGCAGGAGCAGATGGACGATCTGGCCCGCCGGCTGGCCGCCACCCGCTGGCCGGTGCTGCCCGAGGTCGGCTGGAGCCGCGGCGTGCCGGTGGCCCGCCTGAAGGACCTGGCCGAGTACTGGCGGACCGGCTACGACTGGCGGGCCCACGAGGCGGCGCTGAACAGGATCCCCCAGTACGTCACCGAGGTCGACGGGCAGCGGCTCCACTTCCTGCACGTACGCTCACCCGAGCCGGACGCGACCCCGCTGATGCTGCTGCACGGCTGGCCGAGCTCGTTCCTGGAGTTCCTCGACGTCATCGACCCGCTGACCGACCCACGTGCGCACGGCGGCGACCCGGCCGACGCGTTCCACCTGGTCATCCCGTCGCTGCCCGGGTTCGGGTTCTCCGCACCACTGGCCGAGCCCGGCTGGGGCAGCGAGACGATGGCCGCCGCGCTGGCGCAGCTCATGGCCCGGCTCGGCTACCAGCGGTACGGGGTGCAGGGCGGCGACACCGGCGCGTACGTCGCTCCCGCCATCGGTCGCCAGGCCCCGGACCGCGTGGTCGGCGTCCACGTCAACGCGCTGGTCACCTACCCGATTGGCGTGGACGGCGAACGGGACGGGCTCACCGACGCCGAGCTGCGGCGTCTGGGCGCGATGGAGGGCTACAACGACGGGTACCTCCAGATCCAGGCCAAGTCGCCGCACACGCTGGCGTACGGGCTGCACGACTCACCCGCCGCGCAACTGGCGTGGATCGTCGAGATATACCACCGCCTCACCGACCACCCCGCCGACGCGGACTTCGGCATCGACCGGGACCGGCTGCTGACCAACGCCACCCTGTACTGGCTGACCGGCACCGGTGGATCCTCCGCTCAGGTCTACTACGAGGACATCACCGCGAACGCGTGGGGCGACGAGACGGGCCAGTGGGACGACGGCGGCACCGGGTCCGGCGGCTGGGCACCAACCGCCCGCGGAACCGTCCCCACCGGCGTGCTGGTGTCGACCGCCAAGGACATCACGATCCGGCGCTTCGCCGAGCGCGAGCACACCGTGGTGCACTGGGCGGAGTACGACCGGGGCGGGCACTTCTTCGCCACCGAGCAGCCCCAGCTGTTCACCGGCGACGTGCGCGACTTCTTCCGGAAGGTCCGCTGAGGTGGGCGCCCGCCGGCAGGCTTCGCCGCCCCGACCGAGGTGCTCGGCCGGCGGGCGCTCAACCGGGCCACCCTGCACCGCCACCAGCTCCTGGGCGCGGCACGGCCGTATGCGTTTCCGGCAGCCCGGGGCGCCACCGCTCCGGGGCCCGGCCCCGGTGGGCCGGCTGTGGCCGCCGCCCGGGCCCTCGGCGAGCGTGCGGCACGGGCCCTGCTCAGGAGCCGCTGGCCGCCTCGACCACCCTGCCGCGCTGCTCCGCGGTGGCGTCCGTCGCGAGGTCGAGGGGGTGGGCCAGCTCGTCCCGGGGCATCTTGGCCAGCACGATCGCCAGGACGGCGATCACGGTGGGCAGCAGGCCGGCCGCGGCGAACGTCGTACCGAGACCGATCGTGGTGCTGACCGGGCCGGCGATCGCCATGGAGACGGGCATGAACACCAGCGAGACGAAGAAGTCCAGGCTGGACACCCGGCCGAGCAGGTGGGCCGGGACGCGGCGTTGCAGCAGGGTGCCCCAGATGACCATCGGGGCGGAGAAGCACAGCCCGACGACGAACACGGCGGCGGCGATCATCCCGACGTGGGTGGCGATGCCGACGAGAACCAGCGGCAGGCAGCCGAGGCCCCAGGAGAGGTTCATGATCGTCAGGTACCGTCGGGGCATCCGGAAGGCCGCCATGCCCAGGGACCCGATCGCACCGCCGATGCCGAACGCCGCCATCACCAGCGCGTGCGAGCCGGGACCGCCGCCGGCGCGATCCTTGATCGCGAACGGCACCAGAACCTCGATCGGGCCCATGATCAACAGGATCAGTAGCGACGCGTACAGCAGGGTCGCGAGCAGCCACGGCGTCCGTACCATGTAGACGAAGCCGTCGCGCAGGTCGATCAGGGCGGCCCGTACCGGGTGGTCGGCGGAGGCCGGCCGGTCGTGGCGCAGCGGCACCGGCCGCAGCGCCAGCAGGAACGCGACACCGGCGGCCTCCAGCACGGCGACGGCGACCAGTGCCGCGCCGGGGGAGGAGGCGGCAATGATCGCACTGGCGATCGCCGGTCCGGCCGCCTGCATGACGGTGGGCCGCAACATGTGCTCCACGCCGTTGGCGGCCATCAGCTCGTCGGCGGGCAGCACCGAGGGGAGCAGCGCCGAGTACGCCGGGTAGGTGAAGCCGTTCGCGAAGCCGATCAGCAGCGCCACCAGGGCGAGCTGCCACAACTGCAACCAGTCCGCGACCGCCAGCGCGGCCACGGCGCCGACCGCCACGGTACGCACGACCGCGACGGTGAGCAGGATGCGCCGCTGCGGCACCCGGTCGGCCAGCACGCCCCCGAGCAGTGCGGTCGCGAGCATGCCGGCCGCCATCGCCGCGGAGACGAAGGACAGCTCGCTCGGTCCGCCGCCCATCGCGATGACCTGCCAGACGATGGCGATCAGCCAGACGCCGGCGGCGAAGAGCGACATCGTCAACGCGGCGGCCAGCAGCCGGTACGCTCCCCGGCGGAAGGGGCGCAGCGGACCACGCAGCCAGCCGGGAGCGGCCTCGGTGTCGTTCATCGTCTCGTTCCCCCGTCATGCCGGCCGCGTCCCGACCACTATCGCAACCGGCTGCGACATGATCGACGAGAACCCGGCGGCCGCGGCGGCGGGTAGAGTCGCCGTTTGTGGCGGTACGGGCGGTGCCCGAGCGGATCCGGTGGGCGGTCGAGACGCTGGCGGTCACGGCCTGCGACCGGCTGCTGGAGATCGGGTGTGGTGGAGGGGCCGCGGTCGGGCTCGTCTGCCGGTCCCTGTCCACCGGGGTCGTCACCGCGATCGACCGGTCCGCCACGATGGCCGCGCGCGCCGAGCAGCGCAACGCCGCCCACATCCGGGCCGGCCGGGCCATCATCCGCACCGCCACCTTCCGGGCGGCCGACCTCTTCGCCGCTGGCCTGGACACGGCGCGGTACGACAAGATCTTCGCGATCAACGTGAACCTGTTCTGGACCGGGCCGGCCGATCACGAGCTCGCCTTGGCCGCCAGGCTCCTCGCCCCCGGTGGTGGCCTCTACCTGTGCTACGACCCGCCGGGCAACCGGGCGGACGAGATCGTGCAGAAGGTCACCGCCACCCTCACCGGTGCCGGCTTCGGTGTGCAGGTCGAACGCTCCGCCGGCGCGGTGGCGGTCATCGGCCGGCCGTACGACGAAACCCCGAGCACGTGAGTGGTGGCGCAGGCAGGCGTCGGGACAACGCCGCGGCACCTGCTCGTCCCCGGGCGGGGCAGCGCCTGCGGCGGGATGACCGGAGGAGGTAAGCATGGCTCTGACGCTGACCGGTGTGAACATCGACGCCCCGGACCCGCACGCCCTGGCCGCCAGCCGCAGGGCGACGTGCGGGTCTGTCTCGACCCGGCGGGCCACCCGTTCTGCCTCTTCGTGGACGCCTGACCGCCGGCCCGGCGGCCGGCGGGCGGCATCACCGAGCGGTCGGTGGGATGCGGTAGACGGACACGTGGGAGCGCGACTCGGCGGTGAAGTCAGCTCCGGCCCAGTCCTCGTGCCTGGTCTCCAACTCGAACCCGGCCACGAGTGCCATGAGGTCGAGCTCGGCGGGCCAGATGTAGCGGTGCGGACTGCGGAACAGCCGGGCCTGTCCGCCCTTATCGAAGGTGAAGTGGTGCGACACGACGTGCTGACGCAGGACGTCGTACGTGTCCAGGCCGATGTGGCCGGGCTCGGTACGCCAGACCGTGGCCTGCTGGCCCGGTGGGAGCTTACGCAGCTCGGGTACCCAGAGCTCGATGACGAACCGGCCGCCGGGTGCGAGGTGACGGGCGGCGTTGCGGAAGCACGCCACCTGTTCGGCTTGGGTGAGCAGGTTGGAGATCGTGTTGTAGACGAGGTAGACGAGCGAGTACGTCCCGGGGGCGGTGGCGGTCGCCATGTCGCCGACGATCACCGGGATCGTCGATTCGTCGGCCTTCGTGCGCAGCTGGTCGATCATCGGGCGGGACAGCTCGATGCCGGTGACGGGTACCCCGCGCTCGGCGAGCGGGACGGCCACGCGGCCGGTTCCGACGGCGAACTCGAGTGCCCGTCCGCCGCCTGCGAGTTCGGCGAGGCGGTCCACGGTCGGTCCCAGGACCTCGGGCGCGAACATGCCGGTACCCGGGGTGTCGTAACGCCCGGCGGCAGCGGCGTCCCAGAGCTTCTCCTGCTGCATAGCGGCAACGGTCGCCACGGGCGCACACGATGTCCACCGGTTTTTGCGACTCGCGGGGCCTGTGCTCGTACGCCCCGAACCTGTTCACGTGATGCGCCCCGCGCCCGCGCCGACGCAGAATTCGAGCTAGCGTCCAGGCCGTACATCGCCTCAGCGTCCGGCAGAGCACACCTACAGACAGGATGACGCGATGCGCAATCTCGTTGTGAGCACCTCCCTCACCCTCGACGGGGTGATGCAGGCGCCGGGAACTCCGGAAGAGGATCCGAGCGGTGGCTTCACCCTCGGCGGGTGGTTGGTGAACCACTGGGACGACGCCGTGGGCGAGAGCATGGCGAAGTCGACGGGCCGGCCGTTCGAGCTGCTGTTGGGTCGCAAGACCTACGAGATCTTCGCGGCGCACTGGCCCTTCGCCACTGACGACCCCGGCGCCGAGGTGTTGAACCAGGCCCGCAAGTACGTGGTCACCACGACCCTCGAGCAGGCCGAGTGGGACAACACGACCGTCCTGAACCAGGACGCCGTGGCGCAGGTCAGGGCGTTGAAGGAGCAGGACGGCCCGGAGATCCAGGTGCACGGCAGCGGAGACCTGATCCAGACGCTGCTGCGCCACGAACTCGTTGACGAGTTCCGGCTGTGGATCTTCCCGATTGTTGTCGGCAAGGGAAAACGCCTGTTCGATGCGGGCACCGTACCCACCACCTTCGCGGTCCGTGAATCCAGCACCTCCCCGAACGGTGTGATCATGGTGACCTACGAGCGTGCCGCCGGCGGCGTCGACACCGGGTCCTTCGCGCTCGAAACGCCCAGCGAACGCGAACTCCAACGGCGCGAACGACTCGGCGCCTGATCCGCCTCATCGCACCGCAACGCCTTCGTCCGTACGCAGCTGACCGGCTCCGTGCGGTCCGACATCGGCGAGTGGGGCCGCCCGGTCCGCGGGCGCGCGACGATCACGTCGCCCGCCCGCGGACCGGGCACTGCGACGTCGGTCCCCGACGCAGACCGATCAGGCGAGCGACGAACGTCGGGGATGGATGGTCCGGCGGCATCGCCCAGTTCGCGGCACAACATACGGTGGTCAACGCTGGCCGGCACGCCACCGCCGGGGCCGAGGGTCCTGCCCGCCGTCAGTGGGAATCACCGGTGTGCTGATCGAGCTGGTGGCGCAGGGTGTCGGCGAAGCCCTCGGCGGTGGTGAGCTGCTCGCGTAGCGCGGCCACCCGGGCGGCGGCGACGGCGTGGAACATGGCGAGCCGGTCGAGCAGGGCGGGCCGCTCGTCGTCGCTGGCGGTGGGCAGGGCGTCGAGAACGCCGAGCAGGTCGCGCATCTCGTCGAGGGTGAACCCGAGGGGCTTCATCCGTTTGACCACGGCGAGCCGGTCGAGGTCGAGGTCGGTGTAGAGGCGGAACCCGCCCTCGCTGCGGGCCGACGGGACGACCAGCCCGGCGTCCTCGTAGTGGCGGATCGTGCGGATGCTCAGGCCGACGCGGTCGGCGGCCTCGCCGATCTGCATGAGCCGCCCGGCGGCCGGGCCAAACGTGTGCTCCGGCCCGGCGCCACGGAGGGTGCCCGGCATCAGTGGCCTCCGCTCATGGTGCCGGCGAGGGTGCCGTGGATGGCGGCGCTGGGCTTGTTCAGCTCGACGATCTCGACGGTCTTGCCGCGGGCGGCGTACTTGGTGGTGATGGCGTCCAGGGCCGCGACCGACGAGGCGTCCCAGACGTGGGCGTGGGTCATGTCGATGATCACGTTCTGCGGGTCGCCCGCGTAGTCGAATTGGTAGACCAGGTCGTTGCTGGAAGCGAAGAACAGCTCGCCGTGCACTGAGTAGATGCGGGTGCCGCCATCGGGGTCCAGGACGCTGGTGACCTCGACGAGGCGCGCGACCCGGCGGGCGAAGATGACCATGGCGGCGAGCACACCGACGATCACGCCGATGGCCAGGTTGTGGGTGGCGAGGACCGCGCCGACGGTGGTGATCATGACCAGGGTTTCGCCCAGCGGCATCCGCTTGAGCGTGGCCGGAGCGACGGAGTGCCAGTCGAAGGTCGACACCGCGACGATGACCATCACGGCGACGAGGGCGGCCATCGGGATGGTGGCGACCACGTCACCGAGGCTGACCACCAGGATCAGCAGGAACACGCCGGACAGGAACGTGGACAGGCGGGTCCGGGCACCGGACGCCTTCACATTGATCATGGTTTGGCCGATCATGGCGCAGCCGCCCATGCCGCCGAAGAAGCCGGTGACGATGTTGGCCACGCCCTGGCCCCACGACTCGCGGGTCTTGTTCGAGTGGGTGTCCGTGATGTCGTCGACCAGCTTCGCGGTCATCAGCGACTCCATCAGCCCGACCAGCGCCACGCCGAGGGCGAACGGGGCGATCAGGGCGAGGGTGTCCATGGTCCACGGGATCTGCGGCAGGCCGAGGGTCGGCAGGCTGTCGGGCAGCTCACCCTGGTCGCCGACGGTCGGCACGGTCATGCTGGCGCCGACGGTGATGACGGTCAGCAGAATGATCGCCACCAGCGGAGCCGGGACGGCCTTGGTGAGCCGGGGCAGCCCGACCATGATCGCGAGAGCCAGGGCGACGAGTGGGTAGACCAGCCACGGCACGCCGAGCAGGTGCGGGACCTGGGCGGCGAAGATCAGGATGGCCAGGGCGTTGACGAAGCCGACCATGACGCTGCGCGGAACGAACCGCATCAGCTTCGCCACCCCGAGCACCGCGAGCAGCACCTGGATCGCCCCGCCGAGGATCACCGCCGCGATCAGGTAGTCCAGCCCGTGCTCCTTCGCCAGCGGTGCGACGATCAGCGCGATCGCACCGGTCGCCGCGGAGATCATCGCCGGCCGGCCACCGCAGATCGCGATGACCACGGCCATGGTGAACGAGGCGAACAGCCCGACGCGGGGATCCACCCCGGCCAGGATCGAGAAGCTGATCGCCTCCGGAATCAACGCCAGGGCGACGACCAGGCCGGCGAGCACCTCGGTGCGGAACACCTTCGGCGACAGCCAGGACGGGCGGGACAGGCGCGGCCGGGTGACCGCGGACAGCACAGAAGACATACAGCCGTTTCCGCTCGGGGTGTGCGCACCGGGCGCACACGCGATCCCGTGCCCACTGGCGGACACGAGGTGACGTGCACATATCAGTACCGGTCGGACGTTTCCGGACCGTTTCCGGGCACCATCGCCCAGGAGAAGACCGCGAGGGGCCGACAGCGCGCCTCGACGACCTGCACCGACCCTACCGTCCGGTGAGGGTAGAGTTCACGGCCCGTGATGATCATCACCGGGGTGCCTGCCGGGAATGCGGTGCGGCGCCGCTGATCGCCCTGTTGTGGTTCGTACCAGGGCAGGGGAGTTCGGCCGTCCCGGCGTACGCCCCGGCGGGGCGGTGGCGATGCGCGTGAATGGCCACCATCGGCCACGGAGTGTGCCTAGCGTGTGAGCCGTGACTGTGACGGCGTGGTCGACCCCGGCGGTGTCCGGATGAGCGGCGGCACCGCCGGCCTCGCCGAACGCGCCCGCCAGGCGGCACGGGAGCGGTGGCGGCGGCTGCAGGCCCTGTCGGTCGTGCTGCTGCAGACCTCGGTGGCGGCGGCGGTGTCATGGGTGGTGGCCAGCCGGGCGGTGGGAAACTCCGAGCCGGTGTTCGCCCCGATCGCCGCGGTAATCACCCTGGGGGTCTCCACCGGGCAGCGGTTCCGGCGCGCCGTCGAGCTGGTGCTCGGAGTGGCGCTCGGCGTCGCCGTCGGGGACGTGCTGATCTACTTCATCGGCACTGGCGGCTGGCAGATCGGTGTGGCGGTTGCGCTGGCGATGGCGGCGGCGGTCGTCGCGGGTGGCACCGCGGCCGTGGTCGGCCAGGCGGCGGCCTCGGCGGTGCTGATCTCCACCCTGACCCCGCCGACCGAGGGAATCTACTTCTCCCGGGTCGTCGACGCCCTGATCGGCGGCGGGGTGGCGCTGGTGGTCATGGCGGTGCTGCTGCCGGTCAACCCGCTCACCGTGGTGTCGAGGGTGGCCAGGCCCGCGCTGGGGGTGCTCATCGACGGCCTGTCGGCCGCCTCGCGTGGCCTGCGCGAGCAGGATGTCGGCCCCGCCCACGACGCTCTGTTACTGCTCAGCGAGGGCGAGGACAAGCTCGACGAGTTCCACGAGGTCCTCCCCGAGGGGCAGGAGGCCGCCACCATGGCGCCGCTGCGCTGGCACGCCCGCAACGCCCTGCGGCAGTACGTCGACTCCGCGGAATACATCGAACGCTCGATCCGCAACGCCCGGGTGCTGGCCCGCCGCGCGGTCACCCTGCTGCGCGACGGCGAGCCCGCGCCGCCGGAGCTGGGTGAGTCGGTCGCGGCGTTGGCTGAGGCCGCCAGCGTCATCCGTCGTGATCTGGGCCGGGGTAGGGTGCCGGAGGAGGCGGCGGACCTGCTGCGCCGGGCGGTCCGCGAGGCGACCGTCGCCTACCGGCAGGGCCTGCGATTCTCCGGCAGCGTCGTGGTGGCCCAGATTCGGGCGATCGCCACGGACCTGCTCGGCACGACCGGCCTGAGCCACGAGGAGGCCGACCGGGAGGTCCGCCGCGCCGGGGGCGTCCTGCACGAGCGATGATCGCGACGCGAACAACGTCGCGGCGTCCTCCACGGGACGCGAACGCCGACGGCGGGAGCGTGGTCAGACCCGGGTACGGCGGTGGGCCGTTCGTCGATGCCACCAGAACACGATGGTGGACATGACGGTGACCACCGCCGCGTCGAGTGCCCCGCGCCCCAGTGCGCGGCCGGCGAGGCCCCATTCGCCCCCAACCACCGCCATGCCGGTGAGGGCGAACGCGGGAATGAGCGCCAGCGCGACCATCACTCCTGCGGTCAGTACCCGCCGGTTGACCACGAGCAGCAGCGCGCCGGCGGCACCGCCGAGCACGGCCACGATGCCGCTGCTCCACGTGGTGGTCGAGAAGTAGCGCTGTAAAGCCTCGGCGGGTAGGTAGCTGCCCACGCCGGCGTCGATCCACCCGTCGCCGAAGATCGCGCACAGCACCGCGCCACCAGCACCGCCGGCCGTCAGCGCCCCATAGCCCTTGACGATGTCGATGAGGCCGCGCCGGCGGGCGCGGCTGCCGTGGGCCAGGCCGAGTGCGACCCGGCTGAACGGTTCGAAGCCAGGGGCGATGATCATCGCCCCGATCAGCAGATGCAACGTGCCGGAGGCGAGTCCCAGAGCGGCGAAGGATCCGGCGACGAACATGGCCGAGACCTTGCCGGCGGTCATGGTGCTCTCCTAGCCGATGGCCAGCTCGATCTCCTCGGCGGTCGCGGTGTCGCTGTCCTGCACGACGTCGTCGGCCCGACCCGCGGTGACCAGGCTGGCCGGGCGGCTGGTGGACAACGACATCGCCTGGTCCGTGCCGGCGCCGCAGGCGTCGGCGATCCGCATCACCTGTCCCAGGCTGCGGTCGGTGACCTCAACGGTGAACGTCACCAGGTGGATGCACGGCAGTTCCCGCCTGCACGCGCAGCGACAGCGGATCCAGCGACCGCAACGCGGCGACGACCTCCGGCGTCCGGTCCGGGGGCAGGATCATCTCGACGGTACGCGGCATGTCCGCTCCCTCCGGCGGCCGTCCCTGGTCGAACTCCAGGACATTCTTGCCCGTACCACCCAAGGCGGTGTCCCGCCCTGTCGAATCCGTGCTCGGGCCTGCGGCAGGCCCAGTCGTAGCGGAGCGCCGACTGTGGCCGTCCGGTTCGCCCCCCGTGCCGGTCAGGGCAGCGGTGACCGACATCGGGCAAGATCCTCTGGCGAGGGAGTGGCGCACCGGCTCCGCGGCGCGCGTGGAGACGGGCGGTCAGGCCAACCACTCACTCCTGATGGGCCCTTGACCTTGACCTTCGGGCAAGCCCCAGCCTGGTGGTGCCGGTCACCGTGACCGGTCGTGAGGAGGATGGCGACGTGCGGCTGCTGACCATCGGGGCGTTCGCCCGAGCGGCGCGGCTGACGCCAAAGGCGCTGCGCCTGTACGACGAGCTGGGTCTGTTGCCGCCGGCCGCGGTCGATTCGGAGTCCGGGTACCGGTTTTACGACCCGGAGCAACTGGAGCAGGCCCGGCTGATCGCCGAGCTGCGCCGTATCGGCATGCCGCTGGCCGAGATCCGCACCGTGTGCGCCCTGGAACCTGACGCGGCGGCCGATGCGGTCACCGCCTACTGGCAGCGGGTCGCCGCCGACACCGCGGCCCGAGCACGCCGGGCCGCCCTCCTCGTCGAGCACCTGTCCGGAAGGGGCATCATGTCCGACACCCACCCCACCCTCGGCATCCGCTACGCGACCGGATGCGACATCGGAGCCGTACGTGACAGCAACGAGGACGCCGCACACGCCGGCGACCGGCTGCTGGCTGTCGCCGACGGCATGCGCGGGCCCGGCGGTGCCGCCGCCAGCACGGCCGCGATCGACGCCCTCAAGCCGTTGGAGTTGACCGAGGCGCCCGCCGCCGACCTGCTCACCACGCTGGCCCGTGCGGTCGCCGAGGCCGACCGCACCGTGCGCGCGGCGGCCACCGACGACCACCGACCGATCACCACCCTGACCGCGCTGCTGCGCTCGGGTTCCCAGCTGGCTCTGGTGCACATCGGCGACACCCGGGCGTACCTGCTGCGCGGCGGCGAGCTGAGCCAGCTCACCGCCGACCACACCTGGGTGCAGTCCCAGGTCGACCAGGGCAAGCTCAACCGTGACGAAGCCGCCGCCCATCCCGACCGAGCCCTGCTGGTGCGGGCCCTCGGCGCCGGCGGCACCCAGGTCGAAGCCGACCTGGCGCTGCGCACCGCTCTGCCCGGTGACCGCTACCTGCTGTGCTCCGACGGGTTGTCCGCCGTCGTCGACCGCGCGGCGCTGTACACCGCCCTCGGCGGGGCGGTCGACCCCGAGCAGACCGTGCGGCACCTGATCGAGCTCGCCTACGCCGCGGGCGCACCGGACAACATCGCCTGCGTCGTCGGCGACATCGTCACGGTGTGACGGCTGCTCCAGCAGGCACCACGGCGGGTCGGCCCAGCCACCCTCGGCGCCCGGGCCGGCCCGCCGGTCAGCTGTCGGATGTGTTCCTCGTCAGAGCGACGTACAGCCGGAGTTCCGTTCTCCCGCCGCAGCTGGTCGACCCGCGGCGGCCGTGGCTCATCCGCCGTTGACCGGCTTGCCGGCATGCACGCGCTCCACCGTGCCGAGCCTGAGCCGCTCGGACTCGGCGACCGCAAGGCCGGCGGCGGCCAGCATCACCTTGGGGCGGCGGGTCATGTGCTCCCCAGCCGCGCGGATCGTGACCAGCTCGGTGAGGCGCTGCACCGCCCAGACCGGCCACCAGCGACTGGCAATGTGATCGAGCAGGAGCAGCCGGCCGCCGGGACGTAGCACCCGGGCCATCTCCGCGATCGCCCGGCCGTGGTCCGGGATCGCGCACAGCGACAGGGTGCACACCACCGTGTCGAAGCTGGCGTCGTCGAACGGCAACTCCTGGGCGTCCGCCACCCGCAGTTCCACGTCCAGACCAAGGTCTGTGGCGCGTTGGCGGGCGATGTCCAGCATCTGCGGGCTCAGCTCGATCCCGGTGAGGCTCACCCCGGGCGGGTAGAACGGGAAGTTGCGGCCGGTCCCGACCGCGACCTCGAGTACCCGGCCGGTGGCGCGGGAGCACACCCACTCCCGGCCGCCGGGGAACTGGACCTTCTCCCAGAACCGGATGTCGCGGTCGTAGTGGGGAGCCATCTTCTCCCACACCCGCCGCGCCTTGGCGGTCGACTCGTCGCTGGTTGCCATGGAGACCTCCCGGGGCGATTGGTCAGGCACGAGGATGGGATGGTCCCGGCGGGGATCCGGTGGCGGCGCCGATGACGCCACCGATCGCGGAACGGATCCGGCCGGCCGCCGTCGCGCGGTCCGGTTGCCCGGCATCCAGCCACGCGATGACCGCCTCGACCGCGACGGCCGGAGCCAGCCGGGACGCCCACCGTGCCCACGCCCCGTCCGACACCACCGCCTTGATCTGTACGTGCGCGATGTCGGTCATCTCGGCGCGGAACCGGTCAGCCCATGCCTTGAACTCCGGCTCCCGGGCGGCATGCTCGAACAGTAGCCGGAACCCCGCCGGTTCGGCGGCGGCAGCGGCCAGCAACCCATCGACGCTCGCACCCGTGAAGCCACCCACCTGCTCCCCGACGTGGGCGGCCAGCAGGCCGCACACCCGGTCGAGCACCGCCCGGTACAGGTCGGTCTTCGACTCGAAGTGCCGATACAGGATCACCCGCGTGACGCCCGCCTCGCCAGCGATGTCGTCCAGGCTCGTGGCGGCGAACCCAGCCCGGGCGAACGCCCGCGTCGCCGCCGCCAGAATCTGCTCCCGCCGCTGCGCCCGCGGCAGCCGTGCCGCCGACCCGGTCCCGGTCGCCATTGCCGCCCCCCACCGTTGTTGACTCCGGAGTGTACTACAGCCTATGTTAACCCCTGGATATACAAGCTGGAGGAGAGGCAGAGGTGACTGACGACGACGGCCGGATCGTGGTGACCGGCCTGAGCAAGACGTTCGGACCTGCTGCGGCGGTCGCGGACCTGACCTTCACGGTCGAACCCGGGTCGATCACCGGGTTTCTCGGCCCGAACGGCGCCGGGAAGACCACCACCCTGCGGATGTTGCTCGGCCTGGTCCGCCCGGACGCCGGCGTCGCCACGATCGCCGGCCGCCGCTACCTCGACCTGCCCGCGCCGGGCAACGTGGTCGGTGCCGTGCTGGAGACCGGCGCCTTTCACCCGGCCCGCACCGGTCGCGCGCACCTGCGCATCTACTGCACCGTCAACGGCTACCCGCACTCGCGGGCCGACGAGGTCCTCGACCTGGTCGGGCTGGCCGCCGCAGCCCGGCGGCCGGTGCGGGGCTACTCCCTCGGCATGCGGCAACGCCTCGCCCTCGCGACCGCGCTGCTCGGTGACCCGAGGGTGCTGGTGCTCGACGAGCCCGCCAACGGCCTCGACCCCGAAGGCATCGCCTGGCTGCGCCGCCTGCTCCGCGACCTCGCGGCCGAAGGCCGCACCGTGCTGGTCTCCAGCCACGTGCTGTCCGAGGTGCAGCAGCTGGTCGACCACGTCGTGATCATCAACCGCGGGCGGTGCGTACGGCAGGGACCGCTCACCGCACTCGCCGCCCTGCACGGGCCTGTCGTGTCCGTACGCACCCCACAACCGGACCGGCTGCACGCCGCGCTGACCCGTACCGGCGTCGACGACAGCCGGATCACCCGCAGCGGCCCCGACCGGCTCCGCGTCACCGGCGTCCACACCGACGACGTGGGCCAACTTGCCCATGCCGAACGGATCCCGCTGCTCTGGCTGGCGGCCGAGCACACCGACCTGGAACACGTGTTCTTTACCCTCACCGGCAACAGCCACGAAGCCGCACCGGCCGCACGTACGGGAGCATGACATGCGACGCCTCATCGCCGGCGAAATCCACAAGCTCCTCGCCACCCGGCTGTGGCTGTGGCTGCTGCTCGCCGCCATGGCGATCACCGCCCTCTACGCCAGCCTGCAGATCGCCTTCTCCGACGACCCCGACACCTGGACCCCACCCCTGACCACACCAGACGGCCAGCAGACCCTGTTCGCTGCGGCGGCCAGCGCCGCCAGCCCACTCGTCGCGGTACTCGCCGCCATCGGCATCACCGGCGAATACCGGCATCGCACCGCCACCACCACATTCCTGTCCACCCCACGCCGCGGCCGAGTCATCGCCGCCAAACTCGTCACCTACGGCCTCGTCGGCATCGGTTACGCCCTCGCCTGCACCGCCGTGGTCACCGCGATCGCCGTGCCCTGGCTCTCCGCGCGGGGCATCGAGCTGTCCCTGACCGGCAACGGGCTACCCGCCACCACCGCCGGAGGCATCATCGCCATCGCGTTCTACGCCGTCATCGGCGTCGGCCTCGGCGCACTGCTCCGCGAACAGGTAGCCACCGTTGTCGGACTCCTCATCTACCTGTTCGTCCTCGAACCCATCCTCACCAGCATTCCCGCCCTCGACACCTGGTCCCGCTACCTCCCCGGACCGGCCGACAACGCGCTGACCGGCATCACCCTCACCAACCAGGAGTCCCTCCAACCCTGGCAAGGCGGCCTCGTCCTCGCCGCGTACGGCCTGACCATCGCCGCCGCCGGAACGTACCTGGCGACCCGCAGGGACGTCGCCTGACACGAACCTGCCCGACTCGATCAGGGTTCCCCGCTATCTGCTCGACCGCTGTCGGCAGATCCAGGTGCGCCACGCCGGTCACGACGGCCCACGCGCGAGGCACCAGATCGCGAGATCGCGATGGCCTGGTCGCAGATCGGGCAGCCCCGCGACTGCCGCCGGGCATTCCGTCCGGGATGACCGGCGCCGGGCGACCATCCGCGCTGCGGAGCACCGCGACCGAGGCACCCTGCGGACCCTCGCCGAGAGGAACTGCGGATGGAACTCCGGGCTCTGGGCCAGCCCGTACCCCGCACGCGCTGACCGGCCGCCGCGTGCGCCAGCGGAGCCCCGCACAGAGTCCGACGGCGCCGGCCACCGCCGCCGCATCGGCGATTGCCTGATGGCTATGCGATCGGGAAGAGGGTGGTGTGGCTGCGCGGGCACTGCCCTCCCGCGCCTGTCCCCGCCTGACGAAGCGCACGTGTAGGGCGTCGAGGGCGTCCAGGTCCACGTCCAGCGGCCGCACGACGGCGCCGCGCCGGGCGAAGTCTCGCGCCACCCGCCGTACCGCGCGCTGGTAACACTCCAGCGCGCCGAGCACCAGTTCGTCGTGGTCGTCGGGCATCGTCAGCTCACCTTGGGTACGGCGCGGGAGATGATCGCGGCGAAGTCGACACCGCTCGGCAGTGTGCCGAATGCCTGGCCGTGGTCGCCGCCGAGCCGGGAGGCGCAGAAGGCGTCGGCGACGGCGGGGTGGCCGTGCCGCACCAACAGCGAGCCCTGCAGGACCAGGGCGAGCCGTTCGACGACGCGGCGGGCCCGCAGTTCGAGCTCGCCGTGGTCGGACAGGTCGGCCTGCAGTTGGCGTACTGCGGCGTCGAGCCGCGCGTCGGCGCCGGCGGCGGCGGTCACCTCCGCCCGGAACGCCTCCACGACCTGGGGGTCCTTGGCGAGAGCGCGCAGGACGTCCAGTGCGGCGACGTTGCCGGAGCCCTCCCAGATCGAGTTGAGTGGGGATTCGCGGAACAGCCGCGGCATGCCTGACTCCTCGACATAGCCGTTGCCGCCCAGGCATTCGAGGGCTTCGGCGGCGTGTCCCGGCCCGCGCTTGCAGACCCAGTACTTGCCAACGGCGAGGGCGAGCCGTTTGAACGCGGTCTCGCTGGCGTCGCCGCGCGCGGATCGGTCGGTCGCTCCGGCGAGCCGCATCGTGAGGACGGTGGCGGCCTCGGACTCGACCGCGAGGTCGGCGAGCACGTTGCGCATCAGCGGCTGGTCGACGAGGTACCGGCCGAAGGCCCGCCGGTGGGTGGCGTGGTGGGCGGCGGTGATCAAGCCCTGGCGCATTCCGGCCGCCGCGCCGATGACGCAGTCGAGGCGGGTCAGGTTGACCATGTCGATGATGGTGCGCACCCCGCGGCCCTCGTCTCCGACGCGCCAGGCGACCGCGTGTTCGTACTCGACCTCCGCCGAGGCGTTGGACCGGTTGCCGAGCTTGTCCTTCAGCCGCATCAGCCGCATCGGGTTGCGCGTACCGTCGGGAAGGACGCGGGGGACGAGGAAGCAGGTGAGTCCCCCCGGTGCCTGGGCGAGGGTCAGGAAGATGTCGCACATCGGCGCCGACGTGAACCACTTGTGCCCGACGAGTCGGTAGGTGCCGTCCGGCTCGGGGCGGGCGGTGGTGGTGTTGGCGCGTACGTCCGAGCCGCCCTGCTTCTCCGTCATCGACATGCCGGCCAGCAGCCCCTGCTTAGCAAGCGGCGGACGCAGCCCGAAGTCGTACGCCGCGGCGGTGAGCAGCGGCTCGTACTGCGCGGCCAGCTCCGCGTTGTGCCGCAGCGCCGGCACCGCGGCGTAGGTCATCGAGATCGGGCAGCCGTGGCCGGCGTCGGGGCGCCATGTGTAGAACTTGGCCGCTCGGGCCACATGCGCGCCCGGCCGGTCGTCCGCCCACGGCGCGGCGTGCAGACCGTGCGTGACCGCGGTGCGCATCAGCTCGTGCCAGGAAGGATGGAACTCCACCTCGTCGATCCGGTGGCCGTAGCGGTCATGGGTGCGCAGGACCGGCGGGTGTTCGTTCGCCAGCCGCCCGTGCTCGATCGCCTGCTCGGTACCGCCGATCCGGCCGAGCTCGTGCAGCTCGACGGCGGCCCAGCCGGCGCCCTCCCGCGCGAGCCCGTCCAGCAGTGCCGGGTCGTCCGCCGCGTCGTAGCCGACCAGCGGGGGAACCTGGTTGAGAACCTCGTGGGTCGTCACGGCGATACTCCAAGCGCGCGATGGATGAACGTGGTCAGGCTGGGGATGGTGCTCCCGCCGGCGACCCCGGCGGCCAGCGGACCGACCATGGCCTCGGCCAGGGCGCCGACCACGGCGGTTGCGGTCAGCTCCGGGTCTTGCGGGGGTAGTTCACCGCTCGCCACACCCGACGCGACGTAGCCGGCGATCAGTTCGGCGTACGCACGGCGGAAGACGAGGCGCTCGGCGTCGACCGCCGGGTCGACCGGCTCGGCGAGCAGGGCGTACGCCAACCGCGGGGACTGCAGTGCGCGACCGGAGAACGTCTCGATGATGGCCGACACCCGCTCGGCGACGGTGGTCTCCAGCGCCGCGGCGCGTGCGACCGCGTCCACCTCGCGCTGCGAGGCCGTGCGGAACACCTCGGCGAACAGGTCGGCCTTGGTGGGGAAGTGGCGATAGACGCTGCCGGTCGCCACGCCGGCCCGCTCGGCGACGGCGGCGACCGAGCAGCCGGCGTAGCCGTGCCCGGCCATGATCTCCAGTGCGGCGGCAATGATCCGCTCGCGGGAGGCGCTCAGCCGCGCTTTCACACGCTCGGTGCTCCGGTAGGCCACGCAAGAATTGAACCACCATTCAGTCCTTAGCGGCAAGGTGGGACCACCCCGTGGTGGACCCTCGCCTCGCCTAGGCATTCCGCCCCGGCATCATCGGCTACAGTGGAGCGATGCTGCCCGCCGCACGTCCGCTGACGGCGGGCATGATCGTGCTGGCCGCGCTGCTTGCCGGCTGCGGCGACCCGCCCGACGTGTCGGAGGAAGACGCCCCGGCCTCCGTTGCCACGTCCACCTCGTCCAGCGCCGCGTCGGAGGCGGCGTCGACGGCGCCGGCGCGCCAGCCGCACAGGTTGGTGTTGACCGCGACGGGTACCGCCAGGGTCGACACGCTCAGCTTCGTGCTGGACGGGCAGGCCACCGACGGGCGGTCGGTGCGGCTGCCCTGGCGGCGATCGGTGGACGTTCCGGCCGACGGCAAACCCCACGAGTGGAGCCTGACCGTCACGTACCGCAAGGGCGACGTGGACCTCGTTGCGATCTTCAACGACCGGGTGGTGGCCCGCGGCAGCGGCAGCAGCAGCGGGACCGGTACCGCGAACGTCGGCGGCTCCGTCCGGGGCTGACGAAGCCCGCGGGCAGCCAGGTGAGGCCGGCGTCGAGGTGCCACCAGCCGGCAATCGCGGTGGGCGGCCGTGCTGGAACGCGAATGCCTGGATGGCGAGTGGGCACTGGTCCAGTCCAGCCGCCCGGTGCCACCCTCGCTGGTGCCGCACGGGCAGAAATCGGCGCGAGGACGGCCTGCTCATGACCGGTATCCTGGTTGGATGCGCGTTCCGAACTGGGCCGGGCTCATGACGGTGCCGCTGCTGATCTCCTTCGCGATCGTGGGCGGATGCGACCGGCAGCCCGCGCCCACCCAGGCGGACACGTTGCGCGCCTACCAGCCTCGCTTCGAGGACATGCGGCGCAAGCTGGTCCAGGTCACGTCGCTGCTGCCGGCCGAGAAGGCGAAGGGAGCCTCCTGCCGCGTCAAGGCTCCGCTGACGCCGACGTTCAGCTATCGGACCAACTTCGACTATGCGACCAACCGCACCGAGAACAACGCCGAGATAATGATGGCGGGGGCGCTGACCGATCCGGACGCGGCCCGCGACTTCGCGTACGGGGGAACGGAGCTGCTGCAGTCGTTGCGTTGGACCGGGCCGCGCGGACCGCTCGGGGACAACCACTTCGAGGCCGGCCCGCCGCCCGGGAACTACGAGGAGAGCAATGACCGCCAGCTGCGGGCCCGACTGGATTACGGGCTCACCACCAGGTATCTGGTGGTGCTTCGGGTGGTCAAGTACACCCCACCGGGCAGGGACGAGACGGGGTTCATCGGCGGGGTCGTCCTGGACGGCTTCCTCGTCGACCTGCAGCAGCTGATCCTGTTGTGCTCGTTCACCGCGGACGCGAGTTATGCGGCACTGCACGTGATCAACATTCGGCCCGGCCAGTCGTGGGCCAGTCGCATCCACGAGGAACTGAAGGAGTCCGCGGGGTACGAGATCGCCGAGCATCTGGCGACGTTGACGGGCGGCGTTGCTGATCCGCCGGCTTGAGGACGAGACACACGGGACGGGTGGGGCACGGGCCACCAGGTCGGTGGTGGCCCGCGCCTGCCGATCAGGAAGCTCCGCGTTTCACGCCGTGGCTTGTCATCTTGTCGCGGACCCGGTCGTAGATCGCCAGCGGCGGACCGAGGAGCAGGTCGGCGGTGGCGGACTCGGCGCCGGGATGCGGTCGGGTGGGCGCCATCGCCTCCGCGGCACGCACCGCGATCGCCATGACCCGCAACCGGTCGGCGTCCACGGAGGCGCGCAGGTAGCTGAACTCGTACCGCTCGTCTCGGGTGGCGTGTTGTATCACCTCGTCACGAACCGCCAGGCAGCGCTCCCGGACGTCGGGGGCGTCCAGGGTGACCTGCTCAACCGGGATGTCACCGGCTCGCGGTGAACTGGACCTGGTCGCTGACGTAACCGCGTCGCGGCAAACTTGACAGCACTTATATAACCGCTGTTGCATGTTGGGGTGACCGACCGTCAGGAACCAGCAGACAGTCAAGATCTGCTTGACAGCAGCCACTGGCGTCCGCTGTGGCAGATGCTGAACGCGATGGATCAGGACATCGCCTCGCTGTACGAGGAAGCGGGCATCGCCGGCTTGCGCACCCGCTTCGTGGGCCCCCTGATCCAGCTGGCCCGACACGGCTCGATGACGATCCAGGAGTTGGCGACCACCGTTGAGGTGACCCACTCGGCGATGAGTCAGACGGCCGCCGCGATGCGCGCCGCCGGGTTTGCCGACAGTGCCGAGAGCAGCGACGGCCGGACCCGCCGAATCCAGCTGAGTGAGCGGGGACGGGAGGTGCTGCCCCTGCTGGAGGCGGAGTGGCGGGCGACCGAGGCGACGGTGCGGGAGTTGGAGGCAGAGATCCCCTACGCGCTCAGCCAGGTCGTCCAGGACATCCACGCCGCCCTGGCCACGCGCTCGTTCAGGCAGCGGCTCGACGACAACCTCGCCAAAGCCCGCAAGGGGCACCTCCAGTGAGTCCCTCGGCGCCCTGGTCGATACCCGAAACCCCATCCAACCGCGTGCCGGCGCCCGGCTCGATCCGGTCGCTCCCGGACCTGCCGAGCGGTGTGCCCTGGCAGGGCCGGGGCACACCTACCTGACCAAGTCCTCGCCGGCCGGGTCGGTCACGGACCCGCCGCGACCGCCGAGCCGGATGCGGTCGCCGAGCCGGACAGCGGACCCGCCGCCGGTTCGAAGACGACCCGGCAGCGCAACTGCCGGAACCCGGTCCGTTCCAGTTCCGCCAGCACCGCCACCCGGCGGGCGTCCAGGTCGGCGACCACCTCCCGGACGGCCCCGCCCTGCTGTACCCGGCGGCGGGCCCCGCGGCGCGGCCAGTCGTCACCGCGGCACGGCCGGCTCGCGTCACGCCCGGAGTCGGCCCACCGGCTGAAGCAGCTGCCGGACGTCCTCCGGTAGCTCGGACACCAGGCTCTTGAACTCCTCGGCGCTCACCGCATCGCGCACGGTCGCCAACACCGCGCGGGCATACATGGCACTCTGCTGATCGTCGCCCACTCCCGCACGCGTCCGTACCTCGTGCAGGAACTCCACCAGGTCGAGCGGTTCGGCGAACTCCTCCTCCCTGTGCAGGTACCCTCGCACCTCATCCGGCAGCTGCTTGGCCAGGTCGCGGGCCCGGCCTCCGCTGATCCGTTCGGCCAACGTCGTCAGGGTGGCACCGATGATCGTTGCCGCCTCCGTCGGCGGCAGTCCTGCCCGCCGCGCCACGGCTTCCCGAAACTCGGCATCGTTCACCGCTGTCTTCCCTTCTGGCCGGTGTGCGCGCGTCCCGCCATCCACGACCCGCTGCGGGTGTCGTCCCGTCCCGTCCCGCTCGCTGCGGCAGCCGTTCCCTGCTGGCATGGGCACCGGTCCGGCTCGGGGCCGTCCCGGAGCTCCTGCGGGACTGCGCCAGCGTCGCGGCCGACGCGTCGCTGGTGACCACCGTGCAGATCGTCGTGGCCGTCGCGGGCACGCTCCTGTGGCCCGGGCGCGCAGCCGTCGCTTCTCGCTGTAGTGCGGTCTCGTGGCCCCGCGCGCCGGCCCGGCCACGGCCCCCGCTTC
>NZ_POUB01000597.1 GCF_003236335.1 Micromonospora deserti
ATATGCAACCATTAGCACAGCAACTTGCTTCTGGTTATTTCACAAAAGCGACTTTAGCACAATTAACACAATAAAAAAGCGCTGCTAATGCAGCGCTTTTTAAGGTAATAACCGGAGTCGAACCGGCGATGACGGTTTTGCAGACCGTTGCCTTACCACTTGGCTATATTACCATGATTAAGGCTTGTCATTTTTTAAACCACAACAACGTTTATAATTATAGGGTAAAATCACCTAAATTACAAACACTTTGTTAATTATCGTCATTTGCCATCACTTCACCTTGCTTAATTACTATATGTGGTGTAATTGTGCCATCAGATAACCAAATCGGTGTTTGCGATTTTGGCTCCCACCAGCCTTTAATTTGATTGCGATTCACAAATACTAAATC
>NZ_POUB01000598.1 GCF_003236335.1 Micromonospora deserti
AATCCGCATCATGTTGTTGATAATATCGTCTCGAATCAAAATCTTGCTTATATGATACACGTTTATCACTAAAATCATATGCATAATAATGCACTTCATCATCATTACTCAAAGGTTTATAAGCTAAAATGATAATTTTATCCTTATCATAGACATAAATATTAGCATCTTTGCGTTCAAAATGATCAACACGATCACCGTTGCCTTTTTTGGCAAGTTGTTCTTGTTTTTGATTTTTAATTTTAACTGCTTCATCTATTTCTTTCACATATTTATCATTACCACATCCTGATATAAAGACTAGTAATAATAATACCGTCGCCACAAATCGCTTCAATGCTCCCACTCCTACTATCAACTTCCAACTAACTTTCAATATAATTAATACTATAC
>NZ_POUB01000599.1 GCF_003236335.1 Micromonospora deserti
GGGTGGTGGCGGCGAGGACGGCAGTGGGTGAGGTGCGGTCGAGGACGACGGTGACCCCGTCCCGGCGGTAGGCGTACACCTCGGGAGTGTCGAGCAGCGGCGCGCCGGCGGCGAGGGAAGCGAGCGCGTTGGCCGGTTCCGGCGTCGGGCCCTCCGTGGAGCGGAGCGTACGCGCGGTGCCGGCACCGGCCGGGCAGGGCGCGACGACCGGCTCGGACGCCGTCCCGGCCGGCCGGCCGAGAGCGCGCAGGGCGTCGGCCAGGACGGCCGCCTCCGGGCCGGGATCTTCGGCCACCGGGGCGGAGTAGCCGGCGCCGACCGGACGGCAGCCGGTGTCGACGGTCAGCCGGACCCGGCCCTTCCCCTCGGTCCGCCCCTCGACCGTGACGA
>NZ_POUB01000600.1 GCF_003236335.1 Micromonospora deserti
TGTAATTCGTTTACATCAGCTTGCGTCCATTTTTCGCCGTCCACTTCGTGGACTGTGTACAATTTGACCCAGTTACGGATTGAATCGGCCGAAGGCCCATATTCAGCGGCTAGTTCAGTGTAAGAACGCCCTTGGTTGTGCATCTCGATAAGAGATTGCTTAAATTCTGGTGAATATCGAATCATATAAAAAATGCTCCTCTGCTATTAGTTTACAGGGCAGAGAAAAATCTGTCCGTAAATCTAGCATAAGAGCAACCAGCCAACGTATAGTCAGGTGTTATCACAACACCATGTCCTGCGAAATAGTCGTCTAGTTCAAGTTTTGCATTACGCGTTGTCGATACAGTCGTGAGATTACGCACCGCAAAATCATCATATGAATGCATTG
>NZ_POUB01000601.1 GCF_003236335.1 Micromonospora deserti
GTATTTGTAACTTCGTGGTGGAGTTCTCTAATTTACAGTCATTTATGCTGAGAAACGGTATAATCGATATAATTGAAAAGATGTTAACAGATCCATTGTTTAACTCAAAAAAAGACGATAATGAAGATGAAAGAAGGATTGCATTGCAAGGCATACCTGTGCATGAAGTGAAGGCAAACTCTCTATGGGTACTAAGGCATCTAATGTACAATTGCCAGAATGAAGAGAAGTTTCAGCTTTTGGCCAAAATCCCGATGAATTTAATTTTGGATTTTATTAATGATCCATGTTGGGCAGTACAAGCCCAATGTTTTCAGTTGCTCAGAAATTTGACTTGTAATTCAAGGAAAATTGTAAATATTCTTTTGGAAAAATTTAAAGATGTAGAAT
>NZ_POUB01000602.1 GCF_003236335.1 Micromonospora deserti
GTAGATCAACTTCATGTCTGCACCAAAGCGTTGGATTAGTTCATGATTAATTGATACCGTCTTAACTTCCTCAAGATACTTGAGGTCAATGTCTTCACCAATAATGGTCATTAAGCCCTTAGCTCTTAATTCACTTTGAGTAAGATCTTCAACACCAAAGATGTCAGTTACTTGGCGAATATATTCTGTAATCTTATCAGATTCCATTGGTGGCATTTGTCCGCCATCAGGACCATAAATCTTATATCCATTATATTGTTTAGGATTATGACTAGCAGTAATCATGATTCCAGCATAAGTGTTTAACTCACGTACTGTATATGATAATTCTGGAGTGGGACGCATACTATCAAAAACAAAACTTGGAATACCATGCTTACCTAAAACAC
>NZ_POUB01000603.1 GCF_003236335.1 Micromonospora deserti
CTACTTGCCATTTCTAAGTTAGCAGCATAATCGCTTTCTTCTGAGTAAGCGATTGTATCTTCACCAATAGAAGCAATAGCTGAAAATTCTTTGGAATCTCGACCACCCATTGCTCCGGCATCACCTACGATTTCACGGAAGTTAAGACCACAACGTCTAAAAATGTTTTGGTAAGCTTTTTCGAAATCACGGAAACTTTGGTCTAACGTTTCTTCATCAGCGTGGAAAGAATAAGCATCTTTCATTAAAAATTCACGGCCGCGTAGTAATCCATAACGAGGACGATCTTCATCGCGATATTTCATTTGAATTTGGTATAAAGAAAGTGGAAGTTTCTTGTATGATTTAACTTCGTCTCGAATCAATGTAGTCATGGTTTCTTCG
>NZ_POUB01000604.1 GCF_003236335.1 Micromonospora deserti
GTTATGATTACTTTATGCACGAAAACCTCTTCAATGCTAAACCATTCAAGCACTCATACTTACCAAATGGTCGTGCAGCAGATCTTGAAGCCGAAGCCAAGCACTATGACCAAATTATCGAAGATAACCCAATTGATTTACAAATCCTTGGTATCGGACGTAATGGTCACATTGGTTTTAACGAACCAGGTACACCTACAGACAGTACAACTCACAAAGTGTCACTAACTCAATCAACAATTGATGCTAACGCTCGTTTCTTCGAACATGAAGAAGACGTTCCACGTTATGCTATTTCAATGGGACTTGCTTCAATTATGAAGAGTAAGAATATTTTGATCGAAGCTTACGGTGAAGACAAAGCTGATGTAATCAAAGG
>NZ_POUB01000605.1 GCF_003236335.1 Micromonospora deserti
CCCGTGCCCGGGCCGACCGCGGCCCGCCGCCGAACGCGTCCCGGTGGCATCTCTACCCAGCGGGTTCCGCTGAGCATCGCTTCGGCCCGCCACCAGCTCGTGACAATTCCCACCCGGAAGCACGCCGGGCCCGCGCCGGCGTGCGGCGCGGGCCCGACGTGCGGGAGATCCGGGGATCAGGCCTGGCGGACGGCCTCGCCCTCGATCTCGATCTTGATCTTCTTGCCGACCAGCACGCCGCCGGTCTCCAGCGCGACGTTCCAGGTGAGGCCGAAGTCCTCCCGGTCGATCTCGGCGCTGGCGGAGAAGCCGAAGATGTCCTGGCCGAACGGGCTGCGGCCGGCGCCCTCGAACGCC
>NZ_POUB01000060.1 GCF_003236335.1 Micromonospora deserti
TCCCCCGCCCCCGCACCGCGCCCTGCCCGTGCCGCGCCAGTTGCCGACAGCTACGCCACCCGGCGGCGGGCGGCGCGCGACCGCCCGGCCGGACGCCGGGGCGCGGGCAGGACCTCCACCTCGAATCCGGCCCGGGCGAACACCTCGATCGCCCGGGCCTCGGCCCCGCCGAGCCCGGCTGCCGGGGACGCCTCGTCGAACAGGGCGGTCACCAGGCAGCCGGCGCAGCCCCCGCCCCGGATCCCGCACCCGTCGCAGTCGATGAGCATCTCGCCTCCTGAAGCGCTGCGGCCGTCGGGTGGTCGCCGTCGCCGCCACCCGACCACTGTCGGTCACGTCGACGCTACGGGAGGGGTGTGACAGAAACCGGACATCCGGTCGCGCTTCCGGCTCGACGCCAGATCTTGGTATGAAGTGGCCCCTCCAGGGGCCGTTTCCCACCAGGCGGTCAGGAGCGGGAGAGGCGGCGAAGCAGGGAGTCGGCGCCGAGCGGGTACGCGCCGTGCCGACGTACCCCGTCGGCGACCTCGCGGTCGGAGGAGACCACCACCACCGGGCGGCCCGGCGGTTCGGCGCGGACCAGGCGCCGGATCAGCTCGTCGGCGGTCTCCCCCTTGCGGGAGAAGAGCACCCGTACGCCGCGCGGGCTGGGCGGCAGCCCGTGCATCCGCTCGGCGCCGTCGAAGACCACGGTGACCTCGTCGCCGGTCTGCGCGGCGATCCCGCCCAGGCCGGTGATCAGCCGCTTGCGCTGCTGCTCCAGGGACATCTCGCCGAAGCCGCGCTTGGTGACGTTGTACCCGTCCACGACCAGGTGCGCCCGGGGCAGGGCGAGCAGCTGGTCCAGCCGGGCCGGGTCGTCGGTGTCCCGGGCCCGGGCCGCCGTGCCGGTCGAGGTGGTGGCGGACTGGTCGGCGTAGGCGTCGGCGACGAAGTCGGCGGGCAGCTTGTCGACCGGGTCCAGCGCCAACTCCCGGCGCAGCCCCACGGCTGCCTGGCCGATGGTCTCCAGCAGCAGCCAGAGCCGGGCGTCGTCGACCGAACGCGCCTCCTTGGCGCTGGCTCGCGCGACCCCGGCCGCCGCCTCCGCCTCGGCCAGCCGGGCGCGGGCCCGGCGCAGCTCCGCGTCGGCGTCGGCCGCCGCCCGGGCGGCCCGGCCCCGCTCGGTGGCCAGCAACTCGGTGGCCTTGCGCTCCCGGGCCTGCGTCTCACGCAGCGACCGGGCCAGCTGCCGGGTCTCCTCGCGCAGCTGGCCGAGCTCCTCGCGGACCCGGGCCAGTTCGTCGCGGAGCTTCTCCGCCTCGACCCGGGCCACCGCCCGGTCGTGTTCGGCGCGGGTGGCCCGCTGCTCTGCCTCGCGGACCAGTTCGGCCACGACCGCGCTGTCCGCCTCGGCGCGGACCGCCGCGCCGCTGGCCTCGATCAACTGCCGCCACCCGCGCGGGCGGGCCAGGTAGGCCAGCGCGGCAACCTCGACCGGGTCGGCGGCGGCCGGCGCGGTGCCCTCGAGCACCGCGGCGCCGAGGTCGCCCGCGTCGGCGAGCACCCGCGCGGTGATCCGCTGCCGGAACAGCGGGTCGGCGGTGAGCTGGGCGGCGATCGCCGGCGCGCCGAGGCGCGCCCGCCGGTTGGGGGCGAACTTGGCCACCCGCCGCAGCGGCACGGGGATTTCGTCCGCGGGCAGGCCGGGCAGCACCGCGGCGGTCAGCGCCACGATCCGCTGCCGGACCGGCTCGGGCAGGACGGGCTCCGGCTCTGGCGTCGATCCCTCGCCCGGCGCGTCGGCGCCCGCGCCGTCCGGGGTGGCGTCGGCGCCCGCGCCGCCCGGGGTGGCGTCGGCGGGCGTGCCCGGCCGGTCGGTGGCGCCCTCACCGGCCTCGCGCGCGGCGACGACCGACTCCTCCGGGGGGAGGTTGTCGTCGTACGGCTCGGTGAGGGGCATGTGGCAAGTCTCCCACCGCGACCGGGCCCACCGCCCGGTGAGTGAGCCGATCTCTCATCCTAGACCCCGGTGGTGACGGGTGGGGCTGCCGGGGCGGGAGTGTCGGACCGGGCCGCTAGCGTGCCGCCGATGGCACAGCAGGAGTACGTCCAGGAGTCGCTGGCCGGCCTCGACCCGGTCGCGGGCGGGATCGACCCGGCGCTTCCGCTCTACGCGACGACGTTCGTGGTGGTCGACCTGGAGACCACCGGCGGCGCGCCGGACGGCGGCGGCATCACCGAGATCGGCGCGGTCAAGGTGCGCGGCGGCGAGGAGCTGGGCGTGCTGGCCACCCTGGTCAACCCGGGCCAGCCGATCCCGCCCTTCATCACCGTGCTGACCGGCATCACCCAGGCGATGCTGCTGCCCGCCCCGCCGATCGAGCAGGTGCTGCCGAGCTTCCTGGAGTTCCTCGCCGACGCCGTGCTGGTCGCCCACAACGCACCGTACGACGTCGGCTTCCTCAAGGCCGCCTGCGCGAAACACGGCTACCGCTGGCCCAGCCCCCGGGTGCTCGACACCGCGGCGCTGGCCCGGCGGGTGCTCACCCGCGACGAGGTGCCCAACCGCAAGCTCGGCACCCTGGCGGCGCACTTCCGCACCGCCACCCGGCCGACCCACCGCGCGCTCGACGACGCCAAGGCCACCGTCGACGTGCTGCACGGGCTGATCGCCCGCCTCGGCGGGCACCGGGTCGACACGATCGGCGACGCCATCGAGTTCGCCCGGGCGGTCACCCCCACCCAGCGGCGCAAGCGACATCTGGCCGACGGGCTGCCCAAGGCGCCCGGGGTCTACATCTTCCGGGCCGCCGACGACCGGCCGCTCTACGTCGGCACCTCGGTCGACATCGCCACCCGGGTCCGCAGCTACTTCACCGCCGCGGAGAAGCGCGCCCGGATCTCCGAGATGCTCGCCGCGGCCGAGCGGGTGGAGGCGGTGGAGTGCGCCCATTCGCTGGAGGCGGAGGTCCGCGAGCTGCGGCTGATCGGCGCGCACGCGCCGCCGTACAACCGGCGGTCGAAGTTCCCGGAGCGGGTGGTCTGGCTGAAGCTGACCGACGGGCCCTACCCGCGGTTGTCCCTGGTCCGGGAGATCTCCCCCGACGACCGCGCCTACCTGGGGCCGTTCACCTCCCGCCGGTCCGCTGAGCTGGCCGCGGCGGGTTTCCACGACGCCGTACCGCTGCGGCAGTGCACCCACCGGCTCTCGCTGCGCACGGTCACGCCGGCCTGCGCGCTGGCCGAGCTGGGGCGCTGCCCGGCGCCCTGCGAGCACCGGATCACCCCGGAGGAGTACGACGCCCGCGCGGTCGCGCCGTTTCGCACCGCGATCGCCAGCGACCCGCAGGTGGTGGTCGACGCACTGCTCGCCCGGATCGACGTGCTCGCCCGTGGCCAACGCTACGAGGAGGCGGCGGTGGTGCGATCCCGGCTGGCCGCCGTGCTGCGGGCGGCGGTACGGATGCAGCGGCTGTCCGCGCTCACCGGCATCTCCGAGCTGGCCGCCGCCCGGCCGGCCGCGGGCGGCGGGTGGGAACTGGCGCTGGTGCGGCACGGCCGGCTGGCCGGGGCCGGGGTGTCCCCGCCGGGCGTCCACCCGCGACCGACGATCGCTGCGATCCGGGCCACCGCCGAGACCGTCCCGCCGGGGCACGGGCCGATCCCGCACGCCTCGGCGGAGGAGACCGAACGGATCCTGTCCTGGTTGGAGCGGCCGGAGACCCGGCTGGTGGAGATGTCCTCCGGTTGGGCGTCCCCGGTGGCCGGTGCGGCCCGGTTCCGCGACCTGCTGCGCATGGCCGAGAGCGCCGCGTCCCACCAACTCTCGACCGAACGCTCATGACCAAGTGTCCGATCGGACTACGTCGACTCGCTTAGGCTGTTAGAGAAGTGCAGTCCTGCCCGTTTCGTGGGCCTGCTCCCGTTGCCGGGGTTCCGGCGGCCGTGGGGCCGGGGTGAGGAGGTGTCCCTCGTGGACGTCGACGCCGGACACGGCGCCGCCCTGGGGGGCGCCCTTCCGACCCAGCCGGGCGAGCTGCCGCTGGCCCGCCGGTTGCGGTCGCTGCTGACCTGGCCGACCACCGAGACCGACCCGGTCACCCACCTGGTCCGCGCCCACCGCGGCATCCACGCCAACACCGATCCCTCCGTGCTGCGCCGGGCCTACACCATCGCCGAGAACATGCACCGCGGGCAGTTCCGCAAGAGCGGCGAGCCGTACATCACCCACCCGCTCGCGGTCGCCCAGATCTGCGCCGACCTCGGCATGGACACCACCACCCTGGTCGCGGCGCTGCTGCATGACACGGTGGAGGACACCCGCTACACCCTTCAGGCGCTCGCCGAGGACTTCGGGCCGGAGGTGGCCCACCTGGTCGACGGGGTGACCAAGTTCGACAAGGCCTTCTACGGCACGGCCGCCGAGGCCGAGACGATCCGCAAGATGATCATCGCAGCCGGCAAGGACGTCCGGGTACTGATCATCAAACTGGCCGACCGGCTGCACAACATGCGCACTCTCGGCGTCCGCTCCCCGGCCTCCCGCCAGCGCATCGCCCGGGCCACCCAGGAGGTGCTCGTCCCGCTCTGCGACCGGTTGGGCATCCAGACGCTCAAGCGGGAGCTGGACGACGTGGTGCTGCTGCACCTGGAACCCGACGAGCACGCCCGGATCGCCCGGCACGTGCACGACCGGCCCGGTTGGGACGCGTACCTGGCCGAGGTGGTGGCCCGGGCCAGGGTCGCGCTACGTCGCAGCCGGGTCGACGCCGAGGTGACGCCCCGCCCGCGGCACCTCTACTCGATCTGGAAGGACACCGTCGCCGGCGGCCACAGCACACCGTACGACCTGCCCCGCATCGCCGTGGTGGTGGACGGCCCGGCGACCGACTGCTACGCGGCGCTGGGCGCGATCCACGGGCTGTGGCGGCCAGTCCCGGGCCGGTTCAAAGACTTCATCGCCTCGCCGAAGAACAACCTCTACCGTTCCCTGCACACCAGCGTCCGCGGCCCGAAGGACCACACGGTCGAGGTGCTGATCCGCACCGAGGAGATGCACCGGTCCGCCGAGTACGGCATCGCCGCCAACTTCCGCTTCCCGCTGGCCGGTGGCGGGGCGGCCGCCCGGGCGGAGCAGCTCGACTGGCTGCGCCGGGTGCTCGACTGGGAGCAGGACGCCGCCGACCCGGCCCAGTTTCTCCAATCGCTGCGCTGCGACCTGGCCGAGGCACAGATCCAGGTCTTCGCCGACGGGCGGCAGGTCCTGCTCCCGGCCGGGGCCACCCCGGTCGACCTCGCGTACGAGCTGGGCACCGAGCTCGGCGACCATTGTCTCGCCACCCGGATCAACGGCCGGCTGGCCCCGCTCTCCTCCGAACTGGAGGAGGGGGACGTGGTGGAGATCTTCACCGAGACCGACGCGGCCAACGGCTTCGACGCCGACGCCGCCCCCCGCGGCCCGCGTCGGGAGTGGCTCGGCTTCGTCAAGTCGCCGCACGCGCAGATGCAGATCAGCCGGTGGTTCGCCGAGCACACCGAGCCGGGCATCTCGATCACCGACAAGGTCCGCCTCGGCCGGGCCACCATCGGGCTGGCGCTGCGCAAGCACAACCGGGGGCTGGCCAGCGACCTGCCCCTGCTCCGCCTCTCCGAGGAGCTGGGCTACCCCGACCTGGAGACCCTGCTGGTCGCGGTCTTCGACCGGGTGATCGAGCCCGACGCGGTGGTACGCCAGCTCATCGACCTGGTGGACCACCGCCAGTGACTCCACCGGGCCCGGGGCGTCCGAGGGATCCTCGCGGCCACTAGCCTGGAGTCATGATCCCCCGCTCACGCGCCACCGGACGCGCCATCGCGTACCAGGTGTTCTACCGGCTGCCGCTGCCGGTGCGACGCCGACTGGTCCGCCTGGCCGTTCCGAAGTACATCGTCGGCGCGGTCACCCTGGTCCGGGACGCCGAAGCCGAGGGCGCGGGCCGGCTGTTGCTGCTGCGCCAGCCGCCGGGCAAGGGCTGGACGCTGCCCGCCGGGCTGCTGCAGAAGCGCGAGGCACCGGTGGTGGGCGCCGCCCGGGAACTGTTCGAGGAGACCGGGATCCGGCTCTCCCCCGCCCGGCTCCGGCCGGCGGTGCCGAACGCGGTGGTGCACGCGAAGGGTTGGGTGGACGTGGTCTTCACCGCCGAGGTGCCGGCGTCGACCGCCGAGCTGACGGTCGACGGCGCGGAGGTCTTCGAGGCCGCCTGGCACCCGCTGGACGACCTGCCCAAGCTGACCTGGCCGACCGCCCGGCTGCTCGCGTACTACGACATGGGGCCGCTGGCCGGGCAGTTCCCGCCACCGGTTCCCGACACCATGCCGTGAGCGGCCCGGCGGACGTCGAGGTCTGCGCGGTGGTGCTGGCCGCCGGCGAGGGCACCCGGCTGCGGCCGCTGACCAGGCGGGTGCCCAAGGCACTCTGCCCGGTGGGGAACGTACCGCTGCTCGACCGCTCCCTGGCCCGGCTGGCCGGGCTCGGCCTCGCCGGACCGGACCGGGTCGCCGTCAACGCCTGCTACCTCGGCGGGCAGATCGTCGAGCACGTCGGTGACCGGGCGCACCTCTCCGTCGAGCCGGGTGACCCGCTCGGCACCGCCGGCGGCGTCGCCAACCTGCGCGGTTGGATCGCCGGGCGCGGGGTGCTAATCGGCAACGCCGACGCCTACCTGGCCGACCCGGCGGCAGCCCCGGGGCCGGACATCGCCGCGCTGCTGCGCGACTGGGACGGCGACTCGGTACGCCTGCTCGGCCAGGCCGCCGCGGACCCGGCGGCGCCCGGCACCTTCGACGGCCACGTGTTCACCGGCTTCTCGCTGCTGCCCTGGCGGCTGGTGCGGGACCTGCGGGTGGAGTTCAGCGACCTGGTCCGGGCGGTGTGGCGGCCCGCGGAGGCGGCCGGCGCGCTGGCAGTGGTGTCCTACCCGGGCGTCTTCTACGACACCGGCACCCCGGCCGACTACCTGGCGGCCAACCTGCACGCCGCCGGTGGCGGGAGCCTGGTCGACCCGACCGCGACGGTGACCGGCCGCTGCCGGCGGTCGGTGATCGGAGCCGGCGCGGTGGTGCACGGCGACGTCGAGAGCAGCGTGGTCTGGCCGGGCGTCACCGTCGGCCCGGACGAACGCCTCCACGGCGCCGTCCGCGCCGGTGCCGACCTCACCGTGGCGACCGCCGGGCCGAGCTGACCCGACCCGGGTGATGCCGGTGGCCGCCGCCACCCGGTCCGCGAAAGCCCGCTCGCCGCGCCCGGGATCGGGCAAGCATCTAGCATGAGCGACGACGCCGACGAACGGAGCAACCTCCCGTGATCACCGCGATCGTGCTGATCGACTGCGCCACCGACTCGATCCCCGAGGTGGCCGAGGCTCTGGCCGACCTACCCGGAGTGAGCGAGGTCTACTCGGTGGCCGGCCACGTCGACCTGATCGCCATGGTCCGGGTCCGCGAGTTCGAGCAGATCGCCCAGGTCATCGCGGGGCGCATCTCGAAGGTGCCGGGCGTGCTCAACACCGAGTCGCACATCGCCTTCCGCGCGTACTCCCAGCACGACCTGGAGGAGGCGTTCGCGATCGGCCTGGCCAACGCCGACTGACCTCGCCCCCGGGCACGCGACGGCCGGTCCACCCGGGCGGGTGAACCGGCCGTCGTCGGCACGGGACGTCAGCTCACGCCCGGAGCCGGCGTCTCGGTCTCGGTGGGGCCGCCCGGAGCCGGCGTCTCGGTCTCGGTGGGGCCGCCCGGAGCCGGGGTCTCGGTGGTCACACCCGGAGCCGGGGTGCCCGGACCCGGCGTGCCGGTGCCGGTGGCCTGCGGGACCGGGATGCCGAGCTCCTCGGCCAGCGCCACCAGCTCGTCGTAGTGCGCCTGCAGCGTCGGCAGGGCGGTCTGGGCGAGCTGGACCACCGACTGCTCGGAGCCCTGCGAGATCTCCGTCTGGGTGGCCTGGATGGCCTGGACGTGGCCGGCCAGCTGGCTGGTCACCCAGAGCCGGTCGAACTCCTCGCCGCTGGCGCTGTTCAGCTGGTCGATCACGGACTGCTGGTCCGCGGTGGGCTCGCTCGGCAGTTCCACCCCGAGCTGGGACGCGGTCTGCTGCACAGTCTGGTCCAGCTGGGTGTGGTCCGTCCGGAACATCTCACCCAGGTCCTTGACCCCCTGGTTCTGGCCCTTCTGCTGGGCCAGCTCACCGGCGGTGATCTCGAACAGGTTGACCTGGTGGATGGCCTGCAGGTACTGGGTGTCCTGCTGTGACGGCTGCACCGCGGCCTGAGCCGCCGCGGCCGGCGCCATGCCCACCAGCACCAGCGCGGCCAGCAGGCCGAGGCGTTTGATTCCCAACATGCTTCCCCCCCTTGAGACGTTGGACCGCACGGATACCCGGCTGGCCGGGGTTATTCCTGCGATTCCCCTCGCGCGAGGGATGCCCGACCCCGTGGTCAGTCGGAGATCCTGGTGCGAAATCTCCCCTGGAGAGGCTTGTTCCCACCAAGATCCCGATCCAGGTGGCCGGGGCGGCACGGGGTGGTGTTCGACCGCCGGCCGTGGTGGACGCGGGAAACGGGCGTGGCGCCCGCCGGAATCCTCCGGTGGGCGCCACGTCGGGGTGTCGCGGGGTCAGCGGCGGGACTCGCCGCTGCCAATCTCCTCCCGCTCCGGTCGGGGCTCGACCGGCGGGTGGCCCGGCGAGACCGGCGCCTCGGCCGGCTTCTCGATCGGGTAGAAGAAGCCCCGGATGGCCGGGCCGAGTGCGCCGAGCCGGTTCATCTTCTTCGGCACGACCCAGCCGACGTACTCCAGCTCGCCGTGGCCGTCACCCGTGCCCAGCGGCTGGTGCACCTCCACGAAGCGACCGTCCGGCAGCCGCTTGATGATGCCGGTCTCGACACCGTGGGCGAGTACCTCCCGGTCGTGCTGCTGCAGGCCCAGGCAGATCCGGTAGGTGATGTAGTAGGCCAGCGGAGGCACCACCAGCAGACCGACCCGGCCCGCCCAGGTCATCGCGTTCAGGCTGATCTGGAACTTGTCCGCGATGACGTCGTTGGCGCCGGAGAGGGTCAGCACCAGGAAGAAGGAGACCGCCATCGCGCCCACCGCGGTACGGGCCGGCACGTCCCGGGGCCGCTGGAGCAGGTTGTGGCTCTTGCGGTCCTTCAGGTGCCGGGCCTCCAGGAACGGGTAGAGCGTGGAGAGCCCCACCAGGATCCCCGGTAGCACCACCGTCGGCCAGAACAGCGGCGGGATCACGTACCCGTCGCCGATCGGGATGTTGATCTCCCAGGCCGGCATCAGGCGCGTCGAGCCGTCCAGGAACATGACGTACCAGTCGGGCTGGCTGGCGGCGGAGACCACCCACGCCTCGTAAGGGCCGAACAGCCAGATGGGGTTGATCTGGAACAGACCGCCCATCAACGCGATCACGCCGAAGACGACCATGAAGAAGCCGCCCTGCTTGATCGCGTAGCGCGGGAACATCCGCTCGCCGACGACGTTGCCGTTGGTCCGGCCGGGGCCGGGCCACTGGGTGTGCTTCTGCTTGAAGACCAGGCCCAGGTGGACGCTGATCAGCGCGACCAGCAGAGCCGGGATGAGCAGCACATGGGCGATGTAGAAGCGGCTGATGATGATGGTGCCCGGGAACTCGCCGCCGAAGACGGACGAGGTCACCCAGGAGCCGATCACCGGGATGGAGAGCATGATCGCCGAGGCGATCCGCAGGCCGGTGCCGGAGAGGCCGTCGTCCGGCAGCGAGTAGCCGGTGAAGCCGGCCAGGAAGCCGACCCAGAACAGCAGCGAGCCGATGATCCAGTTCGTCTCCCGCGGCTTACGGAACGCGCCGGTGAAGAAGATCCGCAGCATGTGCACCACGATCGCGGCCATGAACAGCAGCGCCGACCAGTGGTGCATCTGCCGCATGATCAGGCCGCCCCGGACGTCGAACGACAGGTCCAGGCTGGAGGCGTACGCGGCGGACATCGGCGTGCCCCGCAGCGGGGCGTAGCTGCCGTTGTAGACCACCTCGGTCATCGACGGCTCGAAGAAGAAGGTCAGGAAGACACCGGTCAGCAGCAGGACGATGAACGAGAAGAGCGCGATCTCGCCGAGCAGGAAGGACCAGTGGTCCGGGAAGACCTTGTTCAGCAGCCGGCGCAGCGGGGTGGCCACCTGGAAGCGCTCGTCCACTCCCACGGCGGCCTTGCCCGGCGCCGATGCCATGTCAAACTTTCGCCGCTTCACGGCCGCTCCCAGAAGTCGGGCCCGACGGTCTCGGTGTAGTCGGACTTCGCCACGAAGTAGCCCTCGGCGTCCACCTCGATCGGCAGCTGCGGCAACCGGCGGCTGGCCGGACCGAAGATGGGCCGGGCGTTGTCGGTGATCAGGAACTGCGACTGGTGGCACGGGCAGAGCAGCCGGTTGGTCTGCTGCTCGTACAGGCTAGCGGGGCAGCCGGCGTGGGTGCAGATCTTCGAGAAGGCGGCGTAGTTGCCCCACATGTAGTCGCCGTGCCCGACCCGCTCGTTGGCCCGGCGAGACTCCTGCGCGTCCGAGTCCCGCAGGTGGATCAGCAGCGTCGGCGAGTCCGCGTGCCGGTTGCTCACGCCG
Organism: Micromonospora deserti; assembly: GCF_003236335.1. Classification (GTDB taxonomy): domain Bacteria; phylum Actinomycetota; class Actinomycetes; order Mycobacteriales; family Micromonosporaceae; genus Micromonospora; species Micromonospora deserti. Next base: position 10,618 of record NZ_POUB01000060.1, read on the forward strand.
TGGTCGATGCCGGGGAAGACGGTGATCTGGCCACCCGCGCTGATGTCGGCCGGGCGGACCGGACGGCCGTCCTCCCGGACCAGCCGGACCTTCTCGCCGCCCTCGGCGGGGGCGAATCCGGTGGTGAACATCTGGTTGTTCTTGTGCGGGTCGGAGATCAGGCCACCCACCAGCGGGGCCGCGGCCACCGCGCCCACCGGCGCGAGACCGGCCAGCAGCGAGATGCCGAGCAGCGGGCGGCGCTTCACGCCCAGCTCGTCGGCCATGTAGAGCATGGTCTGGCCGGTGATGATGCGGTCGTCGGCGGCGACGGCACCCTCGTGCCGGTCCTGGATCGAGACCTCCTTGGGCAGCAGCTTCTTGCCCCAGGTCAGGATGCCGAAGCCGATGCCGAGCAGGGCCACGCCCAGGGTGATGCCGAGCAGCGGGGTGTACCACTTGTCGCCACCGCGGCCCGGGGCGTACTCCCACGGCCACCAGATGTAGACGACCAGGAAGGCGGTCGCCGCCAGGCCGGTCAGCAGGAACATCGACGCGATCGTGCGGGTCAGCCGGCGCTCGGCCTTGGTGCCCGGGAGCACCTGCTGCTCGTAGTGGACGATCTCGATGTCGTCCCGGCGGGCGCCCTCGCGGACGATGTCGAACCGGGTCAGCCCGGGGTCCTGCACGTCCACCGACTGCCGACTGCGCGGGACCTTCTGGTGCTCGGTCTGCGTGCTCATGCCGTCACCTCGCTACGGGTGGCGCCGGGACCCGGCACCACAGCACTGAATCGAATGGTCCGCCCGGTCACGACTTGCCCGCAATCCACAGGCTGGCGAAGACGAGCGCGACGATGCCGACCAGGAAGATCGCCAGACCCTCGGTGGACGGGCCGTACCGACCGAGGTTGAAGCCACCCGGGTCCTGGTCGTGCTTCAGGGTCTCCTGGATGTAGGCGATGATGTCGGCCTTCTGCTCCGGGGTGATCTGGTTGTCCCCGAAGACCGGCATGTTCTGCGGGCCACTCAGCATCGCGGCGTAGATCTGCCGGTCGCTGGCCGGGTGCAGGCTGGGCGCGTACTTGCCGGAGGAGAGGGCCCCGCCGCCACCGCCGAAGGCGTGGCACTGCGAGCAGTTGATCCGGAACAGTTCGCCACCGGCGGCGATGTTGCCGTCGGAGTGGAGGTTGTCGCCCTCGGGCACCACCGGGCCGCCGCCGAGCTCCTGGACGTACTGCGCCAGCTGGCGGACCTCCTCGTCGGTGAAGAGCTCCGGCTTGCGCTGCGCCTGGGCCTCCTGCCGGGCCATCGGCATGCGGCCGGTGCCGACCTGGAACTCCACCGAGGCCGCGCCGACGCCGATCAGGCTCGGCCCGCGTCCCTCGACACCCTGCGCGTTGCGACCGTGACAGGTCACACAGCTCACGTCGAACAGCGCCTTGCCCTCCGCGGCGGCGCCGGTCAGCGGCGGATTGTCCTGCGCCTGCGCGCCGGGGGCGAAGACGGTGTAGGCGCCGCCGGCCAGCATCAGCGCGGCGAGCAGCCGGACCGCGGCACCCAGCCGGCGGCGGCCCCTGCTGCGCGCTGCGGGCCGCCCGCGCAGCCGCGCGAGCAGACCGCGTCGGCGGTCGTTGTCAGAAGTCATGACCTGTGTCCTTAACCGGTTGGACCTTGTCTCAGGGGACGGAGCAGCGGCGCGGTTCGTGACGCGCCAAGATCACTGGAGCCAGTAGATCATGGCGTAGAGCGCGATCCACACGACGTCGACGAAGTGCCAGTAGTAGGACACGACAATCGCCGAGGTGGCCTGCGCCGGCGTGAACCGGCCCATGGTGGTGCGGATCATGTAGATGACGAAGGCGATCAGACCGCCGGTCACGTGCAGACCGTGGAAGCCGGTGGTCAGGTAGAACATCGACCCGTAACCGTCTTCGTTGATCTTGATGCCCTCGTGCACCAGCTCGCGGTACTCGTTGACCTGGCCGAGCACGAAGATCAGGCCCATCACGAAGGTGATCGTGAACCAGCGCCGCAGCGCGTGCACGTCACCCTTCTCGGCGGCGAACACGCCGAGCTGGCAGGTCACCGAGGACAACACCAGGATCACCGTGAAGGTGGTCGCGTAGGGGATGTTGAGGTGCTCGGTGTGCTCCGCCCACTGCTCCGGCGCCGCCGCGCGGATGGAGAAGTACATCGCGAACAGCGCCGCGAAGAACATGAGCTCGCTGGAGAGCCACACGATCGTCCCGACGCTGACCATGTTGGGTCGGGTCAGGGAGTGGATCCGGCTCTTGTCAATGGCTGGGGCCGCAGTCACGCGGTCATTATTGCCGTTGACCGGGGCCGGCGATCAGCGGGGTGGCAAACCGGTGGCATCCGCGGCCCGACCGGGGCAGTCCGGTTCGCCTGACCTAGTCTGAAAAGCGTGCTGCACGTCGATCTGATCTCCGCCGCCACCTCGGCCGCCGCGCCGGCGGTGGCCGAGGCCATCCCACCACCGTTCACCGTGACCTCGGTGTTCACCGAGACCCGGCTGGACAGCTGGCTCGCCGTCGGGCTGGTGCTGGCCGCCGGGATCTACCTCTACGGGGTGCACCGGCTGCGGGCGCGCGGCGACCGGTGGCCGGTCATCCGGACCGTCTTCTTCCTCGGCCCCGGTCTGGGCGGCATCGCGGCGGTCACGGTCAGCGGCCTGCACGCATACGACACGGCGCTGCTGTCGGTGCACATGGTCCAGCACATGGTGCTGTCGATGATCTCGCCGATCTTCCTGGCCCTGGGCGCCCCGGTGACGCTGGCCCTGCGCACCCTGCCGCAGCGGCCGCGCCGGCTCCTGCTGGCCGCCGTGCACAGCCGGATCGCGCGGATCTACAGCTTCCCGCTGGTGGCGTTCGCCATCTTCGTGGTGAACCCGTTCGCGCTCTACTTCACGGACCTCTACCGCTACACCCTGGAACACGCCTGGGCGCACGAGCTGGTGCACGCGCACTTCATCATGACCGGCTGCGTGTTCTTCTGGCCGCTGCTCGGCCTCGACCCGCTCCCCGGGCGCTGGCCCTACCCGGCCCGGGCGCTGCTCATGCTGCTCTCGGTGCCGTTCCACACCGTGCTCGGGCTCACCATCATGCAGAGCAGCACACTCTTCGGCGGCGACTGGTACCCGTCGCTGGGGCTGACCTGGGCGGACCCGTGGGACGACCAGGTGGTCGCCGGCGGCGTCCTGTGGGCCGGCGGCGAGTTCGTCAGCGTGACCATGCTCGCCGTGCTGGTCGTGCAGTGGATGCGCCAGGCCGAGCGGGAGGCCCGCCGGGTCGACCGCGAACTGGACCGCCAGGAGGCCCGCCAGCGCGCCGCGGAGTCCGCCGCCTGAGCTGCGCCGACGGTACGCTCTGGCGGCGCCGCCGGGCGGGACGTCACGCACTTCACACCGACCGGTACGATCGGCGGGCAGCTACGAGGTGGGAGCCAGTCCAGCCATGAGCGATCGTCTTTGCAGTGTCCTGCTCTACAGCGACGACCCGCAGGTCCGCGACCGGATGCGGCTCGCCGTCGGCACCCGGCCCGCGCCCGGTCTGCAGATCGAGTTCGTCGAGGCGTCCAGCTACGCGGAGTGCGTCCGGCTCGTCGACGACTACGAGATCGATCTCATGCTCCTCGACGGTGAGGCCTCCCCGGGCGGCGGCATCGGCATCGCCCGGCAGATCAAGGACGACCGGGACGACGCTCCCCCGACCTGCGTGGTGATCGCCCGCGCCGCCGACCGATGGCTCGCGGCCTACGCCGAGGTCGACGCCACCCTGGTGCACCCGCTCGACCCGGTGACCACCGGCACCACGGTGGCCGAGCTGCTACGGACGCACGCCCCCGCCTGACGTCCCGCTCCGGCCCCCGCACGGCGCCGGACTCCACCGGCGCCGGTTCCGTCCCCACCCGCATTCGTACGCTCGGGAGGCCCGCCATGGGCGATCGGACCTGGCCGCACCTGCTCACCACGCTGCTGCGCGGCGAGGAGCTCTCCACCGCCGACACCGCCTGGGCGATGGGCGAGATCATGTCCGGCTCGGCCGCGCCGGCGCAGGTCGCGGGCTTCGCCGTGGCGTTGCGGGCCAAGGGTGAGACCTCGGCCGAGCTGGCCGGTCTGGTGGAGGCGATGCTCAGCCGGGCGGTGCCGGTCGAGCTGCCCGAGGAGCTGCGGACCACCGCGCTGGACGTGGTGGGCACCGGCGGTGATCTCGCCCACACGGTCAACATCTCCACCATGACCGCGCTGGTGGTCGCCGGTGCCGGCGTCCGCGTGGTCAAGCACGGCAACCGGGCTGCCTCCTCCTCCTGCGGCACGGCCGACCTGCTGGAGTTCCTCGGCCTACCGCTGGATCTCGGCCCCGAGGGAGTGATCCGGTGCGTCACCGAGGCTGGCATCGGCTTCTGCTTCGCGGCCAGGTACCACCCCGGCATGCGGCACGCCGGGCCGGTCCGCCGCGAGCTGGGCGTGCCGACCGCGTTCAACTTCCTCGGCCCGCTGACCAACCCGGCCCGGCCGCGGTCCGGCGCCGTGGGCTGCTTCGACCTGCGGATGGCCCCGGTGATGGCCGGCGTCTTCGCCGCCCGCGGCGACTCGGTCATCGTGCTGCGCGGCGAGGACGGGCTTGACGAGTTCACCACCGCCGCGCCGACCCGGGTCTGGGTGACCCAGGGCGGGATCGTCCGGGAGGAGGTGCTGGACGCGACCGACCTCGGGGTACCCCGGTCCACCCTCGGCGACCTGCGGGGCGGTGACGCCGCGTACAACGCCGCGGTGGCCCGGCGCCTGCTCGCCGGCGAGGCCGGCCCGGTGCGGGACGCGGTCCTGGTCAACGCCGCGGCGGCGCTGGCCACCCAGGGCCCGCTCGACGGCGACCTGACCGCCGCGCTGCGCGCCGGAATGGACCGGGCCGCCGAGTCTATCGACTCCGGCGCCGCCGCCCGCGTCCTCGACCGCTGGATCGACGTGGCCCGCTCCGCCTGACCAGCTCCCGCCGACCCGGCCGCGCCGGGCAACCCCATCGGCGGCAGGTCGAGTCGGTCCACGCCGACAGGAGGGCGTGGGATTGGTGACGAGGCGGGGCGTTCCGGGAAGTGTCTGACCTGCGTGCGAAACTACGGCCGAGTAGTTTTCGGCTCCCGCCGGGGCGCCGGCGGGAGCCCGGAGCGAGAGGAGGCGCCCGTGTCGGACCGCGAGCTCCACTGCGACACCTGCGAGAGCGTTCAGCCCTTCGAGGCGCCGCCGTGCGTCGACGGCCACGGCGTCGACTGCCCCGAGGTGATCTGCACCGGATGCGGTGCTGCCATGCTGATCGCCACGTTCGCGTTCCGCGCCCCGCGCCTGGCCGCCCGACCCCAGCGCCAGCGCCCGCCGGTCCACCGCCGCGCCGCCTGACCAGGCCACCCACCCCGGCGCCGCCACCCGAAGACCGCCGCGGGCGCACGCCGCCGCCCGCGCCACCATCCCTTCGCGTCGCCTGTGGTCTCGCCGCCCCACGCGAAGCCGGCTACCCCGGCCTGGCGCGCGCCGCCGCACCGGCGGCCGAGCCCCGCGCCGCGGACGGAAGAGGCCCGCCTCCCCTGGGGAAGACGGGCCTCCGTGATGCTCGGTGCCGCGGTCACCCGGCCACCGGGTCAGTGCTCGGCGGTGCGCCGGGTGCCGCTGTAGTACTCGAACAGCAGGCCGCAGGCCGCGAAGATGACCGCCACCAGACCGGCGCCCAGCAGCCAGAACTGCCAGAACACCAGGCCGAAGCCGGCGATCGAGGCGGCCAGCGCCAGGCCGAACGGCCAGTAGCTGCCCGGGCTGAAGAAGCCGATCTCGCCCGCGCCGTCGGCGATCTCGGCGTCCGACCGGTCCTCCGGGCGCAGGTCGATACGGCGGGAGACGAACCAGAAGAAGCCGCCACACATCGCGCAGAGCAGGAAGCTCAGCAGCAGCCCGACCGTGCCGACCCACTCGATCCGGCCGGTCTCCCCGGCGGTCCAACCGCCGTAGAGGACGGTGGCGAAGAGCAGGAACGCGGCGATGATCAGGAAGATACGCCACTCGGTCTTCATGCCTGCTCCCTCAGCTTCCCGCGCCGGCCGGAGCGTTGTCCGGGTTGAAGTTGGCCTCCGTGCGCCGCGTCTCGAACGGGCGCGTGGTCTGGGCGTACGGCTCCTCGCCGATGGCCATCAGCGCCTCCTGGGTGGACCGGCCGTCCCGCTTCGCCGCGAGGAACTGGTCGTACTTCTCCGGGGAGACGGCCCGCAGCTCGAAGTTCATGAAGGCGTGGTAGCTGCCGCAGAGCTCGGCGCAACGACCCACGAACGCACCCTCGGTGTCGATGCGGGAGACCTCGAACACGTTACGGATGTTGCCGGGCATGACGTCCCGCTTGAACAGCAGCTCCGGCACCCAGAAGGAGTGGATGACGTCCCGGCTGGTCTCCTCGAACCGGATGGACCGGCCGGTCGGCAGCACCAGGATCGGGATGACCTCGCTGGTGCCGAGCACCGAGGCGACGGTGTTGGCGTCCTGGCCCTGGCCGTCGCGGTAGTTGAACTGCCAGTTCCACTTGAAGGCGACCACCTCGACGGTGACGTCGGGGTTCCTGGTCGTCCGGTCCACGCCGGTCTGCACGATCGCCGTGTAGTAGAAGAGCACGGAGACGATCAGGATCGGCGCGATGGTGTAGAGGAACTCCATCGGCATGTTGTAGCGGGTCTGCACCGGCAGTTCGTTGCCGCGCTTGCGGTAGCGCACCACGCACCAGAAGATCAGGCCCCACACGAAGACCCCGACCGCGAGCGCCGCGATGCACGACGCGATCCACAGATCGTACATCCGGTGCGCTTCGGGCGTGATGCCGCCCTGCGGCCAGCCGAAGCCGTCGAACGTCGCGCCGACGTCGCAGCCCGTGAGCAGGACCAGCAGCGCCGCGCCGCCGAGACCGAGCCCGGCGAGCCGACCGGCACCCCGCCCCCGGCGCCCACCGGCTCCCGGGACAGCGCTGCGCCGTACGGCCGACGGCCGTACCTCCGAACTCCTTGCGACCACCTGGTCCTGCCTCCCTAGCGCGCCGCGGTGTCTGGTCCGTCCGGCCGCCCTCACCGGGGCGGAGCGACAGCACCGGCGGCAAAGGCGTCACCGACGGTCGCAGATTACTCGACCATGACGGGCTCGGCCCTGTTGGGGTCGCTGTCCGCCCCCATCGGGGGATCTTGGGGATACCGGCGCGATAGCGTGGCTTGCGTGAGCGCTTCCCCGGTCTACCTGGACGCGGCGACGGCCGCGCCGCTGCACCCGGTCGCCCGGCAGGCGCTGCTGGCCGCGCTCGACGACGGCTGGGCCGACCCGGGCAGGCTGTACACGCAGGCCCGCCGGGCCCGCCAGCTCCTCGACGCGGCGCGCGCCGCGACCGCCGAGACCCTGGGCGTACGCCCCGACGAGGTCTCCTTCACCCCCAGCGGTACGGCGGCCGCACACGGCGCGGTGCTGGGCGGCCTGGCCGGGCGGCACCGGGCCGGGCGGGTGCTGGTGCACTCGGCGATCGAGCACTCCGCCGTGCTGCACGCGGCGGAGCGGCACGTCGCCACCGGTGGCGCCAGCACCGAGGTGCCGGTCGACCGGCTGGGCCGCCTCGACCTGGCCCGCTGGTCGGCCGCGGTACGGGCGCCCGGGGTGGCCCTGGCCGCACTGATCGCCGCCAGCCACGAGGTCGGCACCGTGCAGCCGGTCGGCGAGGCGGCGGGGGCGTGCGGCGACGCTGGGGTGCCGTTGTTCGTCGACGCCGCCCAGGCGGTCGGCCGGGTGCCGGTGCCGGCCGGCTGGTCGGTGCTGACCGCCAGCGCGCACAAGTGGGGTGGCCCGCCCGGCGTCGGGCTGCTGGTGGTCCGCAAGGGCACCCGGTGGGAGTCGCCGTGGCCGGCCGACGAGCGGGAGGGCGGCCGTACGCCCGGAGCGCTGAACCTGCCGGCGGTGGTGGCCGCGGCGGCGAGCCTGCGCGCGGTGGCGGCCGACGCGGCGGCCGAGGCGGCCCGGCTGGCGCCGCTGGTGGCCCGGATCCGGGCCCGGGTGGCGGCGGAGGTGCCGGACGTGGAGGTGGTGGGTGACCCGGACCACCGGCTGCCCCACCTGGTGACCTTCTCCTGCCTGTACGTCGACGGCGAGGCCCTGCTGCACGCGCTGGACCGGCGGGGATTCGCCGTCTCCTCGGGCTCCTCGTGCACCTCCTCGACGCTGCGCCCGTCGCACGTGCTGGCGGCGATGGGGGTGCTCTCGCACGGCAATGTCCGGGTGTCCCTGCACCGGGAGACCACCGAGGCGGACGTCGAACGGTTCCTGACCGAGCTGCCGGGGATCGTGGCGGACCTGCGCGCCGCGGCGGGGGTGGTGGGGCTGTGACGGCGCCGGCGGAGGTGCTCGACTGCCGCGGCCAGCGCTGCCCGCTGCCGGTGATCGCGGCCGCCCGGCGGCTGCCCGAGCTGCCGGTCGGGACGGTCATCCGGGTGCTGGCCGACGACCCGGCGGCGGCGGTGGACATCCCGGCCTGGTGCCGGATGCGCGGCCACGAGTTCGTCGGCACCGTCACCGGCCCGGACGGCCCCGCCTACGACATCCGCCGCCAGCACTGACCCCACCCGGCGGGCGCGCGGGTGGGCGTCAGCGGAGGTAGCTGAGGATGGCGGGGAGGGGGTCGGTGTCGATGCTGGTGTCGACCACCAGGCGGGGACCGATCATCGGTTCGTACTCGGCGCGGCGGAGCAGGGTCTGCTCCCAGGTGGGCAGGAACGGATCCGGCTCGGCCGGTAGCCGCGCCTCGACCCGGCGGCGGTGCTCGGCTTCGTCGCCGCAGTACACCTCGACGAGGCGCAGCCCGACGCCGGCCCGGTCGGCCAGGTCGTGCCAGAGCCTTCGGACGCCGGCGACCGGGTTGACCGCGTCGACCACCACGCTCAGCCCGAGCGCGAGCTGCACCTCGGTCAGGTTCGCCACCGCCCGGTACGCGGCCACCCCGGCGGCGTCACCGACCAGGCCGTGCCGGGCCAGTGCCCGCTCGACCGGCTGCACCGGCAGGACCGGCGCGCCGAGGGCCGCGCCGACCCGGGCCGCCAGGGTGCTCTTGCCCACCCCCGGCAGCCCGGCGAACGCGACCAGCAGCGGTGTCACGGCAACAGGTGTGCTCGTACGTCCTCGGCGGCCACGTCCCCGTACGACTCGGCGAGGCGCTTGACGAACAGGTCCCGGCGGACCTGGTACTCCTGGGTGCCGACGGTCTCCAGCACCAGCGTGGCGAGCAGCGAGCCCACCTGGGCGGCGCGCTCCAGCCCGAGGCCCCAGGAGAGCGCGGTGAAGAAACCGGCTCGGAAGCCGTCGCCGACGCCGGTCGGGTCGACCGCCCGGATCTCGCGCGCGATCGGCACGTGGATCGGGTCGATGTCCCGTCCGGCGATCTCCACGCCGTGCTTGCCCAGCGTGGTGACCCGCACCTTGACCCGCTCCAGCAGCTGCTCGTCGCTCAGCCCGGCCTTGCTCTGCAGCAGCGACTTCTCGTAGTCGTTGGTCATCAGGTAGTCGGCGCCGTCGATCAGCGCGATCACGTCCTCGCCGGGCATCCGGGCGAGCTGCTGCGACGGGTCGGCGGCGAACCGGTAGCCCCGCTCCCGGCACTCGGCGGAGTGCCGCAGCATCGCCTCCGGGTCGTTCGCGCCGACCAGGACCAGGTCCAGCCCGCCGAGGCGATCGGCGACCGGGGCGAGCTCGATGTTGCGGGCCTCGCTCATCGCACCGGCGTAGAAGGAGGCGATCTGGCACATGTCGGTGTCGGTGGTGCAGACGAACCGGGCGGTGTGCGCCACCTCGCTGACGTGCACCGAGTCGCAGTCCACGCCGTGCCGCTCCAGCCAGGAGCGGTAGTCGGCGAAGTCCGCTCCGACCGCGCCGACCAGGATCGGGCGCAGCCCGAGCTGCCCCATGCCGAAAGCGATGTTCGCCGCCACCCCGCCGCGGCGCAACACCAGGTCGTCCACCAGGAAGGAGAGGGACACCTTGTGCAGCTGGTCGGCGATGAACTGGTCGGCGAACCGGCCGGGAAAGCTCATCAGGTGGTCGGTGGCGATCGAACCGGTCACGGCGATCTTCATGTCAACCCTCGGGGTCGGGAGCTGGGCGCGCGTCAGCCTACCGGCCCGGCCACCCAAACGTGACCGGTCGGTCGGACAGCCGCCAGCTCCCGCTCACCGGCGGTGGCCGGCGCGGCGGGGTGGCCGCCGGGGCTCGGCGGCGCGACCTGCCCGAACGCGAACAGCGGGACCGCCCCGGAGGACGGCCCCGCTGTCGGCGAGGAGGTTCGACTCAGCTGAACGAGTCGCCGCAGGCGCAGGAGCTACCCGCGTTGGGGTTGTCGATGGTGAAGCCCTGGGCGTCGATCCGGTCGGCGAAATCGATGGTGGCGCCGGCCAGGTAGGGGGCGCTCATCCGGTCGACGACGACCTCGACGCCGTCGTAGTCGGTGACGACGTCACCGTCGAGCGAACGCTCGTCGAAGAAGAGCTGGTACCGAAGGCCGGAGCAGCCGCCCGGCTGCACGGCGACCCGGAGCCGCAGGTCGTCACGGCCCTCCTGCTCGATCAGGGCCTTGACCTTCTGCGCCGCGACGTCGGTGAGGACGACGGACGTGGGGGCCTTGGCCTCGGTCGACTCGGTCTGCGCTGGCGTGGTCACGTGGAATTCTCCCTGCGCGCGTTCGGTGTGGTCGTCCTGGCCAACATCACCCGTCGGTCAGCGATTCCCACTGCGGTCCAGTTTTCGATTGTAGGCCGCCGCGGGCGGCCTGGGCCGGTGGGCGTGAGCTGCGCCGCCGCCCGCCCGCCGGGCGCCGCCGTCCGGCCGGGCCCGGGGCGGGGCTGGCGGCCGGCGCGCCGTCACCGGCTCCACTGCCGGGCGAGCCGGGCGCCGAGCGCCCGCAGCCCGTCCGCCGGGCGCTCCAGCGCCGCCGCCAGGCCGCCGCGCACCTCGCCGCCGTAGTGCTCCACCAGGCTGTACGCGTCGGTCACCCCGGCCGCCGCGGCCTCCCGCCGGCCGGTGCTCACCTGCCCGGCGACCACCACGCAGGGCAGCCCCCGGTCCCGGGCGGCGGCGGCCACCCCGGCCACCACCGTGCCGCGCAGCGACTGGTGGTCGAAGGAGCCCTCCCCGGTCACCACCAGGTCGGCGCCGTCCAGCGCGGCGGCCAGCCCGATCGCCCCGGTCACCAGCCCGATGCCCGATTCGCACCGGCCGCCGAGCGCCAGGACGGCGGCGCCGAGCCCGCCGGCCGCGCCGCCGCCGGGCAGCGCGCCGAGCCCCGGTGGGCAGCCGGGCAGGTCCCGCTCCAGCACCGCGGCGAAGCGTTCCAGCGCGGCGTCGAGCAGCAGCACGTCACCCCGGTCGGCGCCCGTCCGCGGCCCGGACACGTTGCTCGCCCCGTGCAGCCCGAGCAGCGGGTTGTCCACGTCGATGGCGGCGACCAGCCGGGCCTCGCGCAGCCGGGGCACCCCGTCCAGCGCGGCCACCGCGGCCAACGCGGCGCCGCCGTACGGCAGCGCCTGCCCGGTGCCGTCGAGTGGGGTCACGCCGAGCGCGGTGAGCATCCCCGCGCCGGCGTCGTTGGTGGCGCAGCCGCCCAGGCCGATCACCACGGTCCGGGCGCCGGCCTCCACCGCGGCCGCGAGCAGCAGGCCCAGGCCGTACGAGGTGATGCGTTTCGGGTCCCGCTCGGCGGGGGTGAGCAGGTGCAGCCCGCACGCCTGGGCGCTCTCTAGGTAGCCGGTGGCGCCGTCGGCGGTGAGCAGGATCTCACCGGCCGCCGGCCGGCCCAGCGGGTCGACGGTCGGCACCGGAAGCCGCCGGGCGTCGAGCGCGTCGGCGAGCACGTCGAGGAAGCCGGGGCCACCGTCGGCCAGCGGCCGGATCAGCAGGTCGTCGTCGGGGGCGACGGTGCGCCAGCCGTCCGCCACCGCGGCGGCGACCTGCGGGGCCGGCAGCGTGCCGGCGAACCTGTCCGGGCAGAGCAGCACGCGCATGCCGGCAGTGTGGCAGCACACACCGGTGGAGGCTGCGGGCGGGCCGCGCTGTGGGACCATGGGGTACGTGACTTCGACCTGGGTAGAGCCTTCCAACACCGCCACGGCACTGCTGCTGTTGGGCCGGGGCAGCGACCCGGCCACCGAGCGTGGCGTCGAGTGTCCGGGTGACCTGCCGGCGCCCAGCGACCCGGATCTGGTGGCCCGGGCGGCGGCGGCGAAGGCGAAGCTGGGCAGCAGGGTCTTCGTGCTGGGTCACCACTACCAGCGCGACGAGGTGATCCAGTTCGCCGACGTGACCGGCGACTCGTTCAAGCTGGCCCGGGAGGCGGCGGCCCGGCCGGAGGCGGAGTACATCGTCTTCTGCGGCGTGCACTTCATGGCCGAGAGCGCCGACATCCTCACCTCGGGCGCGCAGAAGGTGGTCCTGCCCGACCTGGCCGCGGGCTGTTCGATGGCCGACATGGCGGTGCTGTCGCAGGTCGAGACGGCCTGGGAGGTGCTCACCGAGCTGGGCGTCGCGGACCGGACCGTCCCGGTGACGTACATGAACTCCTCGGCGGACATCAAGGGCTTCGTCGGTCGCAACGGCGGCGTAATCTGCACCTCCTCCAACGCACGCCGGGCGCTGGACTGGGCGTACCGGCAGGGCGAGAAGGTGCTCTTCCTGCCCGATCAGCACCTGGGCCGCAACACCGCGGTGCTGGAGATGGGCTTCCCGCTGGACGACTGTGTTCTCTACGACCCACACAAGCCGAACGGCGGGCTGACCCCGCAGCAGCTGCGGGACGCGAAGATGATCCTGTGGCGGGGGCACTGCTCGGTGCACGGCCGGTTCACCCTCGACAGCGTCAACGACGTGCGCGAGCGGGTGCCCGGGGTGAACGTCCTGGTCCACCCGGAGTGCCGGCACGAGGTGGTCACCGCCGCCGACTTCGTCGGTTCGACGGAGTACATCATCAGGACCATCGAGGCGGCCCCGGCCGGCTCGGCGTGGGCGGTGGGCACCGAGCTGAACCTGGTCCGCCGGCTCGCGCTGGCCAACCCGGACAAGCAGATCATGTTCCTGGACAAGGCGGTCTGCTACTGCTCGACGATGAACCGGATCGATCTGCCCCACCTGGTCTGGGCGCTGGAGGAGCTGGTCGCCGGCCGGGTGGTCAACCAGATCACCGTCGACCCGGACACCGCGCACCACGCCCGGGTGGCGCTGGACCAGATGCTGGCCCTGCCGGGCGCGGACACTCCGCCGCCGACCGCCCACTGATCACGTTCGGTAGTGCCCTTGGTACAGGAAAGTGCCGGATCACCGAATGATGCCCTCAGGGGCGATGTGACCGGGTCCATTTCCGTCACCGAGGGCTATGCTGCCGGGGCGACGAACATGCGGGCCGTTTCGACATGGCCGCTATCCGGGTAGCGATGACCATCGTGAGCCCCATCGACAGCACCGACGCGCTGGAGGTTGCGTTGACCGACGACGTCCTGGTCGTGCACGGCGGCACCCCGCTGGAAGGGCGGATCCGCGTGCGCGGCGCGAAGAACCTGGTCTCCAAGGCGATGGTCGCCGCTCTGCTCGGCGACAGCCCGAGCCGGCTGTTCGACGTGCCGAAGATCCGTGACGTCGAGGTGGTTCGCGGCCTGCTCGGCCTGCACGGGGTCAAGGTCACCGATGGCGACGAGGACGGTGAGCTCGTCTTCGACCCGGCGAACGTGGAGGGCGCGAGCACCGACCAGATCAACGTGCACGCCGGGTCCAGCCGGATCCCGATCCTGTTCTGCGGGCCGCTGCTGCACCGCCTCGGGCACGCGTTCATCCCCGACCTCGGCGGCTGCCACATCGGGCCGCGCCCGATCGACTTCCACCTGCAGGCGCTGCGCGAGTTCGGCGCCACGGTCGACAAGCGACCGGAAGGGCTGCACCTGTCCGCACCGAACGGCCTGCACGGCACCAAGTTCGCCCTGCCGTACCCGAGCGTCGGCGCGACCGAGCAGGTGCTGCTGACCGCGGTGATGGCCGAGGGCGTCACCGAGCTGCGCAACGCGGCGGTGGAGCCGGAGATCATCGACCTGATCTGCATCCTGCAGAAGATGGGCGCGATCATCAAGGTGCACACCGACCGGGTGATCGAGGTCCAGGGCGTGCCGAAGCTGCACGGCTACACCCATCGACCGATCCCGGACCGGATCGAGGCCGCGAGCTGGGCGGCGGCGGCGCTGGCCACCCGCGGCCACGTGGAGGTGCTCGGCGCGCAGCAGGCCGACATGATGACCTTCCTCAACATCTTCCGCTCGGTGGGTGGCGAGTACGAGGTGACCGACGCCCGGGCACCGAAGCTGGGCGACCCGGGCCAGGAGGGCGGCATCCGGTTCTGGCACCCGGGCGGGGAGCTGAAGTCGGTGGCGCTGGAGACCGACGTGCACCCCGGTTTCATGACCGACTGGCAGCAGCCCCTGGTGGTGGCGCTGACCCAGGCCCGGGGGCTGTCGATCGTCCACGAGACGGTCTACGAGCAGCGGCTGGGCTACACCGAGGCGCTGAACTCGATGGGCGCGAATATCCAGGTCTACCGGGACTGCCTGGGCGGCACCCCGTGCCGCTTCGGCCGGCGCAACTTCAAGCACTCGGCGGTCATCGCCGGGCCGAGCAAGCTGCACGCCGCCGACCTGGTCATCCCCGACCTGCGGGCCGGCTTCAGCCACCTGATCGCCGCGCTGGCCGCCGAGGGCACCTCCCGGGTGTACGGCGTCGACCTGATCAACCGGGGCTACGAGGACTTCGAGGCGAAGCTGGCCGACCTGGGCGCGCACGCCGAGCGGCCGTAACCTCGCTCACTCCGTCGGCGCCGGCCAGCCCCGGCCGGCCCCGGACCAGCCAGGTGCACCGCGATGTGCACCGGGCGCCGACGGTTGGCTACCCTTTCCGCGTGCCGTCGCTGTTTCGCCGCAAGTCCACCGACCTCGTCGACGAGGCGGTCACCCCGGTGACCCCCGACGAGGAGTCCGCGCC
>NZ_POUB01000606.1 GCF_003236335.1 Micromonospora deserti
ACCAAGAACGCTCTTACGCATGATCGTGTTCATCACAAAGCTCCATTCGGGGGTCGGCGTCACCACCCACAGGGGGAAACCGGGCGAGACGCAAGCACCGTCCGGCGCTCAAAAACAAGGGGGAAACCATCCGACGGCCCGGGGCAACGGGGTGCCTCACGCGGCCGGGACCATGTATAGCGACCGGCGGCCCGCCATCATTCCGGGATCCAGGCCGGCGCGCACCGCCTCGACGGCGCGGCCCTTACTCGATCGTCCAGGTGATGTAACAACCCGCCCCCCGCCACGATTCCAAACCCGTCTCTTAT
>NZ_POUB01000607.1 GCF_003236335.1 Micromonospora deserti
GTTACGGACTGAGCTGCGTGTGGTGTGGCTGGCCGGGCGTGAGGGCCGGCTGTATGCCCGTCGGGGCGGTCACCGGCGGCGGGCTCCCGGTGCCGGCCGTCGTCTGGTCCTGCGGTTCACCGACCGGCTGGTGATCACCCTCTCCCATCTGCGGCTGGGCGTGCCGCACGAAGCCCTAGGCGGTGTTTCATAGGTGTTGAGGAAGTTGCGGCGCGTCGGTGATCAATAAACGGCGAGGTCTCCGGTAGATGATTCTTCGACCAAGAAGACCTGAACACCGGAGACCTCGTGGCCAGCGT
>NZ_POUB01000608.1 GCF_003236335.1 Micromonospora deserti
GCCTCCTGCGTGGCGCTGGCCGTGGGCACGCCACACGCGGAGAGCCTGCGCGGCACCCTGGAGCAGCTCTACGGCCCCTCGACCCGGATCACCGACGCCTGGATCTGGCGGGTCTGACCCCGGTCGGTGCCCCGCCGACCAGCCCCTCCGCACCGGCGGAGGGGCTGGTCGGCGATGTCAGCCCCGCAGCGCGCCGACCGGCTGGGACGCCTCGGCGAACTCCTCGCGCGGGTCGTGCAGCTGGCCCAGGGCGACCACCTCGCGCTTGAGGAAGAACGCCAGCGACCAGTCG
>NZ_POUB01000609.1 GCF_003236335.1 Micromonospora deserti
GTTCTTGGTGTTGCTGGTCTGGCCTTCGCCGGTGGCGTGTTCGCCGGCCCGGCTACCGCTCACGCCGCCCCGGTTGAGGCGGTCAAGCCCACCGCCGCGGTGCAGGTGGACAAGCCGGACACGGGCCAGCTGATCCCGCACGGTACGCAGGGCGGGCAGTCGCGGATCGACCTGTCCGATGAGCAGGTCGGCAATGTGAAGGCGATCATCGCGGCGACGAAGAAGTCGGGTATGGACGAGCGGGCCGCCGTGGTG
>NZ_POUB01000610.1 GCF_003236335.1 Micromonospora deserti
GCACACTGATCACCGAGACAGCCCTTGGTTATTGATCATCTTCCCTAGACAAGAAGAATGATCAATCAAGGGCTGTCCCCATGATCAGCCGGGGTCACCGCCCAGCCACCGCTGGTTAAAGATCAAGCTAGGCCGTGTTTCAGAAGCAGGTAATCGGTAGCAGTTATTCTGGACTGTGCCTACGGTGCTGGTCGGATGCCGGTCGAGTGCGGTAGGAGTATGAAGTGACGCTTGCCAGCAAGGGATCCCGGCG
>NZ_POUB01000611.1 GCF_003236335.1 Micromonospora deserti
GGCCGGCTGATCCCGCACGGTACGCAGGGCGGGCAGTCGCGGATCGACCTGTCCGATGAGCAGGTCGGCAATGTGAAGGCGATCATCGCGGCGACGAAGAAGTCGGGTATGGACGAGCGGGCCGCTGTGGTGGCCATCGCGACCGCGTTGCAGGAGTCGAAGCTGGAGAACCTGGGTCACCTGGGTGAGCGCAACGACCACGACTCGCAGGGCCTGTTCCAGCAGCGCCCGAGCTCGGGTTGGGGCACGGTCG
>NZ_POUB01000612.1 GCF_003236335.1 Micromonospora deserti
GTTCTTGGTGTTGCTGGTCTGGCCTTCGCCGGTGGCGTGTTCGCCGGCCCGGCTACCGCTCACGCCGCCCCGGTTGAGGCGGTCAAGCCCACCGCCGCGGTGCAGGTGGACAAGCCGGACACGGGCCGGCTGATCCCGCACGGTACGCAGGGCGGGCAGTCGCGGATCGACCTGTCCGATGAGCAGGTCGGCAATGTGAAGGCGATCATCGCGGCGACGAAGAAGTCGGGTATGGACGAGCGGGCCGCTG
>NZ_POUB01000613.1 GCF_003236335.1 Micromonospora deserti
GCTACGCTGGCCACGAGGTCTCCGGTGTTCAGGTCTTCTTGGTCGAAGAATCATCTACCGGAGACCTCGCCGTTTATTGATCACCGACGCGCCGCAACTTCCTCAACACCTATGAAACACCGCCTAGATGATTGAGTCCGATGTCCTGGCTGGTCAATGGTCGTACGCGATGAGTGATCGTTTTCTGGGTTCGCCGATGTTGGTGTTGTGCCAGATGCAGGTGGCCATCGCGAGCAGGCGCTGGCCGG
>NZ_POUB01000614.1 GCF_003236335.1 Micromonospora deserti
CGCCGGGATCCCTTGCTGGCAAGCGTCACTTCATACTCCTACCGCACTCGACCGGCATCCGACCAGCACCGTAGGCACAGTCCAGAATAACTGCTACCGATTACCTGCTTCTGAAACACGGCCTAGCCGCGGCGTTCGGGGTGGATCGCTCGACCGTGACCCGGGCGATCGGGCAGGTCCGTCCACTGCTGGCCCGTCGCGGGTTCGCCCGTCCCAGCGGGATCCGGCTGCACACCCTGGCGGACGTG
>NZ_POUB01000615.1 GCF_003236335.1 Micromonospora deserti
TCCTGGAGCTGAAGTCGACGGTGAACACGATGGTGGATCAGCTGTCGTCGTTCGCCGACGAGGTGACCCGGGTGGCCCGCGAGGTGGGCACCGAGGGCAAGCTGGGCGGCCAGGCCCAGGTGAAGGGGGTCTCCGGCACCTGGCGGGACCTGACCGACAACGTGAACTCGATGGCGTCGAACCTGACCTCCCAGGTGCGCAAC
>NZ_POUB01000061.1 GCF_003236335.1 Micromonospora deserti
GGGCTGGGAGGAGCGCCTGCCCCCTCAGGGCGCAACTGAATAATCAACGTTGACCATAAGAGCTATATCGCGTTAGCCTCTCGGGGTGCCCGGGGAGCACGCCGTCCGGCGGTGCCCCAGTGGGGCAGACCGACGGCCGGTCGCAGCCGGCCCGGACGACCAGGAGCAGAGATGATCGAGACCAAAGGGTTGCGGAAGTCGTTCCGCTCCCGGGCCGGTCGGGAGACGAAAACCGTCGACGCGGTACGCGGGGTCAACCTGCAGGTCGCCGAGGGGGAGATCTTCGGCTTCCTCGGCCCGAACGGCGCCGGCAAGACCACCACCCTGCGGATGCTGGCCACGCTGATCCAGCCGGACGGCGGGGATGCCACGATCGCCGGCGCCGACCTGCGCAAGGATCCGGGCGAGGTGCGCCGCCGGATCGGCTACGTCGCCCAGGGCGGCAGCACCTGGGACGAGTCCACCGCCCGCGAGGAACTCGTGCTCCAGGCCCGGATGTACGGCATCGGCAAGGCCGAGGCGCACCGGAGGGCCGCCCGGGCGCTGGACGCCTTCCAGCTCACCGAGTACGCCGACCGCAAGTGCAAGACCTACTCCGGCGGCCAGCGGCGGCGGGTGGAGATCGCCCTGGGCATCATCCACGAGCCGAAGATCGTGTTCCTGGACGAGCCCACCACCGGCCTCGACCCGCAGAGCCGGGCGCACATGTGGGACGAGATCCGCCGACTGCGCACCGACGGTATGACCGTCTTCATCACCACCCACTACCTGGACGAGGCCGACGCGCTCTGCGACCGGATCGCGATCATGGATCACGGTGAGGTGGTCGCGGAGGGCACCCCGGCCGAGCTGAAGCGGGAGATCTCGGGCGACGTGGTGCTGGTCGGGCTGGACGTTGCGGCCACCCCGCAGGCCGCGCAGGTGCTCGACGGCGAGCCGTACGTCAACAAGCTGGAGACCGCCGACGAGGGCGGGCTGCGGCTCTACGTCGACGAGGGGGCGACGTCCATCCCGCAGATCCTGCGCCGGCTGGACACCGCCGGTCTCACGCTCGCCTCCATCGAGCTGCACCGTCCCAGCCTCGACGACGTCTTCCTCACCAAGACCGGCCGCTCGCTGCGCGAGTCCTGACCTCCACCCGGAGAGATCTCATGAAACTCGCCCGTGACACCTGGCTGATCTTCCAGCGCCAGCTGCAACTGCTGCTGCGCAACCCGGTCTGGGTCTTCGTCGGCGTCTTCCAGCCGGTGATGTACCTGCTGCTGTTCGCCCCGCTGCTCAAGCCGGCGCTGAACGCGCCCACCCAGGCGGAGGCGTACAAGATCTTCGTGCCCGGCCTGCTGGTGCTGCTGGCCATCTTCGGCGGCCTGTTCCAGGGCTTCGGCCTGATCGCCGAGCTGCGCGCCGGCGTCATCGAACGCTCCCGGGTCACCCCGGTCAGCCGGCTCGCCCTGCTGCTCGGCCGCTCGCTGCGCGACGTGGTGTCGCTGGTCGTGCAGGCGGTCATCATCACCCTGCTCGCCCTCCTGTTCGACCTGCGCGTCTTCATCGGCGACCTGCTCCTGGCGTACCTGATGCTCGCCCTCATCGCCCTGATGACCTCGGCCGTCTCCTACGGCGTGGCGCTCAAGGTCAAGAGCGAGGACGCACTGGCCCCGCTGATGAACACGGTGGCCCATCCGGTGCTGCTGCTCTCCGGCATCCTGCTGCCGCTGACCTTCGCCCCCGGCTGGCTGCAGGGCATCGCCGAGTGGAACCCGTTCTCCTGGGCCGTCGACGGCACCCGGGCGCTCTTTGCGGGCGAACTCGGCGACGACAAGGTCTGGCAAGGGCTGACCATCATCGCGGTACTCGCCGCGGCCGGCGTCTTCTGGGCCGCCCGGCAGTTCGCCCGCAGTGTCCGCTGAACCAGAGACCTGCCTCTCACCGGGGCGGGGCCGGCGCCGTGCGCTTGTAGCGTCAGGCGGGTGCCCCGCCTCACCCGTGACCGGATCACCTGGCTGACCTACGCCCAACTGGGCCTGTGGGGCTTCTTTCTGTACGGCTTCGGCCCGGTCGTCCCGCTGCTGCGTGACGAACAGGGCACCTCGGCGGCGGTCGCCGGCCTGCACAGCACCGCCATCGCCGTCGGCGCGCTGCTCGGCGGCGCGCTGTTCGCCCCGCTGGCCCGCCGGATCGGCCGAGGCCCGGCGATCTGGACCGGCCTGGCCGGGGTGGCGGCCGGCGTCAGCGCCTTCGGCGCGCTGCACGCCCTGCCCGCCACCCTCACCGCGGTTGCACTGACCGCCACCTTCGGCATGATGGTGATCAGCGGGGTGAACGTGGTGCTGACCGGCCGGCACGGTCCGGCCGCGCCGGCCGCGCTGAGCGAGGCGAACGCCGCCTGCGCCGGCATGGGGATCCTCGCCCCGCTGGTAATCGGTGCCAGCGTCGACAACGGGTGGGGCTGGCGGCCGGTGATGGCCGTCGAGGTCGGCCTGATCACGCTGGTCGCGCTCGCCGCCCTGACCTTCCGGGTACGCATGCCGCATGCCGCCCCCGCTGCCGCGGCCCACGGCCCGACGGACGTCGTCCCGATCGCGCAAGCGGACAGCGTCCCGGCTGTTGTGGCCCGGGACGGCCCGGCGGACGCTGTCCTGGTCGCGCAACCGGACAGCGTCCTGGCAGCGGCGCGGATCCCGGCTGCTGCGGCCGGGCGGGGACCGGCGTCGGATTCCGCCTCGGCTGCCGCCGGCCCGGCCGACACCGGTACGCCCGGTGGCCCGGCAGGCACTGCCACCGACGGCAACCCCTCGCTGCCCGCCCCCACCGGGCCGTTGCCGTGGGCGTACTGGATCGCCTGGACGCTGATGGCGGTCACCGGGTCGATCGAGGTGTGCCTGTCACTGTGGACCGCCGACGTGCTCCGCACCCACGCCGGGATGGCCGCCGGCAGTGCCGCCGCGGCGGTCGCCGCGATCGTCTGCGGGATGTTCGTCGGTCGGCTGGTCGGCGGCCGGATCGCCCTCCGCCACCGGCCTGTCCCGCTGCTACTCGCCGCGCTCGGTGTGTCGCTGGCCGGGTTCGCGCTGTTCTGGCTGGCGCCGGTCGGCTGGCTCGCGGTCACCGGCCTGGTCGTGCTCGGCCTCGGCAACGCCCTGCACTACCCGCTGGCCATCTCCATCGCGCTCGCCGCCGCCGGGCCGGCCGCAGACAAGGCGGCCGGCTGGGCGTCGTACTCGATGGGCGTCGGCTTCGGGATCGCGCCGGTGGCGCTGGGTCGGGTGGCCGACGGGGTGGGGCCACACCTGGCGTTCCTGCTGCTGCCGGGCTTCATCGCGGTGGCCGCGGTGCTCGCCGCCCGCCTCGGACGCGCCCTGCGCGCGCCGCACCCGGCCGGCGAGCACGCCCCCGCCTGACGGCGACAGGGCAGTCCTCGCCCCGGCCTGATGGTGACGGCGGCGGCCGCATCGGAGTGATCAGCCCGCCGCCGGGGCGGGGTCAGCGCACCCGGGCGAGGGTGAGGCCGTCGGCGATCGGAAGCATCACCGCGTCCACCCGGACGTCCGCGAGGACCTCGTCGTTGAACGCCGCGATGGCGCGGTCGTCCGCGTCCTGCGGGGCGATCACCCGCCCGCCGCGGAGCACGTTGTCGACCGCGATCACCCCGCCGGGGCGCATCCGCGGCACCAGCTCCGACCAGTAGATCGGGTAGCCCGTTTTGTCGGCGTCGATGAACGCGAAGTCGATGTGCCGGTCGTACGGCAGCTCACGCAGCGTCTCACCGGCCGGGCCGATACGCAGCTCGATCCGGTCGGCCACGCCCGCGCGCGCCCAGTACCGCCGGGCGATGCCGGTGTACTCCTCCGAGATGTCGAAGCAGGTGAGCCGCCCACCCTCGGGCAGGCCCCGGGCGATCGCCAGCGACGAGAGGCCGGTGAACGTACCGACCTCCACCGCCCGCCGAACCCCCAGCAGCCGGGTGAGGAAGGTCAGGAACGCCGCCTGCTCCGGCGCCACCTGCATCTGCGCGTCGCGCGGCAGGGCGGCCCGGGTCTCCTCGGCCAGATCACGGATGATCTCGTCGGGTGGCGACCCGTGCGCGACCAGGTACGCGTGCAGCTCCTCGGTGAGCGGGATCGATTTGGTGGTCATGATCGGACGCTAGCCGAGCCGTTCGACCGACTGGTTGCCGGGCGCGACCTTCGTCCAGAGGTCGGTGATCCGCAGGTCCAGCTCGGTGAGGAGGCGGCGCAGCAGCGGCAGCGACAGCCCGATGACGGTGCCCGGGTCGCCCTCGATCCGCTCCACGAACGGCCCGCCCAGCCCGTCGATGGTGAACGCGCCGGCCACCGCGAGCGGCTCACCCGTGCCCACGTAGGTGGCGATCTCGTGGTCGCTGACATCGGCGAAGTGCACCACCGTGGACGCGACCGCCTCGGCCCGCCGGCCCTCGCCGACGTCGATCAGGCAGTGGCCGCTGTGCAGCACGCCACTGCGCCCTCGCATCCGCTTCCATCGGCGGGTCGCGTCAGCCGCGTCAGCCGGCTTGCCGAGGATCTCACCGTCGAACTCCAGCACCGAGTCGCAGCCGATCACCAGCGTCCGCTGGTCGTCGTTCGGGCGTAGTCGGGTGAGCGCCGCCTGCGCCTTGAGCCGGGCCAGCTCCCGGCAGAGCTCCTCGGCCCGGTCGGCAACCACGAGAGACTCGTCGACGCCGCTGACCAGCACATCCGGTTCGATCCCGGCGGCTTGGAGCGTCTTACGGCGGGCGGGGCTCGCCGAGGCGAGCACGAGGCGGAGAGGCATGGAGTCAGGCACGTCGCCGACGTTACCGGCTGACCTCTCGTAAGGGGCTCTGCCGCGCCTCTCCGGCCACGCTGCGCCCTGCTCCGTGTCGCTGACGCGGCCACCCTGAATTACGCCCTTGCCTCGCTTCCCCGCGCGAACGGCCCGCGCTTCCCCGCCGGTTGCTCCACACCTTTGGGTGCGTCTGTTGTCGCCCCAACGACAACAGACGCACCCAAAACCGCCGGACCCCGGTGCCACCGGCGGTGTGGTCAGGCGGAGGGTCGCGATGGCGGCCGCTGGTACGTGCGTTGGCGTGAGGCCGAGGCGGCCTGGCGGGATCAGTGCAGCGGGTCGGGTCGCAGGAGCGAACACATCGGGCGGGCGGGCGGCCAGGAGACATCTGCTGCTCCAGCGTGCCGCCTCCCGAAGCCTGCGAACAGCGCTGACGAACCTCCCGATCTTCTTCGCCGTCGTCTCGGCACTGATCCTCCTCGCAGGGCAGGTGACCGGGGGCATTGGTTCCCTATTCGCACCCTCATCGCTGCCGGCGCTCTCGCCGTCAGGCTCGTACGCCTCGCGATGCAGCGGCCGCACGGCGGCTCCTGATCGTCGCCGCATCTCCGGGTGATCGGCATGGCCGGCACTCATGACCTCGTGACGCGTCCCGCAGTACAAGGCCAGCCCGGAGGGCGGAGTCGTCAGCGGCTGATTCGGGGAGGCGGGTCGTCGCCACGCCGGCGCTTGCGGGCCACCACCACCCATGTCACGCCGGCTGCCACGATCACTCCAAGCGTCGCCCAACCTCTGACGGTGGCCCCTGAGTCTCCGTCGCCGGGCTTGGTTGCCGTCGGCGTGCTCAATGTGATGTGAGTCGATGCGCTTGCAGTTGCGGTCTCGATACCCAGAGGCGGAACGTCCGCAGTCAGCGCTGCTACCAGATCAACGACGCCGTAGCCGTACTCGTCGTCCCGCCCGGGGGGCCCTTTGTCGATGGCGGTTGCCGTCAGCCGGTGTGCCACTTCGGACGCGGGCAGGTACGGGTACTTGGACCGAATCAGGGCCGCCGCTCCGGCAACGATGGCTGTGGAGTCGGAGGTACCGGTGCCCTTGCGGTACTTGCCGTCGATGCTCGTACTGTAGATGTCCACGGCTGGCGCGACCACATCCACCTCTGGTCCGGTAACCGATACCGCAGCATGGTTGCCGGCGCGATCAATCCCTCCAACTGCAATCGCGCCGGGCTCGCTTGCAGGGTAGCTAACCTTCTGGTCGAATGGCAGGTTGCCGACCCCAGCAACCACGATCACATCTGACGCAAGCGCTGATCTGACTGCTTGGCGTAGGCGAGGAGTCGAGCCTCCCCCACTAGAGATGCTGATGATGTCCGCGCCCTTTGATACCGCATATTCGATGCCTTGAGCGAGGATATCGGGTTCGCCCTCCCCATTGGGTGGAGAATCTACTATGGGCAGAATCTTTGCTGCTGGCGCAATGCCCAGAGCGCCCACCCCTCCGCTCTGGCCGTGCGCCGCAATGAGTCCGGCCATACCTGTTCCATGACCATTCCCATCTCCCTGCCCGTCGCCGTTCCCATCAGGAACCAGATCAGTTCCAGCCAACAGATTTCTGCTGAGATCGCGATGTGGGTATACGCCGGTATCGGGCACTGCAACAATGACCCCTTGGCCTTGGGAAATCTGATGTGCGGCGTCAATCTTCAAGTAGTGAAGATGCCATTGCTGCTCGCGGATCCCACCGACATTCTGTCGAACTTTCTCGATCTGTTGTGGGGTGACATCGACCGGCAATATTGTTATCGGCGTTGTTGTCGAGAGAAAGATCCCTAAAATGAACCGAATTGGGTGTGCCATCACCGTTTCAAGCCGATGGCCGGACCGGGGTCGATCGGGCCCTCCTCATCGGGAGGCTGGACTACAGGAGGTACGCCTTTATCTGTTTCCCAAGGGTGGTTCGGGTCCCAGTGGGACGGTTCTTCCGCACTTCGTTCCCGACGCCCCTGCATGCTGGAAACTCCGTCCGCCGTCCCAGATCCCGCCGCTCCAACCCAAGGACCCCCAACGAACGGCGGCATGCCGTGGGCAAATCCCAAACCTCGACTTCCCCCGGGCCGGGAGCCAGCGCCACCCGATGGGGCGGTGCCCGCTCCGCCACCCCCGATTACGCCGCCGATGGGGTTCACCCGTCTCGGTGTGTTGCCTGCGCCGGGTTGCCCGAGCCCCGACCCGGGAACTCCCCCAATCAAGCCGCCAGGAGGCATTGGCCGGGGTTTCGCTGGTTGCGGAGCGTGAGGCTGGACGCCTGCGGATCCAGCGACCGATCGGCTAACCTGCCCCGGCAGGCCACGCACGGGACCAGACCCGCCTGGCCGGCTTATTCCGGTTGAGGGCGGGGGTACCCCGAGTCCCGGCGATGGATTGGGTGACGCAGCCGGCGTGGTACCAGGCAGCTTCGGGTTGGTCGGGGCTGGCGCCAGGCCAGTGCCAGTCCCGCCCAAGACCGGTCCAACGCCAGGTGCCGAAGGGAGCGGCACTGATCGAGCGGTGGTCCCGGATCGGGTAATGGAGGGCGTATTTCGGCCCGTCGCTAGCGGCACCGGCACAACGGGTGGAATAACTGGGGCTTGGGCGCTGGCTGTGCCATAGTCCGCTGAGCTGCCGTCCACCTTGGGTTTCATATGTGGGGGTTGGCGGAGCATTACCTGGGCGTGATGGAGTTCGCCGCTGAGGCCGTACATGATGCCGCGCGCCTGGACGTTGAGCCGTTCCAGGTCGTCGTCGGTTACCGGTCGATCGGGCACGCGGCTGCCCATGGCCGCCTTGGGGTCCGCCATCGTCGCCTCGTACGCCTGCTTCTGCTGGAGCTTGACGGCGTACTCCTCGTAAATCTTCTTGAGCTCGGCGCGGGTGGTGCCGATGGCCTGGGTGGCGGCGGAGAGCGCGGTGTAGTTGGTGGCCGCCGCGTCGTGGGTGCGCTGCACCTTGTCGATCAGCTCGTCCAGTTCGGCCAGGTACGCGCGGGCGGCGGCGTTGGTCTCCGGTGGCCATGCCTCGGCGAGGCCGCGGCGGTATTCCTGGAGCCGGCTCAGGTGGGTCTGGGCGAGGTCGCAGACCTTGCGCCAGCCGGCGACCTGCTTCCAGTGGTTGGTGGTGTCGTGGTCCTGCAGGCAGGCCCACATGCTCGCCACGTCCATCAGGCGCCAGTCGGTGAGGCCGGTCGTCCGGCCGCTGCCCCGTTCGATCACGGCAGCACCACCGGCTCCGGCCCGGTCTCCGGCCCGGTGGGATCGTGGAGCACCGGCGACGGACCGGTCGGCGTGGCAGCGGTCGGGTTCGCCAGTGCCCGTTGGACGTCGACCACCCGGGCGGAGGAGAAGGCGTCGGAGTTCGCGTAGCGCTCGGCGACGGTGCCGGCGGCGGCGGCCAGGTGGCCGGTGACGCCGCGTACGCCCCAGACCATGTCGGCGGTGGCCTGCTGGGTCTCGTGGTGAGCGCGGAGGAAGTTGACCAGCTCGATGAACGCGTCGGCGGGGTTGGGCAGTGGCGCCTTCATGTCCTCGGCGATGTACGGCAGGTGGGGGGCGTAGTTCCGGTCCACCTCGGCCTGGAGCTTGTCGGCGAACTCGCGTAGCCGGCGGATGTCGGCCTCGATGCCGCCGTAGCCGCGGAGCCAGGACGCTGGGTGGTCCTCCTCGGGGATCATCGGCTCTCCCTATCCGTCACCGCACGGTTTCCCTGAGTGAGGTTAATGGGTACGCGACGATGGCGGCAGCCCCAACCGGCTTCCGGCGGACGTCCGGCGTCCCGGCGGGGGCATGGAGCTGCGGCGACCCGTACCGGAAATGCTCAGCGGGGCAGACCGGAGGCGCGCCAGGCGCCGGGGCCCGCGGCGTGGGCCGCGCCGGCCGGTCGCGCGCTGCGCGCCCACGCGGATCCGGCGACGGGTGCGGGCGCGGCGGCCGGCCGGGACCGGACGGCGATCGCACCCACCAGCGCGGCCAGCTCCTCGGCGGTCGGTACGCCGCGGACGACCCGGAACAGCGGCTCTTCGGCAGACATGACGTCAGGGTACGCGGTCCGAACTTGACCTTCGCCGCACCGTGGCGTGCCGGCGATGTGACTGTCGTGGCCGCCGGGTACCGTCGGGGCGATGTCCAACGCGCTACCCCAACTCGTCGCTGACCGATACCGGCTCATTTCGCCGCTCGGTCAGGGGGGCATGGGTCGGGTGTGGAAGGCGCGCGACGAGGTGCTGCACCGGGACGTGGCGATCAAGGAACTGGTCCCTCCGCCCAGCCTCACCGACGACGAGCGCCGCGAAATGCGCGAACGTTCGCTGCGGGAGGCGCGGGCGATCGCCCGGCTCAACCACATCAACGTGGTCCGCATCTTCGACGTGCTCCGCACCGACGGCGACCCGTGGATCGTCATGGAATACGTGCCGTCGAAGTCGTTGCAGGACACTCTCGCCGAACAGGGGCCGGTGTCCCCGGCCCGCGCGGTGGAGATCGGCCTCGGCGTGCTGGGCGCGTTGAAGGCGGCGCACAAGGCCGGCGTCATGCACCGCGACGTCAAGCCGGGCAACGTGCTGCTCGGCGACGACGGCCGGGTGGTGCTGACCGATTTCGGTCTCGCCACCATCCCCGGCGACCCGAACGTCACCCGCACCGGCATGGTGCTCGGCTCCCCGGCGTACATCGCACCGGAGCGGGCCCGCGACGGCACCGCCGGGCCGGAGGCCGACCTCTGGTCGCTGGGCGCCACCCTCTACGCCGCGGTCGAGGGCAAGTCGCCGTACGCCCGGCCGTCGGCGATCGCCACCCTCGCGGCGCTGGCCACCGAGCCGCTGCCGCCGCCGAAGAACGCCGGCCCGCTCAAGCCGGTGCTCAACGGCCTGCTGCGCAAGGACCCGGAGGAGCGGATCACCGCCGAGGTGGCGGAGCGGCTGCTGCGCCGCGCCGGCGGCAAGCGGGCCCGCAGAGTCCCGCTGCTCGACGGCGTACGCCGGCCGGGGCCGAACGGCCCGCGCGAGCCGCGCCCGCCGCTGGTGCCCGCCCCCCGTCCGGCGGAGGGGCGGCCCGAACCGGTCACCCCGCCGGCTCCGCGCGCGCCGCAGGCGGCCACGGCTGCCGCCGTAGCCGGCGCGGCCGCTCCCGATGCCGCCACGGCCGAGGGGGCGGCCACGTCGGACGCCGCGCCGACCGCGATGGTGCCGGCCACCGCGTCCACCGCGGACAGCGATCCGACCACGAAGCTTGACGGGCCGCGTCCGGCCGCCGACGACCCGAAGAGCGACCAGGCGGAGCCGGCGCCGGGGAGCCCGGCCACGGCGATGCTCGCCGCGCCCGTGAGCCCGGCGTCCGGGCGGCCCGCCGCGCCCACCGACGGCACCCGGCCGGGCGTCACCCGGCGCACCGTGCTGATCGGGGTGGTGGTCGCGCTGCTGCTGCTCGGGCTGGTGGTGGTCGTGCCGCTGCTCGGCGGCGGTGACGGCGAGGACGACCCCCGGCAGACCGGGCCGACCGCCGCCGGCACGACGGAGGCTCCGCAGACCTCGGCGCCGGCGACGCCGCCGACCAGCGTCGCCCCCAGCCCCACGCCGTCGGCCGGTGCCTCCACCGACCCGAACGCGCTGCCGGCGGGCTGGCGGCTGCACCGGGACCCGGCCGGCTTCGCGCTGCCGTTGCCGCAGGGCTGGGTGCGCCGGAGTGCCGGCGCCAACACGGTGGTCTTCGACGAGCCCAACGGGGTGCGCGAGCTGCTCGTCCAGTGGACCGACACGCCGAAGCCGGACGCGTACGCCGACTGGAAGAGAATCGAGCCGGGCCGCAAGAACCTCGTCAACAACTACGAGTACCTCAGCATCGAGCGCTGCGACTACTACAAGACCTGCGCCGACTGGGAGTGGCGGGAGACCCGCGACGGCACCCGCATCCACGTCCGCAACCGCGGCTTCGCGACCGCCCGCAACCGCGGCTACGCGCTCCGCTGGGAGGTCGCCGAGAAGGACTGGCAGGCGAACCTGCCGAACTTCGACCTCATCGCCGGCCGGTTCGTGCCCGACCGCAAGGACTGACCTGCGGGATTCGCGCCGCCGCGCGATGGCTCGCATCCCCTGCGCCGGGCGGGGCGGCAGCGGGGCCAGCTGTCGACCGTACGGGTGACAGCCGGTCCCGCTGCCGTCAACTGCTTCCAAGCGGCTCAGGCTCAGGCGGTGTTGTTGGCCAGCGCGATCAGCCGGCTGCGGTCACCGTTCCAGTAGTTGCGGTCGACGTTGCCGCTGATGCCGGAGACGCTGCCGGTGCTGGTGTACTGCCAGAAGCTCCAGAACGGCGCGCCGGCCGGCAGGGTGCCGGGCGAGCTGGCCCAGCGGGCGATCCAGAGCGGGTGGTTGCCCCACGGGCCGCCCCAGCTGCCGGTGCACTGGTTCCACCAGCTGGTCGTCGTGTAGATGACCGCGTAGCGGCCGGTGCGGGAACGGTAGGTGTTGAGGAAGTCCTGCACCCAGCTGCGCATCCCCGACGTGCTCAGGCCGTAGCAGTACCCGCCGGAGTAGGGGTTGGCCTCGAGGTCCAGGGCCGCGGGGAGGGTGCGGCTGTCGGCCGACCAGGCGCCGCCGTTGGAGGCCAGGTAGTTCGCCTGGGTCGCGCCGGAGGAGATGTTGGGCCGGGCGAAGTGGTACGCCCCGCGGATGACGCCGGCGTTGTAGGCGGCCACGTAGTTGGTGTTGAACCTGGGGTCCTTGTAGCTGGTGCCCTCGGTGGCCTTGATGAAGGCGAACTGGATGCCCGCGTTGCGGACGCTGGTCCAGTTGATGGTGCCCTGGTAGTGGGAAACGTCGATGCCAGGGACGGTGGCCGCGGCCGCGGGGGTGGCGGTCGCGACGAGTGCCGCCGCCGCGGTGGCGAGGACGGTGAGGCCGCTGGCGAGCAGCCGGCGCAGCGGTGATGTGGTACGGGTCATGGATGCCTCCAAGGACGCCGGTGATTGACGACCATCTTTGGAGATAACTGTCCATGAGCGCAAGTCCCCCTAAAGAAACTTTCATGACGGGCACGCGGCGAGCCGGTGTCGGCGAGCTCAACGCGATCGGGGGTGTGCTCGGCGGAGGGACGCGGGTTCGATCTGCCAGCGGAGCGGGTCGGTGACGCTCAGCACCTCGCCGGCCGGGTCGACGCCGAGACGTACGTCCCGCTCCGGTCGCCACCCGGTCAGCATCACCCGCTACGGGCCGACGGCCGTGGAGTGACCCGGATCCGAGCCGGTAGGCTCGCGCCCCATGGTGTCGATCGACGGGCTGACCGACCTCTGGGAGAGGCTGCTCGGAGCGCAGCCCGACCCGCCGCCGTTGCTGGTGCTGCTGACCGCCGTGGTCGCCCTGGTGGTGGTCTCCACCCGGCTGCCCTGGCGGATCGCCCGTAACGCGATCACCATCGCCCACGAGGGCGGCCACGCGCTGGTCGCCCTGCTCACCGGCCGCAAGCTGCGCGGCATCCGGCTGCACTCGGACACCTCGGGGCTGACCCTCTCCGCCGGCCGCCCCACCGGGCCCGGCATGATCCTCACCCTGCTCGCCGGCTACCTGGCTCCGCCGCTGGTCGGCCTCGCCGGCGCCTGGCTGCTCGGCGGCAACCGGATCACCCTGCTGCTCTGGGTGGCCGTGGCGCTGCTGCTGGCCATGCTGGTCATGATCCGCAACGTCTTCGGGGTGCTCTCCCTGCTGGTCACCGGCGGGGTGGTGCTCGCCGTCTCCTGGTACGCCACGCCGCAGGTGCAGGCGGCGTTCGCGTACACCGGGGTGTGGTTCCTGCTGCTCGGCGGGGTGCGGCCCGTGGTCGAGCTGCAACGGCTGCGCTCCCGGGGGCGGATGCCGGCGTCCGACGCCGACCAGCTCGCCGGGCTCACCCCGCTGCCGGCCTTCTTCTGGGTCACCGTCTTCGCCCTGGTCAACCTGGCCACCCTCGTCGCCGGCGCGCTGCTGCTCGCCGGCCCGATGCTCACCGACACCGGCCTCACCGGCTGACCAACGAACGGGCCGGCGCGGTACGCGACCATCGGAGCACGAGCGGCCGGCGGCACCGGCGTACGACTGGCACAGGCCCGCCCACGACGTGACCCTGGCCCGCGACCGTGCACCGCAGGGGCATCCCCCGCCGGCCGCAGCCGCCCCCGAACCGGCGAAAATCATCGGCTGACCGGGGCAACCGCCGGCCCCGGTCGGCGCGTGTCCCCTGCGAACCACGGGGGGAGGTAGCAGGTGCCGGACGTCGACGGGTTCGACGAGTTCTACCGCGGCAGCCGGCAACGGCTGCTCGGCTTCGTCTACGTGCTCACCGGCGACCTCGCCGAAGCCCAGGACGCCGTCCAGGAGGCGTACATCCGGGCCTGGCAGCGCTGGTCGACGGTGGGTGGGTACGAGGATCCGGAGGCGTGGGTGCGGGTGGTGGCGAGCCGGATCGCGGTCAGCCGGTGGCGCAGCCTGCGCAGCCGGGCCCGCGCGTACCTGCGGCACGGCGTCGCCGAGAGCGTGCCGGGGCCGGGCACCGACACCGTGGAGGTGGTCGCCGCGCTGCGCCGGCTGCCGGAGGAGCAGCGCACCGCGATCGCGCTCTACTACCTGCTCGGCATGCCCGTCGCCGAGGTGGCCCGGCAGACCGAGGCCCCGGTGGGCACGGTCAAGGCCCGACTCTCCCGGGGGCGCACCGCGCTCGCCGGGCTGCTCGCCGTCCACGATCTGGAGGAGGCCGCCGATGCGTGACGACATCGCCTTCGTCGAGCAGATGTACCGGGACCTGCGAGCCGTCCACTGGCCCGAGCCGGAGGAGATCCGGGCCCGCGCCCGCCGGCGCAACCGGCGTACGGCGGTGGGCGCAGCGACCCTCGTACTCGTCGTGGTCTCCGGCGCGGTGGCCGTCGTCGGCCGTCACCCACGACCCGCCCCGCCGGCGGTCGCCGCCTTACTCCCGGCGGCGTCCAGCACCCCGGCGCGGACGGAAATCTCCCGGGACGCGTTGGTGCAGCCGGGTGACCTGCCGGCGCAGACCGGAGCGCCGCTGGGCGAAGCGGGACTCGGCGAGCCGGTCCGTGTCGCCGACACGCTGCTGTACTGCCACACGCTCCAAGGCCTGACCGGCGACTGGGAGTCCTCGCGCTACTCGCGCTCGCAGACCCTGCTCCGCGAGCGCCCGGCCGGCACCGAGCACGGACCCGCCGACCTGGTGTTGAGCCAGGACGTCTACCGGGTCACGCCGGAGGTCGCCGGCCGGGTCTTCGCCGGCATCGACAAGATGCTCGGGCCGTGCGCCCGGTGGCGCTCCACCGGCCCGGCGCAGTGGCAGGGCCGGGTCGTCGAGGTCGAGGTGGTCCACCGCTGGGAGGCGGCGGACCGCAACTTCGCCGGTGACGAGGCGGTGCTGCTGAGGCACACGATCAGCAGGGCCCGCGACCCGAAGACCGGGAAGACCTTCGGCGAGGAACCGAAGCCGGAGAGCACCGTTGTGGTCCGGGTGGGGGATCTGGTCACCGTGGTCAGGCTCGGCCGTGGCGGCACGGAGCCCGAACTGCGCCGACTGGCCGGCGTCGCCGCACACCGAATGTGCGCCGCGGCCAACCCGCCCTGCTGACCCGCCCCGGCCCCGCAGACCTCCATGCAACCTCAGGGAGACGGTGGCCCCCCGAGGCCGGCTTGGAGGGGACACCTTCCCTGACGTTGCGCAGATCTCGCCTGCGGCGCGGACGGCGCGCCGCGGACAACTCGGTGACGCCGGCCGCCTAGAGGGGGATGTTGCCGTGCTTCTTCGGGGGGAGGGTCTCCCGCTTGGTGCGCAGCACGCGTAGCGCGCGGACGATCTGGGTGCGGGTCTCGTGCGGCGGGATCACCGAGTCGACATAGCCTCGCTCGGCGGCGATGTACGGGTTGGCCAGGGTGTCCTCGTACTCGGTGATCAGCCGGGCGCGCAGGGCGGCCGGGTCGTCGGCGGTGGCCAGCTCCTGCCGGTGGAGGATGTTCACCGCACCCTGCGCGCCCATCACCGCGATCTGTGCCGTCGGCCAGGCGAAGTTCAGGTCCGCGCCGAGGTGCTTGGAGCCCATCACGTCGTACGCCCCGCCGTACGCCTTCCGGGTGATGACGGTGACCTTCGGAACGGTGGCCTCGGCGTACGCGTAGATGAGCTTCGCGCCGCGGCGGATGATGCCGTCCCACTCCTGGCCGGTGCCCGGCAGGAAGCCGGGCACGTCCACGAAGGTCAGTACCGGGATGTTGAACGCGTCGCAGGTGCGGACGAACCTGGCAGCCTTCTCGGAGGCGGCGATGTCCAGAGTGCCGGCGAAGTGCATCGGCTGGTTGGCCACCACGCCCACCGGGCGCCCCTCGACCCGGCCGTAGCCGATGACCAGGTTCTGCGCGTAGAGCGGCTGGACCTCCAGGAACTCGCCGTCGTCGAGGACGTGCTCGATCACCCGGTGCATGTCGTACGGCTGGTTGGCCGAGTCCGGGATCAGCGTGTCCAACTCCCGGTCCTCGTCGGAGATGGCGAGGTCGGCGGGGGCGTCGTAGACGACCGGTTCGTCGAGGTTGTTCGACGGCAGGTACGACAGCAGCGCCTTGACGTAGTCGATCGCGTCGTCCTCGTCCGTGGCGAGGTAGTGTGCGTTGCCGCTGCGGGTGTTGTGGGTGCGGGCGCCGCCCAGCTCCTCCATCGCCACGTCCTCGCCGGTGACGGTCTTGATGACGTCCGGGCCGGTGATGAACATGTGCGAGGTCTGGTCGACCATCACGGTGAAGTCGGTGACCGCCGGGGAGTACACCGCGCCGCCCGCGCACGGGCCCATGATCAGGGAGATCTGCGGGATCACCCCGCTGGCGCGGACGTTGCGGAAGAAGATCTCGCCGTAGAGGCCGAGCGAGGCGACGCCCTCCTGGATGCGTGCGCCGCCGGAGTCGTTGATGCCGATGACCGGGCAACCGGTCTTCATGGCCAGGTCCATCACCTTGACGATCTTCTCGCCGAAGACCTCGCCGAGGGAGCCGCCGAAGACCGTGAAGTCCTGGGCGAAGACGCAGACCTGCCGGCCGTCGATGGTGCCGTAACCGGTGATCACCCCGTCGCCGTACGGGCGGGTCTTCTCCAGGCCGAAGTTGGTCGACCGGTGCCGGGCCAGCTCGTCCAGCTCGATGAAGGAGCCCTCGTCGAGCAGCAGCTCGATGCGTTCCCGTGCGGTCTTCTTGCCCCTCGCGTGCTGCTTCTCCACCGCGCGCGCCGACCCGGCGTGCACCGCCTCGTCGACCCGTCGCTCCAGGTCCGCCAGCTTGCCCGCGGTGCTGTGGATGTTGATCCCGGTCTCGGTAGTCACCCAGGGAATATAACGATGGTTCAGGCTTCCGCCGCTGTGCAGTACACCTCAGTATCCGCCGTCGGCGCGGCCCGTAGGCTGGCGGGATGCCGGGCTCCCCGTACACCGATCTGGACCGCCCGCCGCTGTCGGCGGTGCGGTTGCGGCGCGCGCTGGTCGCCCCGTACGGCCCGTGGGCCCGGCTGGAGGTGCGGGCCGAGACCGGCTCGACCAACGCCGACGTGGCCGAGGCGGCCCGGGCCGGCGAGCCGGAGGGCCTGGTCGTGGTGGCGGAGCGGCAGACCGCCGGGCGGGGTCGGCGCGGCCGGGCCTGGCAGTCGCCGGCCCGGGCCGGCATCGCGACCAGTGTGCTGCTGCGGCCCGGCGAGGTCGGCGCCGGCCGCGGCTGGCCGCCGGCACCGGCGGCGGCGTACGGCTGGCTGCCGCTGCTCGCCGGCGTGGCGCTGGTCGAGGCGGTCGCCCGGCTCGCCGAGCTGGACGCCGCGCTGAAGTGGCCGAACGACCTGCTGATCGGCGACGCCAAGTGTGCCGGGATCCTCGCCGAGGCGGTGCCGGGTGCCGCGCCGGGACAGCCGCCGGCGATCGTGCTCGGTATCGGCCTGAACGTCACGCTCCGCGCCGACGAGCTGCCGGCGAACCCGACCGGGCTGCCGGCGACCTCGTTGCAGCTGGCCGGTGCGGCGGCCATCGACCGGGACCCGCTGCTGCGCGCGCTGCTGCGTTCGATCGCCGACTGGTACGCCCGCTGGCGCGCCGCGGGTGGGGACGCGGTGGCCAGTGGCCTGCGCGACGCCTACCTGGCGGCGTGCGCCACGGTGGGCCGGCAGGTGCGGGTGCTGCTGCCCGGCGGCGGCGAGGTGACCGGCACCGCGACCGGCGTGGACGCCGACGGTCACCTGGTCCTCGCCACCGCTGCCGGCGAACACCACCTGGCCGCCGGCGACGTCCTCCACCTCCGCTGACCCCCACCCCTCGTCGGCGATCTCGCACTTCCTGCCCGGCATGAAGGGCCGGCCGACAGTGCGAGGTCGTGGGGGTGTGGGTGCTGGCCGCGTGGCGGATCCCGTCGGGCGGTGCGGGGCGTTACGGTCTGCGCGTCCCGTTTCGCGAGGAGGTTCCCGTGGCGTTCCCCGATGACGTGCTCACCGAAGACGAGCATGTCGTGTTGCACCTGCACCCGCACTGGAAGGCCCTGGTCCGGCCGGTCGCGGTGGTGGTGCTCGCCGTCGCGGCGGTGGTGGCCGGCGTGGTCCTGCTGCCGTCCGGCGGGGGTGGCTCGATCGCGCTCGCCGTCATCGGCGGGTTGGCCCTGGTGGCGGTGCTCTGGCTGGCGCTCTGGCCGTTCCTGGTCTGGCGTACCACCCACTACCTGTTCACGAACGAGCGGGTGCTGCTCCAGGAGGGCGTGCTCTCCCGGGATCGGCGGGACATCCCGCTCACCCGGGTCAACGATCACGCGATGAACCAGCGGTTCGTCGAGCGCCTGCTCGGCTGCGGCACCCTCACCATCGAGTCCGCCGGTGAACGGGGCCAGTCGGTGCTGCACGACGTCCCGAAGGTCGGCCAGGTCCAGACCAAGCTGTACGAGCTGGTGGAGGCCCACCACGACAAGCACTCCCTCGGTGAGGGCGAGATGCGTGAGGTCCTCGCCGACCTGCACGAGGGCAAACCCCTCCGCGACCCCACCACCTGACCCCTCGCCACCCCGTCTCCGGGTTGATCAGAGGTTTGCGTCAGGAACCCCGCTTCCGGCGACGCGAACTTCTTGATCAGCCGGGGATGGGGTGCGCGCAGGGTGGTCCTGTGGTGGCTCAGCGGCGGGGAGTGCGGCGGGTGGTGGGCTGCAACCCGGCGGCGAGTTCGGCCTCCAGCTCGCGGTCGAGGGAGCGGGCCAGCTCGGCGTCGAGCGGGACCGGGCGGCCCTGCACTGGGGCGCTGGGCGGGCCGAGGGCCGGCGCGTGACCGGCTGCCCGCCGGTCGCCGGCCGGTGGCGGCTGGGCCTCCTCCAGTTCGGAGACCGACTCGGCCAGTTCGGCCACCGGGTCCATCTCGGCCATGGTGTCCCACTCGTCCCGCGGGATGCTGTGCCAGGTCGCTTGGGCCTCGGCGGGAGCCGGTTGGAAGACGAAGGTCCGGTACGACCAGAACCGGAAGAGCGTGGCGAGCAGCACGCCCCCGGTCTTGGCGCCGTTCAACGCCAGCAGGCTGGTCACGCCCAGGCCGTACTTGGCGGCGGCCAGCACACCCAGCTCGATGAGCAGGCCGGCGCCATTGAAGAGGAAGAACAGGGCGTATTCGCGCCGCATGGCTGACTTGGGGCGGTCGCGGTACGTCCAGTGACGATTCATCAGATACGACGTGATCGTCGCCACGATGGTCGCGACGACCGTCGCCTTCAACTGACCGTCGACAAAAACGGTGAGTGCCAGGGCATTGAACACGGCGTAATTGATGACGGTGTTGACGCCGCCGACGATGCCGAATTTGAGCGCCTCGTGGATGAACTTCTGCCAGCGCTCAGGCAGCAGACGGACAAGACGCATGCGGAACACCTTAGGGCAGTAGGCGGGGCCGGGAGGTTCCGGCCGGACGAGGTGGGCGGCAGGTCACGCCCCGTGGTCTCGGTCGTGCTTCACTTCCCGAACAGGCGGGGTTCCCGCTTCCACGAAGACGAATCGTCGGTACGACCAGAATCGGAACAGGGTCCCGAGGCCGGTGCCGACGATGAAGCTGGCGATGTTGTCGGCCAGCGGGGTCTGGAACACCCCGGGCCACATGCTGCCGAGCCCGTAGCGGCTGATGGCCAGGCAGGCCACCGCGATGCCCAGCCCGACTCCGTTGAAGAAGAAGAAGAGCGCGTACTCGCGGGCCGGGTGGGAGCGCTTGCGGTGCCGCCACGTCCAGAACCGGTTGCCAAGGAAGGCGAAGGTCGCCGCGATCACCGTCGAGATGGTCTTCGCGGTGACCTGCTCCACGCCTCGCACGCTCGTCAGGTAGTTGAAGAGCGTGAAGTCGATGAGGAAGGCGACCCCACCCACGGTGGCGAACTTGCTCAGTTCGCGGACGAGGTGACCGAACCGGTCGACCAGTGTGCGGACCAGACCCGGTTGGGTCTGCCGGGAGCCTGGCTCCCCGGTCATCGTCGCGGCCACGTCGCGAGCCTACCGGCTGCGAACACCCGGTACGGGTAGCAACGGCGAGCGGCGTCGGCGGGTACGGCGTCGGTGAGCAGAGCGTAACCGGCCGAGCGGGAACCGGGACGGGTTCCGCGGTATCGGCCGGGAAGTCGGATCCGGCCGGGGAGAACCTTCGGGCCCGGCGGGAGTTCCGGGGTTCCCCACAGGATTTGCGTGAAACTGCGCGGGAAAGCGGGTATTAGCTCGTGATGCCGCAGCGTGGCCGTACCTTGTGCAGTTCTTCACAACCAGTACCACTGACTCGCGAGGTCCACCGGTTTACGCTGAGCCCAATCCCAGGTTTCCACGAAGGCGACGCATCGCGGCGCCGAGACTCGTGCATCCCATAGACCGGTCAGCGTCGACCATAAGGAGATGTGTCATGGTTGCTCCGGCTACCGTTCGGGGTATCGATCAAGCCCCGACGTCCCACCCCAAACTGCTCGCCTGGGTCCGTGAGGTCGCGGAACTGACCACCCCCGACCGGGTCGTCTGGGTGGACGGGTCCGAGGAGGAGTGGCGTCGCCTCACCGACGAACTCGTCGACGCCGGCACCCTGATCCGGCTCAACCCGGAGAAGAAGCCCAACTCGTTCTACGCGCGGACGGACCCGACGGACGTCGCCCGGGTCGAGGAGCGCACCTTCATCTGCTCGGTGGACGAGGCGGACGCCGGTCCCACCAACAACTGGATGGCGCCGGCCGAGATGAAGCGGACGATGACGGAGCTGTACCGCGGCTCCATGCGTGGGCGCACCATGTACGTCATCCCGTTCTGCATGGGGCCGGTCGAGGCCGAGAACCCGATGTTCGGCGTGGAGATCACCGACAGCCCCTACGTGGTGGCCTCGATGCGCATCATGACCCGGATGGGCGCGAAGATCCTCGAAGCCATGGGCGACGACGCGGACTTCGTGCACGCCCTGCACTCGATCGGCGCCCCGCTCGCCCCCGGTCAGCAGGACGTGGCGTGGCCGTGCAACGAGACCAAGTACATCTCGCACTTCCCGGAGACCCGGGAGATCTGGTCGTTCGGCTCCGGGTACGGCGGCAACTCGCTGCTCGGCAAGAAGTGCTACTCGCTGCGGATCGCCAGCGTGATGGGGCGTGACGAGGGCTGGCTCGCCGAGCACATGCTGATTCTCAAGATCACCTCCCCGGAGGGTCGGGTCTACCACATCGCCGGCGCGTTCCCGTCGGCCTGCGGGAAGACCAACCTGGCGATGCTGGAGCCGACCATCCCGGGCTGGAAGGTCGAGACGATCGGCGACGACATCGCCTGGATGCGGTTCGGCCAGGACGGCCGCCTCTACGCGGTCAACCCGGAGTACGGCCTCTTCGGTGTCGCGCCGGGCACCGACTGGAAGACCAACGCCAACGCGATGCGGACGCTGGAGCGCGGCAACTCCATCTTCACCAATGTGGCCCTGACCGACGACGGGGACATCTGGTGGGAGGGCATGGGTGAGCCCCCTGCGCACCTGATCGACTGGAAGGGCAACGACTGGACGCCGGGGAGCGAGAACCTCTCCTCGCACGCGAACAGCCGGTTCTGCACCCCGATCACCCAGTGCCCGATTCTCGCCGAGGACTACTACGACCCGAACGGCGTGCCGATCGACGCGATCCTCTTCGGCGGTCGCCGCCGGGACACCGTCCCGCTCGTCACCGAGGCCCGCGACTGGGTGCACGGCGTCTACATGGGCGCCACGCTCTCCTCGGAGACCACCGCCGCCGCCTCCGGCGCGGTCGGCGTGGTCCGCCGCGACCCGATGGCGATGCTGCCGTTCATCGGTTACCACGGCGGCGACTACTTCCGGCACTGGATCGAGATGGGCAAGGGCGTCGACGGCGACGAGTCCAAGCTCCCGAAGATCTACTACGTCAACTGGTTCCGCAAGGACCCGGAGGGCAACTTCCTCTGGCCAGGCTTCGGCGAGAACTCCCGGGTGCTGAAGTGGGTCGTCGAGCGGATCGAGGGCCGCGCCGAGGCGGTGGAGACCCCGATCGGCCTGGTCCCGGCGCAGGACGCGCTGGACGTCGAGGGTCTGGACATGACCCCGGAGGACGTCCGGATCGCGCTGAAGGTCGACCCGGAGGAGTGGCGCCGGGAACTCCCGCTGGTCACCGAATGGTTCGAGAAGTTCGGCGACAAGCTGCCGGGCGTCCTCTGGGCCGAGCTGGACGCGCTGCGCGCCCGGCTCGACGCGGAGCAGCCGCAGCGGGTGTGAACCACGCCTGATCCGGGCAGCAACGGATCCATGAGGACGGCCGCCGAAACCCCAAGGTCCGGCGGCCGTCCGCCGTCCGGGCGCTGGCCGCGCTGCTCATGATGACGGCTGCGGGCACGTCGTGGCCGAGTGATCCGGTACCTTCGGCGGTCCGTCCCGTCCCCGCCCGGCCACGCCTGCGGGGACGCCGCCCAGAGGCGCTGTGCACGCCGTCGAGCTGCCCCGAGCCGGCACGGGAGAGGAGGGCCGGCACGCCGGGGTGCGGCAGCGGCGATCGTGCGCCGGCGCGGGAGAGGATGAGCGGTGGGAGCCGTCGCACCGGGCGGGCGGCTGGATGGGCGACGCGGTGAGCGACGAGTTCGACGTGGTGGTGGTCGGAGCCGGGCCGGCCGGGTCGGCGGCCGCGCTGGCCGCTCGGCGGCTGGGCGCCGACGTGCTGCTGCTGGACCGGGCCGAGTTTCCCCGGGACAAGGCGTGCGGCGACGGGATCGCGGCGCACGCGCTGGACGTGCTGGTTGAGCTGGGAGTGCCGGATGCGGTGGCCGGCTACCTTCCGCTGCCGGCGTTGCGCCTGGTCGGCCCGGCTGGCGGCGCGGTGGCCCGGGCGCTGCCGCGTCCCGCGTACACGGTGCCCCGGGCGGTCTTCGACGCCCGGCTGGTGGCGGCGGCGGTGGCAGCGGGTGTGCGGCTGCGCCGGCACACGGTGCGCCGGGTGGAGGCCCGCGCCGACCGGGTGGTGCTCGACGGCGAGCTGGCCGCGCGGGCGGTGGTGGGCGCGGACGGGGCCGGCTCCGTGGTCCGCCGGGCACTCGGGCACCGGGTCAACCCCGACCGCCACCTGGCGCTGGCCATCCGGGGGTACGCGCCGGCCCTGCCCGGCCCACCCGAGCAGCTGATCGTCACGTCGGCGGCGCGCTGGCCGGCGTACGCCTGGTCGTTCCCGATCGGTGACGGCCGGGCGAACGTCGGGTACGGGGAGGTGCTGCGGGGCGAGCCGCTGACCCGGGCCCACCTGGTGGACCGACTCGCCGCACTGCTGCCCGGCACCGACCCGGCCGCGGTGGCCGACCTGCGCGCCCACCACCTGCCGCTGTCGACGCACCGCCCGCCGCCCGGCCGGGGTCGGGTGGTGCTCGCCGGGGACGCGCTCTCGTTGATCAACCCGTTCACCGGCGAGGGGATCTTCTACGCCCTGCTCTCCGGCGCGCTGGCCGGCGCGGCGGCCGCCGGTGCACCCGAGCACGCGGCCCGGCGGTACGCCGAGGCGCTGCGCCGCCGGCTGGGCGTACACCTGCGGCACAGCTCCCTCGCGGCCTGGCTGGCCCGACGGCGCCGGGTGGTCGACGCGGCGGTCGTCGCGGCCCGCCGGGACGACCGGGTCTACCGGACGGTGGTCGAGCTGGGGCTCGGCGACGGGCGGCTGGACGTCCGCACGCTCCGAATGATCGGCATCGGTCTGTCGGCGCGGGATCGGCCTCCGCGGGG
Source organism: Micromonospora deserti (assembly GCF_003236335.1). Lineage (GTDB taxonomy): Bacteria > Actinomycetota > Actinomycetes > Mycobacteriales > Micromonosporaceae > Micromonospora > Micromonospora deserti. The sequence continues at coordinate 23,034 of NZ_POUB01000061.1, forward strand.
GTGATCCGCCGGGCGGGTCGCTACGCTGCAAGGTGATGAAGCTGCGGGACCTTGTCTATTCGGTGTACGAGCGTCGGCTGACGGCCAAGCTCGCGGGCAAGCCGGTGCCCCGGCACGTCGGTGTGATGTGCGACGGTAACCGTAGGTGGGCCAGGGAGATGGGCTTCGTCGATCCGAACGACGGGCACCGGGTGGGCGCCGCCAAGATCAAACATGTGCTGGGCTGGTGCGACCAGGCCGGCATCGCCCACGTCACGCTCTATCTGCTGGCCACCGACAACCTGCGCCGGCCGGCCAGCGAACTCGACCCGCTGCTGCAGATCATCGAGGACCTGGTGGTCGAGCTGGCCGAGGAGGGCAACCCCTGGCGGCTGCGCATGGTGGGCGCGCTCGACCTGCTGCCGGCGCAGACCGCCACCGCGCTCAAAGCGGCCGAGGAGCGCACCCGCGAGCGCAGCGGTGGGGCGGAGGTCAACATCGCGGTGGGCTACGGCGGCCGGCGCGAGATCACCGACGCGGTGCGTTCGCTGCTGCTCGAGCACGCGGCCTCCGGCGGCACGATCGAGGAACTGGCCGAGGTGCTGGACGTCGAACACATCGCCGAGCACCTCTACACCCGCGGCCAGCCCGACCCCGACCTGGTCATCCGCACCAGCGGCGAGCAGCGCCTCTCCGGCTTCATGCTCTGGCAGTCCGCGCACTCGGAGTTCTACTTCTGCGAACTCAACTGGCCGGACTTCCGCCACATCGACTTCCTCCGCGCCCTGCGCTCGTACGCCAACCGGCAACGCCGCTACGGCGCCTGACCCCGGGCCGCGCCCCCGTGCGCGCTCAGGTGAGGTGGTGGACGGCTTGGGTGAGGAAGTCGCCGAGGGCGGCGGGGGAGTCGATGGTGAGGTCGGCGGCCTCGGCCACCTCGTGGCCGGTCTCCGGGTTGGCGACGGCGACGCAGACGCCGAAGAAGTCCGGGTCGGCCGCGGCCCGGGCGCGCAGCGCCGCGAAGGCCTTGATGTCGGAGACGTCGTCGCCGAAGTACCAGGCGCCCTCGGCGTCCCGGACCACCTCGTCGATGACCATGCCCTTGTCCCGGTCCACCGGGGGCTTGAGTTCCAGCACCATCCGCCCGGCCTGGACCCGCAGCCCGAGCCGCTCGGCCTGCGCGCGGCCCCACTCCTCGACCGTCGTGCCGAGCCCCGGGGCGGTACGCCAGTGCAGCGCGACGGAGAGCCGCTTGTACTCCACCAGGGTGCCCGGCGGCAGCTCGGCCCGGGCCAGGTCGGCCAGCTCCGCCATGGTCGGCACCCAGGGCAGCGCCGTGGGCTCGGTGACCGTCGCGCCGCCGGAGTGGCTGTGCTCCAGGCCGTACAGGCCGTACAGGTCGACGCCGGCCAGCCCGCCGAGGTGATCCCGGAGGAACTCCACCGGCCGGGCGGAGACGATCGCCACCCGGCGGACCACCGGGGCGAGCGCCTCGATCGCGGTGAGGACCTTCGGCGCGGGCCGGACCGCGGTGGGATCGTCGTCGACCGGCGCCAGCGTCCCGTCGAAGTCGAAGAAGAGCACTGTTCCGGCCGCCCGCCCGGCAGTGGTGCGCCAGGCGTGGTCGGCGTCCAACGGAGTCCTCGGCTGTGGGTTGCCCAGATTCAACGGCGGCACGCGCGACAGCGTACCCCGGCGGCGAGGGCTCAATCCCGGTCGTCAGGCGGCACCGCAACCGGGCGTAAGCCGGGTGCGGTGCGGGCGGTGTGGTGGGTCAGCGTTCGGCGGCCCCACGTCCCCGGCGCCCGAACGGCACGACGGCCGCCTCCTGGCCGTGGCTGAGCAGGTAGCCCTCCACGAACCCGGTGTTGCGGTCGCCGGTCTGCGCCTCGATCTCGTTCAGCCGGGCCACCAGGAACTCGGTGAGCGCGCTGACCCGGTCGTTGAGCCGGTCGTGCAGCTCGGCGACCACGGCCAGGACGACCGCCGTGCCGGCGGCGGTGAGCGCCATGAGGTTGACGAGCAGGGGAAGCTGCCCGCCGTCGACCGCGAGGGTCACCGCGTTGCCGGTTCCGCACAGTGTCAGCGACACGGTGGCGACCACGACTGCCAACCATTTCAGGGTCATGGACAGACCCCTCCTTCTGTCCCGCAGGGCTGGGTTCGGCCTTGTCCCGTCCCCCCGCCGACGACGAGCCCAAGCAGTACGAATACGGACGCTAGCGTGCCCGTTCCGGCCCCGGAGCGAAACGAATGAGTCTGACCTGCCGTTCTTTCGCCATCTGAGGAACTAGCCGGCCTGTTTGCCCCGCTTTCGGGCGCCGACTGGCAAAGTGGGGCGGTATGCGAGGTAACGGATGGTCTCCCGGATGTGGAACTTCTCCGCGTCCGAGACGTTCGGGTCGACCAGCCTGCGCAGCAGCGCCTCCACGTCGGGGTCCATCGGGGGTGGGGCC
>NZ_POUB01000062.1 GCF_003236335.1 Micromonospora deserti
GTTCACGCGGCCGGGCGGGACGCGCCGCGACAGGGTGGGCCCACGCGGGGTGCCCATGGTTGCGACCTCGCGAGGACCCCGGCACTCGGGCACCCCGCCGTCACCGACACGGAGTCGATCTCGGAGCGGGCGGGAGGACGGCGCGGAGGGACAGGTCCGCGCCAACGGCGGAAGCGACCCGGCCGCGGGCGGCGGGGGCGGCCCCGTCGCCGGGAGCGGCCTGGGCCCGCTCACAGCCGGCAGGCGTGGATGTTGGTGACCAGGATGGCGCGCGCCCCGAGGTCGTAGAGCTCGTCCATGATCCGGTGCACGTCGTCGCGGAGCACCATGGCCTGCACCGCCACCCAGCCCTCGCGGTGCAGTGGGGAGACGGTGGGCGACTCGATGCCGGGGGTCAGCGAGCTGGCCCGGTCGAGCAGCCCGGCCGGCACGTCGTAGGCGAGCATCACGTAGCGGCGGGCGACCAGCACCCCGTGCAGCCGGCGCAACAGCTGCTCGGCCTGCGGGTGCGTCGGAGCGTCGCTGCGGCGTACCAGCACCGCCGACGAGCGCAGCAGCGGCTCGCCGAAGACCACCAGGCCCGCCTGGCGCAGGGTGGCGCCGGTCTCCACCACGTCGGCGACCACGTCGGCGACGCCGAGCCGGACGGCGTTCTCCACCGCCCCGTCGAGGCGGATCACGTCGGCCTTCACGTCCAGCCCGGCGAGGTACCGCTCGACCAGCCCCGGGTACGCGGTGGCGATCCGGTGCCCGCCCAGCTTCTGCACCGAGTCGATGTCGTCGGGGCGGGCGGCGAAGCGGAACGTGGCCCGGCCGAAGGCGAGATCGACCACCTCCTCGGCCGGCGCGCCGGAATCGATCAGCAGGTCCCGGCCGGTGATGCCGAGGTCCAGGTCGCCGGAGCCGACGTAGGTGGCGATGTCCTTGGGGCGCAGGTAGAAGAATTCGACGTCGTTGGGCTCGTCCCGGCAGACCAGGTCCTTCGGGTCGGTGCGCTGGCGGTAGCCCGCCTCGCGCAGCATCTGGGCGGCCGGCTCGGCCAGGGTGCCCTTGTTGGGGATGGCGACACGCAGCATGGCGGAGTGCTCCTTCGATCGGAATTGATCAACGACTGGGCGCACTCACAGATGTCGGTAGACGTCCTTGAGGTCGAGACCGCTGGCGAGCATCAGCACCTGGACCTGGTAGAGCAGCTGGGAGATCTCCTCGGCGGTACGCTCCGGCCCCTCGTGCTCGGCGGCCATCCACGACTCGGCCGCCTCCTCGACGACCTTCTTGCCGATGAAGTGCACCCCCTTCTCCAGGGCGGCGACCGTGCCCGAGCCCGGGGTGCCGGCGGCGGCCTTGGCCTGCAGCTCGGCGAACAGCTCCTCGAACGTCTTCACGGCAGGTGATTCTTCCAGCCGCCGCGGTGGCCCGGGCACGCCGGGTCAGGCCCCGCTCACCCGCCGGGACGGCGCGGCGCGGGGCCCGCCCCGGCGACCACCGGGGCGGGTCAGCCGCCGAAGCCGACCCGTTGGCCGTTGCCGGCCAGGGCCCGGACGGCGAGGGCCGCGTCGAGCGCCGCGACAGTGGCCGACCAGCCCTTGTCCTCGGCCGAGCCGGGCAGCCCGGCCCGGTCCCGGGCCTGCTCGATGGTGTCGACGGTGAGCACCCCGTGGGCAACCGGCTTGCTTTCGTCCAGAGCCACCCGGGTGAGCCCGTCCGTGACCGACCGGCAGACGTAGTCGAAGTGGGCGGTGGCGCCGCGGACCACCACGCCGAGCGCGACCACCACGTCGCAGCGGCGGGCGAGGGCCTGGGCCACCACCGGCAGCTCCACCGAGCCGGCCACCCGGGCGACCACCGGCCGGGCGCCGCACGCCTCGGCGGCGGTGACCGCGCGGGCCAGCATGTGGTCGGTCAGCTCGCCGTGCCAGCGGGCGGCGACCACGCCGACCGTCATCCCCGTGGCGTCCACCGCGTGCACGCCCGGCTCGCCGAAACCCGCCATGTCTACGCTCCGATCTCGTCGCCGGCGACCGGGCGGCCCATCGGGGCCTCGGTCACCTCGTCCAACTCGTCCAACAGGTGTCCCATCCGGTCCCGCTTGGTCCGCAGGTACCGCACGTTCTCCGGGTGCGGCCGCACCGGCAGCCCTTCCCGTCCGGTGATGGTGAGCCCGTAGCCCTCCAGGCCGGCCCGCTTCGCGGGGTTGTTGGTGAGCAGCCGCATCGACCGCACCCCGATGTCGTACAGGATCTGCGCGCCGGTGCCGTAGTCGCGGGCGTCGGCCGGCAGGCCGAGGTCGAGGTTGGCGTCCACCGTGTCCCGGCCGAGGTCCTGCAACTGGTACGCCCGCAGCTTGTGCAGCAGGCCGATGCCCCGCCCCTCGTGCCCGCGCACGTAGAGCACCACGCCCCGGCCCTCCTGGGCCACCCGCTCCAGCGCGGCGTTCAACTGCGGGCCGCAGTCGCAGCGCAACGAGCCGAACACGTCCCCGGTGAGGCACTCGGAGTGCACCCGGACCAGCACGTCCCGGCCGTCGCCGATGTCACCGAGGACCAGCGCGACATGCTCGGCCGGGTCGTGCTCGCTGCGGTAGCCCAGCGCCCGGAACACCCCGTGCCGGGTGGGCATCCGGGCGTCGGCGACCAGCTCGACCTGCTTCTCCGTGCGCCGCCGGTACGCGACCAGGTCGGCGATCGTGATCAGCGTCAGGGAGTGCTCGGCGCAGAACTTCTCCAGGTCCGGCACCCGCATCATGGTGCCGTCGTCGTTGACCAGCTCGCAGAGCACACCGGCCGGGCGCAGCCCGGCCAGCCGGGTCAGGTCGATCGCCGCCTCGGTGTGCCCGGGCCGGCGCAGCACGCCGCCCTGCCGGGCGCGCAGCGGCACCACGTGCCCGGGGCGGGCCAGGTCGGTCGGGCCGGTGGCCGGGTCGGCGAGCAGCCGGATGGTGTGTGCCCGGTCGGCCGCCGAGATGCCGGTGCTCACCCCCTCCCGGGCGTCCACCGTCACCGTGTACGCGGTGCCCCGGCGGTCCTGGTTGGTGTGGTGCATCGGCGGCAGGTCCAGCCGGTCGCACTCGCTCTCGGTGAGCGGGGCGCAGATGTAGCCGGAGGTCCAGCGGACCATGAACGCGACCAGCTCGGACGTCGCCAGCTCGGCGGCGAAGATCAGGTCGCCCTCGTTCTCCCGGTTCTCGTCGTCCACCACGACGACGGGCCGGCCCGCGGCGATATCCGCGACCGCCTGTTCGATGCTGGCGAAGCTGGTCATGCGACGGCCTCCGAGTAGGTCGACGGGGTGGCGGCGGGCGCTGGCCGGACCGCCCGCGAGGTGCGCCACCAGGCCGCGAGGCCCCAGGCGCAGAGGGCACCGTAGAGCAGGTACATGGCCGCCGAGGGGTAGAAGCCGCCGGCCAGCAGCAGGGGCACCCCGACCGCGTCGACGGCGATCCAGATCAGCCAGAAGTCCACCCAGCCGCGGGCCATGCCGTAGGTGGCCAGCAGGCTGCCGGTGAGGATCCAGGCGTCCGGCAGCGGACCCCAGGAGCCGAGCGCGGCGAGCACCGGGTACGCCACGGCGGTGCCGGCCACCGCGGCGGCCAGCAGGCCGAGCCGTTCCCGGCCGGTCGCCCAGCGCGGCGTCACCGCGGCCCGGTCCGGCGCGGCCCCCGAACGGCGGGTGCGGGACCAGCGCCACCAGCCGTAGAGGCTGACCGCGAAGAAGAACACCTGCCGACCGGCCTGCCCGTACAGGTCGTGCGCCTGCGGCGTGGCGAAGGCACCGCCGAGGAAGACGGTGAACAGCAGCGCGTTGCCGATCATGCCGATCGGCCAGGCCCAGACCAGCCGGCGCAGGCCGAGCAGCGCGGAGGCGAGCCCGAAGCCGTTGCCCACGATCTCCCGGACCAGCACCGGCGAACCGGCGATGCCGACCTGGGCCTCCAGCAGCCACCCGAGCGGACCCATCAGGCCACCTCCCCCGCCGCCACCCCGGGCAGGCCGACACCGGGCACGCCGACGCCGGGGAGACCCGGGCCGGGCGGCCCGACCAGCCCCGCGCCGAGCAGCCGCTCGACGTACTTGGCGAGCACGTCCACCTCCAGGTTGACCGGGTCGCCGACGCCCCGGGCCCCGAGGGTGGTCAGCTTCAGCGTGGTCGGGATCAGCCCGACGGCGAACCAGTCCGGCCCCACCTCGGCGACGGTCAGCGAGACGCCGTCGACGGTGACCGAGCCCTTCTCCACCAGGTAGCGGGACAGCTCGGCGGGGAGCCGGAAACGGACCATTTCCCACTGCTCCGCCGGCTCCCGGGAGAGCACCTCGCCGACGCCGTCGACGTGCCCCTGCACCAGGTGCCCGCCGAGCCGGCTGCCGAGCGCCGCGGCCCGCTCCAGGTTGACCGGGTCGCCGGGACGCAGCGCGCCCAGCGCGGAACGGCGCAGCGTCTCCCCCATCACGTCGGCGGTGAAGATCCCGTCGGCGACGTCGACCACGGTCAGGCAGACCCCGTTGACCGCGATCGAGTCCCCGTGCCGGGCGTCCGAGGTGACCAGCGGGCCGCGGAGCGCGACCAGCGCGGAGTCGCCCGCCGTCGCGGTGACCCGTACGACCTCACCCAACTCCTCGACGATGCCGGTGAACATGTCAGCCCTCCCTCTTCCGGGGCAGCGCGGTGATCCGCAGGTCGGGACCGACCTGCGTAACGTCGACGAACTCCAGGTCGATCGCCTCGGCGATGGTGGTCACACCCGCGTCGACCAGGGCGGTCGGGCCGGCGCCGAGCAGCCGGGGCGCGACGTAACCGACGATCTTGTCGACCAGGCCGGCGGCGAGGAACGCCCCGGCCAGCGTGGGGCCGCCCTCCAGCAGCGCGGCCCGGACCCCGCGCCGGTGCAGCGCGGCGAGCAGGGCCGGCAGGTCCACCCGGCCGTCCGGCCCGGCGCCGACCTCCGCGGCGGTGGCGATCCACGTCCGCGCGGCACCGTCGCGGACCTGGGCGCCGGCGGGCGTGCGGCCCGCCGAATCCACCACCACCCGCAGCGGCTGCCGGATGGCGAGGCTGCCGTCGCGCAGGTTGCGGGCGGTCAGCCGGGGATCGTCGGCGAGCACGGTGCCCACCCCGGCGATAACCGCGTCGACGGTGCCGCGCAGCGCGTGCACGTCGATCCGGGCGGCCTCCGAGGTGATCCACATGCTGGTGCCGTCCGCCGCCGCGGACCGCCCGTCGAGGGTCGCCGCGAACTTCCAGATCAGGTACGGCCAGCCACGGCGCATGGAGGTGAGCCACGCGATGTTGCCGGCCTCGGCTTCGGCGGTGCGTACCCCCAGATCGACCTGGATGCCGGCGGCGCGCAACGTGGCGGCGCCGCCGGAGGCGACCGGGTTCGGGTCGGGGACGGCGATGACCACCCGGGCGACCCCGGCCTGGATCAGTGCGGTGCTGCAGGGGCCGGTGCGACCGGTGTGGTCGCAGGGCTCCAGGGTGACCACGGCGGTGCCGCCGCGGGCCCGCTCCCCCGCCTGGGCGAGCGCGACGATCTCGGCGTGCGGCCCGCCGGCGTACGCGTGGAAGCCCTCCCCGACGACCTGCCCGCCGGCATCGAGCAGCACGCAGCCGACCACCGGGTTGGGGCTGGTCGTGCCGAGCCCCCGCGCGGCGAGTTCGATCGCGCGACGCATCGCCTCGTCGACGGAGACGCCGGCCATGCCCTTGCCCTGCCCTCTCACTCGCCGGTCGGCGCGCGGGCGGGGTCGGGAGGCATCGGCGGTCGGCCGCGGGCGTGCGGCGGCGGAGGTCCGGGTACGGCGCAGCCGCCCCGGGGGGCGCGCACGGCACGCTGAGGTCAGCGGCCGGGCAGGGCCCGTCCGTCCCGCGCGCTGTCTCCCATCCGGACTGTCTGGGCGCGGGCGTGCCCGCACCCAACCGTCGGCCCCGGAGTCTCACCAGGTCCACCGGGCGGCAGAGCCGACCGGGTCGCGGGCTTACCACGGTCGGACCGTGGATCACCGCCGGTTCGGAATTACACCGAGTCCCGCCAGCGCGTGGTGGGTACACCGGAAGTCTTACACGCCGACCGGGGGGTCCCGCCACCGAGGCGAGGTACTTCACAAGCGGAGGGCACGATCACGTAACACGGCGGCGGCGGTCCACCGCCACGTACGACCCGGGTTGGCTCTTGGCCACCGTCTTCATCTCGGAGGCGACCGCGATCGCCTCCAACGGGTCGGTGAAGCGCTTGTCGGCGTCGGAGACGGAGACGCCGATGGAGAGGGTGACCAGCGCGGCCCGCCGGATGTTGCCGCGGCGGTCCTTCAGCTCGACGAAGCCGCGTTCCCGGTCGGTGGGGTCGTAGAGCGCGTCGGCCGCCTTCTCGAAGTCGGCCGAGACTCGGGAGGTCAGCGGCCGCACCTGGTCAGGGGTGCAGACGATGACGAAGTCGTCGCCGCCCACGTGGCCGAGGAAGGCCGGCGGCAGGCCCACCGACACCACCGCCCGGTGCAGGCTGCGGGCCAGCGCCGAGATGAAGTCGTCGCCGCGGACGAAGCCGTACCGGTCGTTGACGCTCTTGAACCGGTCGATGTCGATGTAGCCGACGGCGTAGTCCACCCCGCTGCGGACCCGGTCGGCGATCTCCCGGCGGATCCGGCTGTTGCCGGGCAGCCCGGTCAGCGGGGAGACCTCCCGGAACTCCTTGTTGCGGCGCAGCGTGGAGCTGACCCGGGCGACCAGCTCGGCGGTGTCGAAGGGTTTGACCAGGTAGTCGTCGGCGCCGGCGCTGAGCCCGTGGACCTTGTCCACGGTCATCCCCTTCGCGGTCAGCATGATCACCGGCAGGGCGGAGGTCATCGGGTCGGCGCGCAGCCGCCGGGTCAGCTCCAGGCCGTCGATGCGCGGCATCATCAGGTCGACCACCGCCAGGTCGGGACGCTGCCGCTCGATCACCTCGAGCGCCTCCTGCCCGTCGCTGGCGTGGATCACCTCGAACCCGTGCAGCCGGAGGTTGAACTCGACGAAGCGGGCGATGTCCTCGTCGTCGTCGACGACGAGGATGACGTCGGGTCGCTCGCCGGCCGGGTCCATCTCAAGCCCCGGCGAGCGCGCGTTCCGCGAGGTTCCGCAGCCGGCGTACGGCCTCGGCGGGGTCGTCGGCGCCGTAGACGGCGGTGCCGGCGACGAACGCGTCGGCACCGGCCTCGGCCGCCTGCTCGATGGTGTCGGCGGCGATCCCACCGTCGACCTCGATCCGCAGGTCCAGGTGGCCGCTGTCGACGTGCCGGCGGGCGGTGCGCACCTTGTCCAGCAGGTGCGGGACGAACCGCTGCCCGCCGAAACCCGCCTTGATCGTCATGATCAGCAGCGTGTCGAAACTGGGCAGCAGCTCCAGGTACGGCTCGATCGGGGTGTCCCGGTCGATCGCCAGCCCGGCCTTCGCGCCCGCCGAGCGCAGGTCCTTGGCCAGCGCCACCGGGTCGTCGCAGGCTTCCGCGTGGAAGGTGACGTTGTACGCCCCGGCGTCAGCGTACCCGGGGGCCCACCGGCGCGGATCCTCGATCATCAGGTGCACGTCGAAGGGCAGCTCGGTGGCAGCCCGCAGGCTCTGCACCACCGGCAGCCCGATGGTCAGGTTCGGCACGAAGTGGTTGTCCATGACGTCGACGTGCAACCAGTCCGCGGCGTTCTCGACGGCACGGACCTCTTCGGCGAGGCGGGCGAAATCGGCGGCGAGGATGCTCGGCGCGACGATCGGCGGCGGTACGGTCACCGGGCCAGTGTACGAACGCGGCCACCAGCCGCCGTCAGCGCCACCGACCGGACGCCCTGTGAACCAGCGGTGACCGATGGTGCAGAATTGGCCGTCCCGGGCCGGTGAAACCGGACGAAGAGTCATCCATGACTGGCCGGAGGACGCAAACACGGCAACACTCCATCAGGGACGGAAACGTGAGCCGCGGAACCCGACGGCGCTCCGCCGACGGGGTTCGGGGTGAGCGGCCGTAGCTGTCGGAAAGGGCGGATGATGCGACGGTGGCTCGTGGCGCTGGCCGGCACGGTGACGGTTCTGCTGTCCGGCTGCGCACCGCCGGGCGGCTCGGACGGCGACCTCACCGACGACTGGGCCGCACTGCCGCCGCCGGCGCTGTTCGTGCCGGCCACGGACGCCTGCCTGCCGCGGATCACCGCGATCGTGCAGGCCAGCACGTACGACACGGTGGACTGCTCCCGCAACCACCTGGCCGAGGCGGTCCACGTGGGCGCGTTCACCGGTCCCGCGGCCGACGGCGCCCGCCCGGAGCCGGGCTCCCCGGCCCTGCGGACCGCCCGGGCGGAGTGCGACCAGCGGGCCCGCGAGGTGCTCGGCGGTGACTGGCACTCCGCCCGGCTCACGCTGAACATCGCCCTGCCGTCCGCCCCGGCGTGGAGCAGCGGCGCCCGGTGGTTCCGCTGCGACCTCAGCGAGACCGACAGCATCGACAACACCCGTCCGGTCAACCGCACCGGCAGCCTGCGGGGGGCGATGATCGGTGACTCGCCGCTCATCCACCGCTGCTTCGACCCGAAGCTGATCGGCGACAACCTCAACTACATGGCCCCGGTGCTGTGCAGCGAGCCGCACCGGGCCGAGTTCGTCGGGGTGTACGTGGAGCGGGACATGACCTGGGCCGAGTTCACCCGGGCCCACCAGCAGGCGCACCAGCGCTGCATGGCGCTCATCGCCGCCTTCGCCGAGGTGCCCAACAACAGCGACCTACCGTACCGGGCGGGCTCCATCTTCTACCCCCCGTCGCAACGGGAGTGGGAGGAGGGCGACCGGGGCGTGCGGTGTTTCCTGTGGAGCGACGACCGGAAGCTGACCCGCTCGATGCGCGGCGTGGGGCCGGAGGGACTGCCCGCGATCTGAGCAGCCGTGCCGTATGCTGCTGCGCCGTGGCGGGTCCGGTCCGATCGGGCCGGCGGGACCACGATGGGCGGGAGGTCGGCGGACATGCGACGGTGGTGGACGGCGGTCGCGGCGGGCGCGGCGGCGACCCTGGCGCTCGCCGGCTGCGGCGCACCCGCCGGGACCGACGCGGACCTGACCGACGACTGGCCGGCGCCCGCCGCGGCGCAGGCGTTCGTGCCCGCCGCCGGCGTCTGCCACCACGGCCTGCAGGACGTCGGCTACCTCACCGCGTACCACCCGGTCGACTGCGCGCAGTCGCACCGGGCGGAGACGGTGCACGTCGGGACGCTGACCGGGGCGGCCGCCGACCGCAGCACACCCCCGCCGGCCGGCTCGCCGGGCATGCGGGCGGCCCGCGCCGAGTGCGACCGGGAAATCAACAAGGTGGTCGGCGCGGACTGGCGCTCCGGCCGGCTCGGGGTGACCGTGGTGCTGCCGTCCCCGCCGGCGTGGAGCGGCGGCGCCCGCTGGTTCCGGTGCGACCTCAGCGAGTACACCAGCCTGGACGAGACGAGCGCGAAGGCCCGCACCAGCAGCCTGAAGGGCGCGTTGACCGGCCCCGCCCCGCTGGCCCACCGCTGCTTCAACCCGAAGGTGAGCAAGGACGACGTGCGGGAGATGGTGGCCATCTCCTGCACCAGCCGGCACCACGCCGAGTTCGTCGGCGTCTGGCAGGCCCCGGACACCAGCTACGACGCCTTCACCCGGGACACCCTGAAGGTGCACCGGGCCTGCCGGACGCTGATCGCGAAGTACGTCAAGGTGCCGGACAACGGCGACCTCCAGTACCGGGCCGGTTCGATTTTCTACCACCCGTACGAGCGGGAGTGGCGCAACGGAAACCGCGGGGTGCAGTGCTTCCTGTGGGTCAGCGACCGCGCCCTGACTCGGTCGATGAAGGGCGCCGGCACCAAGGGCTTGCCGATCACCTGACCCGTGGGCCGGCTGCGGCCCGGCGCCGCCGGTGCGGCTGCGGCCGCTCAGCCGCGGCGCAGCATCGCCAGGAACATCGCGTCGGTGCCGTGCCGGTGCGGCCAGAGCTGCACCGTCGGGCCGTCGCCGAGCCCCGGCATCGCCGCCGGCAGCAGCGGCCGCGCGTCGACGAAGTCCACCGGCACGTTCGAGCGGCGGGCCGCCTCGGTGACGGTCACGTGCGTCTCGACGGTGTGCGGGGAGCAGGTCACGTAGGCGACCAGACCGCCGGGGCGGGCGGCCCGCAGCGCCGCGGCGAGCAGCTCCCGCTGCAGCCGGGTCAGCGGCGGAAGGTCCGACGGCTGGCGCCGCCAGCGCGACTCCGGCCGGCGGCGCAGCGACCCCAGCCCCGTGCAGGGCGCGTCGACCAGCACCCGGTCGAAGTGGCCCTCGGGCAGCTTCGGGTCGGCGCCGATGGTGCGGCCGTCGGTGTTCAGCACGGTCACCGGCAGGCCCCGGGTGGCCTGGGTGACCAACCGGGCCCGGTGTTCGGACACCTCGACCGCGGTCAGCCGCGCGCCACGCTGCGCGGCGAGCGCGCCGAGCAGCCCCGACTTGCCGCCCGGGCCGGCGCACAGGTCGAGCCAACGCCCGTCCGGGCCGTCCAGCGGGGCCACCGCCAGGGCGTTGGCCACCAGTTGGGAGCCCTCGTCCTGCACGTGCGCCCGACCCTCGGCCAGCGCCGGCAGGTCACCGGGCGCGCCGCCGGAGAGATAGACGGCGTACGGGGAGAAGGCCCCCGGCGCCCCGCCGACCTCGTCGGCCAGCTCCACCGGGTCGGCCAGCCCCGGCCGGGCGCACAGGTGCACCGGCGGGCGCTCATTGTCCTCGATCAGCAGCCGGGCGGTCTCACCGAGGTCGCCGCCGAGCGCCTCGGCGAAGGTCCGCACGATCCACTGCGGGTGGCTGTACGCCAATGCGAGGTGCCCGATCGGGTCGCTCTCCATCGGCGGGGCGAGCCGGGCCACCCAGGCGTCGGCGTCCCGGGCGGCGACCTCGCGCAGCACCGCGTTGGCGAACCCGGTCGCGCCGGGGCCGACCATGCGGACCAGGTCGACGGTCGAGGAGACCGCCGCGTGCGCGGGCACCCGGGTGTGCAGCAGCTGGTACGCCCCGAGCCGCAGCGCGTCGCGCACCGGCGGGTCGATGCGCTGCACGTCCCGCTCGGCGGCGGCGGTGAGGATCGCGTCCAGGGTGCCGAGGTGGCGCAGGGTGCCGTAGGTCAGCTCGGTGGCGAAGGCGGCGTCCCGGCCGGTCAGCCCGGCGTCGCGCAGGATCGTCGGCAGCACCAGGTTTGCGTACGCGTCGTCCCGGTGCACCGCCGCCACCGCCTCGTACGCCGCCTGACGCGGCAGGTCTACCGCCGGGCGGGCCGGGCGGCGGTCGCCGCCCCGGGCGGTCCACTGGCCACCGCGGGCCGGACGCTCGCCGCGCTGGCCGCCGGTGGGCCGGTCCCCCCGCGGGGAGCGCTCGCCGGCCGACCAGCGGCCCGGGCGTTCGCCGCCGGGCCGCTGGTCCGGGGACCGGTCGCCGGTGGGCCGCTCCGAGGGCCCGGTCACCCGAACACCTCCCCGGCGGCGACCCGGGCGCCGCGCGCCCAGTCGCTCGCCGGCATCGCCTTCTTGCCTGCCGCACGCACCTCGCCGAGCGCCACCGGGACGGTGGCCGTGCCGGCCAGCACCCGGGACTTCTCCACCAGCAGCTCGCCCGGCTTCAGCTCGGGACCGTCCGCCACCGGCGTGACCGGCCCCAGCTTGACCCGCTCGCCACGGAAGGTCGTCCACGGGCCGGGCGCCGGCGTGCAGGCGCGGATCCGCCGGTCCACCGCGAAGGCCGGATCGGACCAGCGCACCCGGGCGTCCTCCACGGTCAGCTTCGGCGCCAGCGACACCCCGTCGGCCGGCTGCGGTTCGGCGCGAGCCGTCCCGTCCTCGATCGCGTCGAGCACCGCCACCAGCAGGCCGGCTCCGGAATGGGCGAGCCGTTCCAGCAGGTCGCCGGAGGTGTCGGTCGGACGGACCTCGTCGGTCAGCGTGCCGTAGATCGGCCCGGTGTCCAGCCCTTCCTCGAGCTGGAAGACGCTGGCCCCGGTGAGCTCGTCGCCGTGCAGCACCGCGTGCTGCACGGGTGCGGCGCCCCGCCAGGCGGGCAGCAGCGAGAAATGCAGGTTGACCCAGCCATGCCGGGGGATCTCCAGGGCGGCCGGCGGCACCAGCGCGCCGTAGGCCACCACCGGGACGCAGTCCGGGGCGAGTTCACGCAGCCGCCGCAGGAACTCCGGCTCGCGCGGGCGGGCCGGGGTGAGCACCTCCACGCCGTGCTCGTCGGCCCAGGCGCCCACGGGCGAGCGGACCAGCCCGCGCCCCCGCCCGGCGGGCGCGTCCGGCCGGGTGACCACGGCGAGCAGCTCGTGGCGGGACGCCGCGACGGCGGCCAGGGCGGGGACGGCGACGGCCGGGGTGCCGGCGAAGATCACACGCACCGCCGGGTCACCGCCCCAGGCCGAACGGGCTGCTGGAGACGTGCGGGCTGAGCTTGACCGTCGGCGGGGTGGCCGGGTCGTACCACTCCGCCTGGCGGATCGCCTTCATCGCCTCCTTGCGCCCGGCCGGATCAAGCCGGTCGACGAAGAGCACGCCGTCGAGGTGGTCGGTCTCGTGCTGCACGCAGCGCGCCATCAGGCCGGTGCCGACGATCTGCAGCGGATCGCCGTAGCCGTTGAAGCCCTTGGCGATCACGTTCTGCCGGCGCTTGGTGTCGAAGTAGAGCCCGGGGATGGACAGGCAGCCCTCCGGGCCGTCCTGTTCCTCCTCGTCGGGGAACTCCAGCACCGGGTTGACCAGGTGGCCGAGCACGTCGTCGACGTCGAAGGCGAACACCCGCAGGCCCACACCGAGCTGCGGCGCGGCCAGGCCGGCGCCGTTCTGCTCGCGCATCGTGTCGGTCAGGTCGGCGATGAGCTTGCGCAGCTCGGCGTCGAAGTCGACCACCGGATCGGCCGGCGTGCGCAGCACCGGATCCCCAAACAGACGGATGGGCTGGACGGTCACGCGGGGTGGCTCCTTCGTGGGCTGGCGGAATGTGCCGTACCAGTCTACGGAGTCCCCGGATGCGTCCCGGCCGGCGTACCGCGATCGGCGGCGGCAGGGCCGACGGTGACCGGGAGGGCGTCGTAACCGCGCAGGGTCAGCCGGCTCCGGTGCCGGGGCGTGCCGGCCAGGGCCAGCCCCGGCAGCCGGCGCAGCAGCCGGGGGAAGGCGACCTGGGCCTCCAGCCGGGCCAGGCCGGCGCCCAGGCAGTAGTGCGGCCCGGCACCGAAGGAGAGCGGGTGGGACTGGGCCCGCCACGGGTCGAACCGGTCCGGCTGCGGGAACCGCCGGGGGTCCCGGTTGGCCGCGCCGAGCAGCAGCAGCGTCCAGCTGCCGGCCGGCAGGTGGGCTCCCGCACAGCTCGCCGGGCCGCTGCTCAGCCGGGTGGTGAGCTGCACCGGCGAGTCGTAGCGGAGCAGTTCCGTCACGTACGCCGGCGCGAGGTCGGGACGCTCGCGCAGCGCGGCGGCCGCCCGGGGCTGCCCCAGCAGCACGACCAGGCCGTTGCCGAGCAGGTTGGTCGTGGTCTCGAACCCGGCGACCAGCAGCACCATCAGGTTGGCCAGCAGCTCGTCCCCGGTGAGCCGGTCACCGTCGGCGTCGTGCGCCTGCACCAGCGCCGTGGTGAGGTCGTCGGCCGGCGCGCGGCGGCGCGCCCCGACCAGCTCGGTGAGGTATCCGCGCAGTTCGCCGGCGCCCCGGTCGGCGACCGCCAGGTCCGCGGCGGTGAGCTCGGGCTCCAGGATGCCGGTCAGGTCGGCCGCCCAGCGGCGGAACAGCGGCCGGTCGGCGGCAGGCACCCCGAGCAGGGCGCAGATCACCCCCACCGGCAGCGGGTAGGCGAAGTCGGTCATGAAGTCGACCGGCGCGCCGTCGCGGCCCCGGTCGAGCATCCCGTCGACCAGCTCGTCGGCCTGGGCGGTCACCACCTCCCCCAGGGCGGCGATCCGGCGCGGGGTGAACGCGCCCGCGGCGAGCCGGCGCATCCGGGTGTGGTCGGGTGGGTTGGTGCGCAGCATCGACCGGGAGATCGACGCCACGGCGAGACTCTCCCGCCAGCCCGGCCAGAGATTGTCCCGCAGGTCGTCGTCGAGCACGCCGAACCGGGGGTCGCGGAGGATCGCGTCGGCCTCGGCGTAGCCGGTGACCACGAAGAACGCCGGGGCCGCCTCGACCACCGGCCCGTGCGCGCGCAGCCGCTCGTAGGTGGGGTAGGGGTCGATCCGCCCCTGCGGGGACATGAGCAGCGCGACCGCCGCGGACGCGTCCATGGTCAGCCTCCCGGTTCGACATCGAGGGACTTCATCATCCCCCGTCCCGGCCGGCCGGCGATCCCGCGCCGAGGGGCACCGGCCGCAGCAGCTCCACGCGGTGCACCAGGCGCGGATCGAGCACGGCGACCGCGGCCAGCTCCGGACGGCCCCGGAGCGCCCCGGCGGGGAGCACGGCGAGGCCGTGGCCGGTGGCCACCGCGGCCAGCAGGCCCCCCGTGTCCGCCCCGTCGTACGTCACGTCGGCGCGGAACCCGTCCGCGCCCGTGGCGCCGCGCAGCTGGGACAGGGGAGCCGAGACCTGGGGCGCGTCGATCCAACGGGCGAGGGCGAGATCCGCCAGCGCGAGACCGCGCCGGCCGGCCAGCGGGTGCGACCGGGGCAGCGCCACGACCGCCGGCTCCTGGCGGTGCACCGTGATGTCCGCCGGCCCGAGGTCGGTGCCGGGCAGCGGGTCGTTCGGGGCGGCGAACCCGTCGAGCAGCCCGACGTCCACCTCGTCCGTGGCGACCTGGCGGGGCAGGTCGGCGCGGGTGGCGACCCGCAACGTGAGGGCGACGCGCCGCTCGCCGGCCGCGAGTTCCGCCGCCGCGGCGACGGCCAGCGGGGTGGCGCCGACGCGCAGCGGCCCCGGGCGCGGCGCGGCCAGCCGGGCGAGGTCGGCCCGGGCGGCGGCGAGCCGGAGCAGGATCGGCCCGGCGTACGCCAGCAGCCGGGCCCCGGCGGGGGTGGGTACGACCGGGCGGCGTTGCAGCAGCCGGAGCCCGAGGTCGGCCTCCAGTGCGGCGATGTGCTGGCTCACCGCCGACTGGGTGTAGCCGAGCTCCACGGCGGCGGCCGAGAAGGACCGGAGGCGGGCCACGGCGGTGAAGGTACGCAGCAGATGCGGGTCCACGGGGATCAGTGTTCCTGATGCGGCCAGCAGAGATCATCGTTGGACCTGATCCACACCCGGCGGCCATCATGTGGGCCATGACCTCCACCGTCGCCCGCCTCGCCCTCGTCGGCGACCGCTCCCCCGCCGTACGCGCGCACACCCGGGTACCCGCCCTGCTGGCCGCGTTGCGGGACCAGCACGAGATCGACCTCGACGCGTACTGGATCCCCACAGACGAGGTGCCGGCCAGCCGGCTCGACGACTTCGACGGGATCTGGCTGCTGCCGGGCAGTCCGTACCGCAGCGAGGACGGCGCGCTGCACGCCGTGCGTAGCGCGCGTACCGGCGGCATCCCGCTGCTGGCCACCTGCGGCGGGTTCCAGCACACCCTGCTGGAGTACGCCCGCGCCGTGTGCGACCTGGCCGGCGTCGCGCACGCGGAGAACACCCCGGACGCCGGGGAGCTGCTGATCGAACCGCTGGCCTGCGCCCTGCGGGGGCACGAGGCGCCGGTCGTGTTCACCGCCGGCTCGCTGGCGCAGCGGGTGGTGGGCGCCGAGCGCAGCCTGGAGCGCTACCAGTGCGGCTACGGACTGAACCCGCGGTACCTGGACACGCTGGTCGCGCACGGGCTCCGGTTCACCGGGCACGACCCGGACGGGCAGGTGCGGGTCGCCGAGCTGCCCGGGCACCCGTTCTTCCTGGCCACGCTCTTCCAGCCGGAGCTGGCCGGCGACGGTGACGAACCGCACCCGATCGTGCGGGCCTTCGCCGCCGCATCGGCGGCCCGGACGGGCCACCGGACACCGTCGCGGGCGTGACCGCCGGACCGGGCCGCCCCCGGACCACTGACGGCGCGGCGGAGCCGGGTCGCCTCAGGCGCCCGCGCCCGGCTCCCCCGCCAGTACCGCGTCGCCGCCGAGCAGGGCGTGCTCGGGCAGCGGCAGCTCGATCTTGTGCGCGTCCTCCCAGTCGTGGATGAGGCTGGGGCGAACCTGGGCGGTGAAGTAGTCCACCGCGCTCATCCCGCCGACCACCGGCTCGTCGACCTCGGCGACCAACTGGGCCGGCACCAGGCGGAAGCCGCTCTGCAGGGCGGCGCTGAGCCGGCGGTGCCCGTCGACGACGAAGAAGTACTCCCCGGTGTAGCCGATCGTCAGCGGCTCCAGCGCCTCGTCGCCGCCGGTGGCGACCTCGCCGACGAACTCCGAGTCCCACAGGCCGCGCAGGGCGGCGATGTCCTCGGTCGGGTAGACCCGGGCCGGGTCGAGCAGCAGCAGCGGCGCGCCGTCGCGCAGCACGTCGGCGCCGAGCCGGCCCTCGTACACGTCGATGATGTGCTCGATCACCTCGGTCGCGGACGCCCGGGTGGTGTCGCAGATCAGGTCGTAGTTGCGCAGCCGGGCCTTGTCCACCCCGTAGCGGATGAGGAAGCGGCTCCGCTCGCTCTCGCTGCGCTCCTTGAGCCTCGCCTTCGCCTCATTTAGCGAGGTGTAGCTCTC
Organism: Micromonospora deserti; assembly: GCF_003236335.1. Taxonomy (GTDB): domain Bacteria; phylum Actinomycetota; class Actinomycetes; order Mycobacteriales; family Micromonosporaceae; genus Micromonospora; species Micromonospora deserti. The sequence continues at coordinate 16,644 of NZ_POUB01000062.1, forward strand.
GGCCGGGCCGGAGGGACGTTGCAGCACCCGCCGGGCCGCCTCACCCGGCTCGGTGATCATGTGCACCTTGAGCGCGTCGGTGAAGAAGTGCCAGGCCAGCCGGGAATCCATGACGAGGCGCTCGCCGGAGGCGGCGATGTCCCGCTGGAGCTGGTCGACGTAGCCGTCGACCGCCTGGTCGAGTTCGGCGTGCAGGTTGAGCTGGAGCGCGGTCATCTGCCGCTCCTGCGCCATCTGCCGGTAGAGGTCGCCGACGCTGACCCGGCGCAGCCCGAGCCGCTTGGCGATCTCGACGGAGACGGTGCTCTTGCCGCTGCCAAGGTCGCCGTTGAAGACGATCGATTGACGAACAGTCACGACTGGTCCACCCCTGATCACCGGCTGATTGACTTCATCGACATCGCGTCGGACCGACGCGCTCCCGCCATCGTCGCGCCATCCGTGCGCCCGGGCATGACGGGCGATGCTATCACCTCCGCCCCGGCCGCCCGCCGCACACGGTGTCCGGCGGCCCGGTTGGCCGGGGCCGCCACCCGCGGTCGAGGCAGGGGACGACGCGACTCAGAACAGGGTCAGCGGGTCCACCTGGAGGCGGACCGGGTCGGCCGCCTTGCGGGCGGTGCGCACGCCGGCGGCCGAGTGCAGCGCCCCGGCCAGCGCCGCGGCCCGGGCCCGCGGCACCCGGACCAGCATCCGCTCCCGGTCGCCGTCGGCGGGCACCGGCCCGAGCAGCTCGGCCCCCTCGGGCAGCCGGGCCTCGGCCAGCAGGTCGGCCACCGCCGCGGGCGGCCCGGTCACGCTGGCCATCCGCACCGCCGGCGGGAAGCCCAGTTCCCGCCGCTCGGCCAGCTCCCGGGCGGCGAACCACCCGGCGTCCCAGCGCAGCAGCGCCTGCACCGGCGCGAGCCCGCCGTCGGCGACCACCACCACCCGGCCGCCCGCCGCGCCGGGGCGGGCCAGCGCCGCCGCGGCCAGCCAGCGCCGCAGCGCCTCCTCCCCGGCCCGCAGGTCCGCCCGGGTGAGCAGGGCCCACGAGTCGAGCAGCAGCGCCGCGCCGTAGCCACCGTCGGCGACCGGCTCGGCGCCCGGGGTGGCGATCACCAGGCCGGCGCCGCCGGGAACGGTGGTCAGCACCTCCTCCCGCCCGGAGGTGCGCACCGGCACGCCGGGGAAGGCCCGGCCGAGCTCCTCGGCGGTACGCCGGGCGCCGGTGACCGAGGCGCGCAGCCGCCGTCCCCCGCAATTGGGGCAGGCGTACGCGGCGGCGAGCCGCCCGCACCAACGGCACGCCGGGGCGCCGGTGGCCGAGGGCAGCGCGAGCGGGCCGGCGCAGTACGGGCAGCGGGCCGGGGTCCGGCAGCCGGCGCAGGCCACCGCGGGCAGGTAGCCGCGGCGGGGCACCTGGACCAGCACCGGCAGGTCGGCCCGCAGCGCGTCCCGGGCGGCCGTCCAGGCCAGGCTGGGCAGCCGGGCGCTCGCCGCCGCCGGGTCGCGGGCGAGCTGCGGGTCGTCACCGGCCGGCGTGATCGCCGGCATCCGCGCCCGCACGGTCGCCCGATCGGCGACCACCTCCCGGGCCCAGCCGGTCTCGACCAGCAGCTGCGCCTCGGCGGTGCGGGCGTACCCGCCGACCAGGGCGGCGGCGTCGTCGAGCTGGGCCCGGGTGAGCAGGACCTCCCGGGCGTGCGGGTAGGGAGCCCGGGGTTCGGCGTGCAGGTCGTCGCCGTCGTCCCAGATCGCCACCAGGCCGATCCGGGACACCGGGGCGAACATCGCGGCCCGGGTGCCGATCACCACCGGCACGGCACCGTGCCGGGCGGACAGGAAGGCCCGGTAGCGCCGGGCCGGGCCGAGCGCCGCGGAGAGGCAGACGTGCCGCCCCGGGCCCAGCGCGGCGCCGAGTGCGGCGTCCAACCGGTCCAGGTCGCGGTTGTCGGCGACCACCACCACCGCGCCCCGGCCGCCGGCAACCGTGGCGGCGACCGCCTCGGCGTACCGGGCCGGCCAGTCCTCCCCGGGCAGGGCGGACCAGACCGCCCGGGGCGCCCGCCCACCGGCCAGCGCCCGAAGCAGGGCCGGCCCGGCCGGGTAGTCCCGCCAGCCGCCCACCTCCGGCGGCGCCGGAGGCTGACCCGGGCCGGCGTCCGGCGGCGCCGCACCCGCCTCGGCGGCCCGGGCCACGAGTTCCTTCTCCACCCGCGCGTGCCGGGGCGGTACCGCCAGGCGCAGCACGTCGGCGAGGCTGCCGGCGTACCGGTCGGCGACCACCCGGGCCAGCCGGGCGACCTCCGGGGCCAGCACCGGCTCCGGCGAGACCACCTTCTCCAGGTACGCCAGCCGGCCGGTGTGCCCCGAGTCGTCGGCCCGCTCCAGCAGCCAGCCGTCGACCAGCTGCCCGGCGAAGCGGACCTTCACCCGGGCGCCGGGCACCGCGGCGGCGTCCAGTTCGGCGGGGACCAGGTAGTCGAAGGGCCGGTCCAGGTGGGCCAGGGGCACGTCCACGCAGACGCGGGCGACCGGCGACCCGTCCGCGGGTCGCCGGTCGCTGCGCCTGGTGCCGGTCAGGCTCCCGCGACCGACTTGAGGTCGGCGGCCCGGTCGGTGCTCTCCCAGGTCAGGTCGGGCAGCTCCCGGCCGAAGTGGCCGTACGCCGCGGTCTGCCGGTAGATCGGGCGGAGCAGGTTGAGGTCCCGGATGATCGCGGCCGGGCGCAGGTCGAAGACCTCGGTGACGGCCTTCTCGATCGAGGCGACCGGCACGGTCTCCGTACCGAACGTCTCGATGAACAGGCTCACCGGGTGGGCCTTGCCGATCGCGTACGCGACCTGAGCCTCGCACCGCTCGGCCAGGCCGGCGGCGACCACGTTCTTGGCCACCCAGCGCATCGCGTACGCCGCCGAGCGGTCCACCTTCGACGGGTCCTTGCCGGAGAACGCCCCACCGCCGTGCCGGGCGTACCCGCCGTAGGTGTCCACGATGATCTTGCGGCCGGTCAGCCCCGCGTCGCCCATCGGGCCACCGATCTCGAACCGGCCGGTCGGGTTGACCAGCAGCCGGTAGCCCTCGGTGTCCAGGCCGAGGCTCTCCAGCTCCGGGGCGATGACGTGCTCGCGCACGTCCGGGGTGAGCAGCGAGTCCAGCGAGATGTCGGCGGCGTGCTGGCTGGAGACCACCACCGTGTTGAGCCGGACCGGGCGCAGCCCCTCGTACTCGATGGTGACCTGGGTCTTGCCGTCCGGGCGCAGGTACGGGATGGTGCCGTCCTTGCGGACCTGGGCCAGCCGTCGGGCCAGCCGGTGCGCCAGCGCGATCGGCAGCGGCATCAGCTCGGGCGTCTCGGAGCAGGCGAAGCCGAACATCATGCCCTGGTCGCCGGCGCCCTGCGCGTCCAGCGCGCTCTCCGACGCGCCGGTACGCAGCTCGAAGGCGTTGTCCACACCCTGCGCGATGTCCTCGGACTGGGCGCCGATGGAGACGCTGACGCCGCACGAGGCACCGTCGAAGCCCTTCTTCGACGAGTCGTACCCGATGTCGAGGATGGTCTTCCGGACGATGGTCGGGATGTCGGCGTACGCCTTGGTGGTCACCTCGCCGGCGATGTGCACCTGGCCCGTGGTGATCAGGGTCTCCACGGCGACGCGGCTGCGCGGGTCCTCGGTGATCAGAGCGTCGAGAATGCCGTCGCTGATCTGGTCAGCGATCTTGTCCGGGTGGCCTTCCGTGACCGATTCGGAAGTGAAGAGGCGGCGTGTCACGGCACTCCTAGCGTGTGGATAAAAGTCGTTCCGCGGAAGTGTAGTCACCCGCGGTCGAGCCTGGCCCCTTCGGTCGTGTCCTGTTCCAGCCGTCAGGAACGGCCGGCGGGCAGCCGGTCGACGACCAGGTCCCAGACGCCGTCGGCGAGGTCTTCCTTGGACTGCTCGGGCATCCGGCTGACCGAACCGTCCGCGCCGATGACGGTCGCCGCGTTGGTCTCGGCGCCGAAGACCTTGTCCGGCCCGACCTCGTTGATGACGATGAGGTCCGCCCGCTTGCGGGCGAGCTTGGCCCGGCCGTTGGCCTCCGCGTCGCCGGTCTCCGCGGCGAACACCACCAGCACCTGCTCCGGTCGGCGGCGCTGACCCAGCTCGGCGGCGATGTCCGGGTTGGTGACGAGCGCGATGGTGGGCGCTGCGCCGTCGTCCGACTTCTTGATTTTGCCAGTCGCGTACGTCGCCGGACGGAAATCCGCCGGAGCCGCCGCCATCACCACCACGTCCGCCTCGACCGCGGCCTTCACGGTCGCCTCCCGCAGCTCGGCGGTGGTGCCGACCCGGACCAGGTCCACTCCGGCGGGGTCGGGCAGCGACACGTTGGCCGCGATGAGGGTGACCCGCGCGCCCCGGGCCACCGCCGAGCGGGCGAACGCGTAGCCCTGCTTGCCGGAGGACCGGTTGCCCAGGAACCGGACCGGGTCGAGCGGCTCCCGGGTGCCACCGGCGGTGACCACCACCCGCCGTCCGGCCAGGTCGGCCGGGGCGGCGGCGCCCCGGGTCAGGACCCGCCGGGCGACCGCGAAGATCTCGGCCGGCTCGGGCAGCCGCCCCTTGCCGGTGTCGACGCCGGTGAGCCGCCCGACGGCCGGCTCGATCACCCGGACGCCGCGGGCGCGCAGCGTCGCGACGTTGGCGACGGTCGCCGGGTGCTCCCACATCTCGGTGTGCATCGCCGGCGCCAGCACGACCGGGCAGCGCGCGGTGAGCAGCGTGTTGGTGAGCAGGTCGTCGGCGAGGCCGTGCGCGGCCTTGGCGAGCAGGTCGGCGGTGGCCGGCGCGACGACGACCAGGTCGGCCCGCTGCCCGAGCCGCACGTGCGGCACCTCGTGCACGTCGGACCAGACGTTGTCGGCGACCGGCTGGCCGGAGAGCGCCGCCCAGGTCGGCGCCCCGACGAAGCGGAGCGCCGACGCGGTCGGCACGACCCGGACCCGATGGCCCGACTCGGTGAGGAGCCGCAGCAGCTCACACGCCTTGTAGGCGGCGATACCGCCACCGACCCCGAGGACGATCCCGGACATCGGGGCGCGGCGGGTTACGGCTGGTCGGTCGGCTCGGCGGTGAGCAGGCCCGCGTTGATCTCGCGCATGGCGATGGAGAGCGGCTTCTCCTGGGGGGTGGTCTCGACCAGCGGGCCGACGTACTCCAGCAGGCCCTCGCCGAGCTGGCTGTAGTAGGCGTTGACCTGGCGCGCCCGCTTGGCGGCGAAGATGACCAGCGCGTACTTCGACGTCGTCTTCTCGAGGAGCTCGTCGATCGGCGGGTTGGTGATGCCTTCGGGATTGGTGGCGATGGATCCCACGAATTAACCTCTGCGTCTGTACGCACCGCGCGGACGCGGTGCCGGCGGTCAACCGCGTACCCGCGGTCGCGCCGGAGCCAGGAAGGAAGAACCGAACAAGCCTACCAGCCGGTCGACCACCCGCTCGGTGAGGTCGTGCGCCACGGTGAGTTCGAACGCCGCCAGGGTGGCCGGCTCGGGGATCAGGCCGGGCGGGTGGAGCAGCACCAGCCGGGCGTCCGGCAGCGCGGCCCGGACCAGCAGCGCGCCGGCGAGGTCCAGGGGGAGCAGCGCCGGTTGACCGGCGGCGAGCCGGGCGCGCAGCGGCGCGTACGGGATGCCCCGCCGGTAGGGGCCGATCCGGCTCCACTCCAGCAGTTCCCCGGCGGCGACCAGGCGGTCGAACTCGCCAGGGGGGAGGAAGAGCCGGTCGACCCCGTCCACCTCATGATGGCGGCGCGGACGCGTGGTGACCGGCACCGGCGTCCAGACGGACGGGGAGCGCGCCCGGACCAACTCGACGACACTCTCCCTGCCGGAGCCCGAAAGTCCGGCCAGGACAGTGAGCCGAGCCGCCGGGCGGGCCTCGCCATCCGTGCTCACTGCTTGTTTCTACACGCTGCCAGCCTCAGTTGGCGGCGAACTCTCCAAGCAGTGCCTTGCGCTGCTGCTCGCCCAGGCCACGCAGGCGGCGGCTGTCGGCGATCTTGAGCTTCTCCATGATCTGGGTCGCCCGGATCTTGCCGATGCCCGGCATCGCCTGCAGGACGGCGGACACCTTCAGCTTGCCGACGACGTCGTCGGACTCGGCCCGCTCGAGGACGGCTCCGAGGGTGGTCTTGCCCTGCTTGAGCTGCTCCTTCAGCTCAGCACGGGCCTTGCGGATCTCCGCGGCCTTCTCCAGCGCGGCTGCACGCTGCTCGGGGGTCAGTGACGGGAGCGGCACCAGTTCTCCTCAGGTCCCTATCGCGACGGGCGGAATCGCCGCCGCTGGCGTGAAACGTGGTGTCGCTGTGAACCAAGGGGTCCGTGGTTCCCAGCGCGGGGAAAACTAGCGGTCAACGGAGCTTTCGGCAACGTGGGCACGCAATGATCACCACAAAGTGACCGAGCCATCAGTCAGTCAACGGGCAGCCACAACGGCCCGGCAGTCGGCCAGCGCGCGGTCCGCGGCGGCCCGCAGCGCGGCCGCGTCCGGGCCCGCGCCGAGCACCTCCCGGGAGTACGAGGGCAGCACCGCGGGCAGGCTGGAGCCGAAGACACCCCGCAGATCCGCCGCGGTGGCGCCCTGCGCCCCGAGCCCCGGAGCGAGCAGCGGGCCGTTCACGCGGGAGAGGTCGTGGCCGGTGTCGCCGATGGTCGCGCCGACCACCAAGCCGTAGCTACCGAGGGGTTCCGCACCGGCATTGAGCTGGGAAATCTCGTCGATGACAGCCTGCGCGACGGTCCGCCCGTCGGCACCGCGGGCGCGCTGCACCGCGGCGCCCTCGGGGTTCGAGGTCAGCGCCAGCACGAACACCCCGCCGCCGTGCTCGGCGGCCAGCTCGAACATCGGGGCGAGTGAGCCGACGCCGAGATACGGGCTCGCGGTCACCGCGTCGACATGGAGAGAGCTGGATGGATCGAGGTACGCCGAGGCGTACGCGGCGACCGTCGAGCCGATGTCGCCACGCTTGACGTCAAGCAGAACGAGCGAGCCACAATCTCGTAACTGTCGGATAGTTGACTCAAGGATCGCCACGCCCCGCGAGCCGAACCGCTCGAAAAAGGCCGACTGGGGCTTGACCACCGCGACCCGGTCACCGAGGGCGTCCACGACGGTCCGGGCGAACCGGTCCACCCCCCGGACGTCGTCGTCGAGCCCCCAGCGGGCCAGCAGCCCGGGGTGCGGGTCGATGCCGACGCAGAGCGGTCCCCGCTCGGTGACGGCCCGGTGCAGGCGGGCGCCGAAGCTCTCCATCCGGTTCTCTCCCTCTCCTCGCGCTCCCCGGGCGGTCACCACCGCGAGACGCGCTCCTCCGGCGGGCGGCGCGTGCCACCCGCGTACTCCGGACCGGCGCTCAGCCGGCCTTGACCGCGGCGGCGACGCCGGCGGCGATGCGGGCCAGGTCCGCGTCGTCGGTGACGTACGGCGGCATGGTGTAGACCAGGTCGCGGAACGGGCGCAGCCAGACGCCCTGGCCCACGGCGGCGGCGGTGGCGGCCGGCAGGTCCACCTCGTGGTCCAGCTGGACCACCCCGATCGCGCCGAGCACCCGCACGTCGGCCACCCCCGGCGCCCCCCGCAGCGGCTCCAGGCCGGCCCGCAGGCCGTCCTGCACCCTCGACACCTGCGCCACCCAGTCTCCGGCCCGCAGCAGGCCCAGGGAGGCGTTGGCGACCGCGCAGGCGAGCGGGTTGCCCATGAACGTGGGACCGTGCGCCAGCACGCCGCCGGCGGAGATGCCCCGGGCGATCTCCGCCGTGCAGAGCGTGGCGGCCAGGGTCAGGTACCCGCCGGTGAGCGCCTTGCCCACGCAGAGCACGTCGGGGGCGACCCCGGCGTGCTCGGCAGCGAACATGGTCCCGGTCCGGCCGAAGCCGGTGGCGATCTCGTCGAAGATCAGCAGCACCCCGTGGGCGCGGGTCACCTCGCGCAGCACCCGCAGGTAGTGCGGATGGTGGAAGCGCATCCCCCCGGCGCCCTGCACCACCGGCTCCACGATCACCGCGGCCAGCTCGTGGGCGTGCCGCTCGACCGCCGCCACCAGCGCCGCCTCGTACGCCGGGTCGGGCGGGGTGTCGAAGCCGCCCGGCGGGACCGGGGCGAAGACCTGCCGGGGCAGCACGTCACCCCAGAGGTGGTGCATGCCGCCCTCCGGGTCGCAGACGCTCATCGGGTGGAAGGTGTCGCCGTGGTAGCCGCCCCGCCAGGTGCCCAGCCGGCGGCGTTCCGGCCGGCCGGTGGCCCGCTGGTACTGCAGGCACATCTTGATCGCGACCTCGACCCCCACCGACCCGGAGTCGGCCAGGAAGACGTGTTCCAGCCCGTCGGGCGCCAGCTCCACCAGGGTGCGGGCCAGCCGGACCGCCGGCGCGTGGGTTAGCCCGCCGAACATCACGTGGCTCATCCGGCCAAGCTGGTCGGTCACCGCCGCGTCGAGGACCGGGTGCCGGTAGCCGTGGATCGCCGCCCACCAGGACGACATCCCGTCGACCAGTTCCCGGCCGTCGGCCAGCCGCAGCCGGACGCCCTGCGCGCTGTCCACCACATAGGGCGGACTGGCCGGCGGCAGCGCCGCGTAGGGGTGCCAGACGTGCGCCCGGTCCGCGGCCAGGATCTCCTCGGGTGTCACATACGCTCCTTCCAGGCCTCGTGATGTTCCGGGCCGGCGAAGCGGGCCCTCCGCCCGCGCCCC
>NZ_POUB01000063.1 GCF_003236335.1 Micromonospora deserti
GCGCGGCACTGGAGAACGGCTGCTGCGGGACGGGCGGCAGCGGGGCCCACGGGTCACCGGCGGGCTGCGGGGCGCTGGGCGGCGGGTATCCGCCAGCGGGGAACGGCGGCATCGGGGGGTACGGCTGAGGCTGCTGCTCCGGGCTCGACTGGTTAGGGTCCTGCGGCCCGTATGGGGGCTGGGGGTGATTCACCGTACTCCTCGCACCGACGACGATGGCAAACGCGGCTGACGCTACCGGGCGCGCACAACCGGAGATCATTCCGTGTTCCAGCCCGGAGCGTGGTCCCCCGTCCGGCCCCGACAAGGACCACAACGGCCCGGACAAGGACCACAACGGCCCCGACAAGCCCCACAACGGCCGGGCATGCGCCACGACGGGCCGGGAACGGTCGACGCCGGGCGGGGCGCGCATCCGGCCCGGGCGGCAGTCAGCGGGATGTCAGCACCGCCGCGGTCCGAACCAGGTCGGCGTCCACGGTGAACCGGCCGGTGACCAGGGGCGGCGGATCGGCCACCGGGGCGGCGTCGAGCCGGGCCCGGGCGATGCGGGCGGTGAACGTGCCGGCGTCGGGGTCGAGCTCCACCAGCGCGTCGTGGAAGTCCAGCCAGGTGCCGACCACCGGGTGCCAGACCTTGTAGACGGTCTCCTTCGCGCTGAACAGCACCGCCGGCCAGGAGATGCCGGCGGGCAGCCGGGCGCACCGGTCCTCCTCCTCGGGCAGGCAGACCAGCCGGCGTACCCCCGGGTTGAGCTCCTTGTGCCGTTCGGCGTCCATGCCGACCGACCGGAACTCGGCGGCCCGCGCCGCCGCGGCCGCGCAGTAGCCCCGGGTGTGGGTGATGGTGCCGACCAGGCCGGCCGGCCAGACCGGCGACCGGTCGGCGGCTGCGGGCACCGCGACCGGCGGCATACCGAGTGCACCCATCGCCCGGCGGGCGCAGACCCGGCCCGCGGTGAAGTCGCGGCGCCGGCTCTCCACCGCCCGCTCGCCGAGGCAGGCGAGTTCGGCGGCCAGCAGCTCCCCGGCCCAGTCCGCCGGTTCGGCCACCGCCACGGCGACCGCCGGTGGCAGCAGGTCACGCATCGTCGCCACCGGCGGGGAGGGTGCCGCCACCGGCGGGGAGGCTGTCCGCGCCGCCGGAGAGGTACGCCCGCAGCCGCGCCCGCTCGGCGTCGAGCGGCTCCGCCGGCACCGGCCCCGACTCCGGCCAGAGGTCGACCACCGGCTCGCCGTCCCGGGCCTCCCAGGTGCCCACCACCCGGCCGCGGTGCACCACCACCGGGGAGATCCACCCGGCGGCCCGGCTGACCGCGGCGCGCCGGGCGGTGGGGATGATCGTGGTGTCCTTCGTGCCGGGCCCGAGCACCCACTGGTCGAACGCGGGCAGTAGACGGACCACGTCGTCGGGGCGGGCCTCGGCGAGCCCGTCGAGGTCGGCGGCGCGGGCGTAGGCCGGCCGGTCGTCGACCGTGACCGGGGCCAGCTCACCCGCCTCCACCAGCCGGGTGAACCAGCCGCGCAGCGCGGCCCGTTTGGAGCCGCCCCGGCTGAGCCACTGGTCGAAGGTCTCCGCGCTCGCCGGCCCGTAGGCGCCCAGCCAGGCGGGCACCACCCGGGCCGCCGCCTCGTCGGGGTCGGGCAGGCCGGGCCAGTCGGGCAGGAGAGTGTCCGGGCGGGTGAAGGTGACCCGGTTGCCCTCGTTGGGGCCGTGCACCAGCAGGCCCTGCCAGGCCAGCGGCTTGAGCACCGCGCCCCAGCCGGATGCCAGGTGGTCGGCGAGGTCCCGGTCGCCGGTCCGGTCGACGATCTCCGCGCTGAGCTGCTCCCGGGTCAGCATCCGGCCGTTTAGCGCGGCCGCTGCCGCCTCGGCGATCGCCGACATCCGGGCGACCGTCACGAAGGCGCGCTGCCACGAGCCCTTCTCCCAAAACCGCCCGGCGGCCAGCAGCGCCAGGCAGGCCGGCGCGTCCTCGACGCGCAGCAGGTGCAGGGTGCCGCGCATCGCCCAGGTCTTCACCAGTCGCCGGTCGGCCAGCGCGGCGGCGAGCGCGCCGGGCCGGGGGTCGGCCTGGCGGGCGGCGACGGCCTGCTCGGCGGCGGAGGCGACCTGTGCCTGCACCGCGACCAGGCGGCCGACCACGTCGACCGAGGTCATGCCCGCCGGACGGTGCAGCAGGTGGCGGCCCGTCCGCCAGGCCAGCACCTGGTCCGCGGTCAGCTTCACGACAGCCATGGTTGGTGAACGTACCGCAACGACGTAACGCCGGAGCGCTCCGTGACGCTGCTTGGGACGTCGCCGTGGTGGTCGACGATCGTCCATGGTCGGCCGCGGTCGGCCCGTTGCGGGCTGGTGCGGGGATCGGAGAGGGAGTGCGATGACCGGTGGTGCGGAATCCTCGGTGTTCCGGGCGGGTGAACACGCCCCGGTGACGCCGGGCTGGACCTGCGGCACCTGCGGCGCGGAGTGGCCGTGCGGGCCGAAGCGCCGCCAGTTGCTGGCGGAGTACCACGTGGACCGCGCCATGCTCAGCGTCTACCTGGGTTCCTGCCTCGCCGCCGCCACGCAGGACCTGCACGCCCCGCCGGGAACCTGCCTCCAGGAGCGGTTCATCGGCTGGCTGCCCCGCGGCCGGGCGACCACCTGAGCGGTCACCGGGCGGGGCGGACGGCGCGTACTCGCTCCCACTCCGTCCGCCCCGGCCCCGGTCGCGCTCAGTATGCGTGCGTCACCGTGATGGTGACGTTCGAGCAGGAGTTGGCCCGGCTCGTCAGGGCGCTCTTCTCGGCGCTGTCGACGGTCAACCGCCAGCGGGTCTTCACCGCCGCCCACTCGGCGACGTAGCGGCACTTCTCGTAGGTGGGCAGCCAGGTCGCCGGGTCCTGGTCGCCCTTGGCCTGGTTGACGTTGTCGGTCACCGCCACCAGCGACCGGGCGTCGCCCAGGTCGTTGGCGAACGCCCGACGCCGGGAGGTGGTCCAGTCGCGGGCGCCGGAGTCCCACGCCTCGGCCAGCGCCACCACGTGGTCGATGTCGAGGTCGGACGGGTTGGTCCAGGAGGCGCCGTCGTAGTAGGAGTACCAGCGCCCGCCGGAGAGGTAGCAGCCGGAGCCGACCGAGGGCGTGGTGGTGGCCTCGGCGATCAGCACCTCGTAGCGGGTGTTGCAGCCGTCGGAGTCGGCGTCGATCCAGTGCGGGAAGAGGTCCCGGGAGTAGCCGGTGCGGACCTCGGTGGCCACCGGCAGGTCGGCGACGAGGGTACGCAGCGGCACCGAGACGGTGGCGGCGCGGGCCGGCGCGGCCAGCCCGAGGGTGGTGGCGGTGACGGCGGCCAGCAGGCTGCTGATCCAGCGGAGGGTGCGGGTCATCGCGGACTCCATCCGGTCGAGGGGGGTCGGCCGACAGTGCAGTCGGTCCGGGTGCCGGCCGACCCGACGCCGGGTGACTCGGAAGCGAAGTCGGTCGATACGTGGGAAGAACTTAGCCGGCGGCGGTCCCCCCGGCGCTCGCCGGGCCGCCGCCGACTCGCACGGTCCACAGGTGATGACGGACCGTCAACTCCCGGTGCTGACCGATGTGTCCCACGGCGCATCCGTCGGGAATCTGACCCAAGTTGACCCGTTGTGCCGGTGGTGCGGGCTGGTTAAGCTCTCCATGCGCGCCCCAATCGCCCGCTTCCCCCGTGGCAGGCGATCGGGGCGCGCATCTACGTCAACGGGCCCGCACGCCACCGCGTGCGGGCCCGTTCTTCGTGCTCAGGGGGCCGGCCGGGCCGGGGGCGGCGCCACCGGCATCGCCCACCGCCGGTCAGATCCAGCGGCCGTCCAGCCACATCCGCGCCGACCAGTCGGCGTACGGGATCACCTTGCCCACGAAGATCGGATAGAAGTACCCGAAGCAGAGCGCGACCAGCAGCACGTACGCGCCCGCGATCACGCCACCCACGAGCCGGCGGTCGTGGCCGTTGTCCACCGGGTCGACGGCGGCGGCCCCGGCCGGCGCGGCCGGCGTGACGATCGCCCCGAGCACGTAGACCACCGCCAGCACGAGGAACGGCAGGGCCGGCGCGGCGTAGAAGGAGAACATCGTCCGCCCGTCGAGGGCGAACCAGAACCAGGGCAGCAGGCCGGCGGCCACGCAGAGCAGGATCGCCCCGGCCCGCCAGTCCCGCCGGGCCAGCCCCAGCCAGGCCAGCGCCGCGAGTGCCGGCAGGAACGACCACCAGAGCAGGGGAGTGCCGAGCAGCAGGATCTCCGAGGCGCAACTCGGTGCACCGCAGGCGCCCTCCCCGGACCAGTGGAAGGCCACCGGGCGGCCCAGCAGCAGCCATTGCCACGGCCACGACTGGTATTTGTGCGGGTCGTCCAGGCCGGTGTGGAAGCTGAACGCGGCCTTGTGGTACTGGAACAGGTTGTTCAGCGCCCCGATGACGGGGGTGTCGCTCAGCGGGTGGCCCGGGTACCGCTCGGCGAGCCGGTAGTAGCCGTCGTCGCCGAGCAGCCAGCCGGACCAGGTGGCCAGGTAGGTCAGCACCATCAGCACCCCGGCCAGCACCAGCCAGGGCAGTTCGTCGAGCAGGGTGTCGCGCCACGGCCGGCGCCCCCCGGCGGAGCGGCGTACGCCCACCTCCCAGAGCAGCACCAGCAGCGCGAACGCCGGCAGGAAGTAGAGCGCGCTCCACTTCACCGCGCAGGCGCAGCCGAGCAGCACGCCCGCCGCGAGCCGCCACCACGGCCAGTCCCGCCAGCCGCCGGCCGGCCGGCCGGCCCGCCCGGGCCGGCCCGGATCCAGCCCGGCCTCCAGCGCCCGGGCCCACCGGCGGCGCCGGGCGTCCCGGTCGAGCACCAGGGCGCCGAACGCGGCCAGCACGAAGAAGAGCAGGAAGATGTCCAACAGCGCGGCGCGGGACAGCACCAGGTGGAAACCGTCCAGCGCGAGCAGCAGGCCGGCGGCGCAGCCGAGTATGGTCGACCGGAACAGTCGCCGCCCGATCCGGACCAGCAGCAGTACCGACAGGGTGCCGACGAGCGCCGCGGAGAATCGCCAGCCGAATTCGGGGGCCGTGGTGACCAGGTGGCCGGGGACGGAGATGCCGTGCTCGGCGTCGGAGTAGCCGAACGCCCACTCGCCGAGCCCGATGAGCCACTTGCCCAGCGGCGGGTGCACCACGTACGACGGGCCGCCGTCCTTGTAGTTCCACTCGACGCCCTTGTCGATCAGCCCCCAGCCGTCCCGGGCGTAGTAGATCTCGTCGAAGATCTTGCCCGGCGGGTGGCTCAGGCCGACGAACCGCAGGATCGCCGCGACCGCGACGACCACCCCGGTGGCCAGCCAGGAACGCCCGTCCAGCCGGGCCTCGACGGTGGCCAGCCGGCGCCGGACGATGCCGGGCACGCCATCCTCGGCCGCCCCCGGATCCCGGGGCGGCCCCGCCGTGCCGTCGCCGGCCCGTTCCTCGTGCTCCGACTCCGCCTGGCCGGCGCTGTGCGCTGTCGACGCCTGGGTCACCTGGCGATCGTAGGCTGCGAAGGTGCGCGGTGGCGCCCGTCGGGCCGATGCCGGTACCGCTGTCGATGAAGGAGTGGCCAACCGTGGGTGAAATGTCCGATATTGGGCGCCTGGTCCTGCTCGGCGCTCCGCTCGGCAACCCCGCCGACGCCTCCGCCCGCTTCCGCGAGGTGCTCGCCACCGCCGACGTGGTGGCCGCCGAGGACACCCGCCGGCTCACCCGGCTGGCCCGGGACCTCGACGTCACCGTGCCCGGCCGGATCGTCTCCTACTTCGAGGGCAACGAGGAGCGGCGCACCCCCGAACTGGTCGAGGTGCTGGCCGCCGGCTACCTGGTCGCCCTGGTCACCGACGGCGGCATGCCGAGCGTCTCCGACCCGGGCTACCGGCTGGTCCGGGCCGCCGTGGACGCCGGCGTGCCGGTCACCGCCGCCCCGGGCCCGAGCGCGGTCACCACCGCGCTGGCCCTGTCCGGCCTGCCGGTCGACCGGTTCTGCTTCGAGGGCTTCCTGCCGCGTACCCCCGGCGCCCGCCGCGCCCGGCTGCGGGCGCTGGCCGCGGAGGAGCGGACCCTGGTCTTCTTCGAGGCGCCGCACCGGATCACCGGCGCCCTCGCCGACCTGGCCGCCGCGTTCGGCGCCGACCGGCCGGCCGCGCTCTGCCGGGAGCTGACCAAGACGTACGAGGAGGTGCTCCGCCGCCCGCTCGGCGAACTGGCCGACTGGGCCGCCGGGGGAGAGCCGCGCGGGGAGATCACCGTGGTGGTGGCGGGTGCCCCGGCGGCCGCCCCGGAGCGCCCCGACGACGACACGCTGCGCGCCGCGGTGGCCGCGCGGGAGGCGGCCGGGCTGTCCCGCCGGGACGCGGTCACCGAGGTGGCCACGGAGTACGGCCTGCGCCGCCGCGACGTCTACACCGTCGTGCACGCCTGAACCCCCGGCGGGGCGGCGCCCACCGCACCGGAGCCGGGCCTGCCCTGTGCGCCGGCGTTCGTCGGCGTGACCGACCTGCCGGCCGCCCGCCGGGGTCGCCTTCTCCAGCGCCGCCTGCCGGCCCTACCGGCGGGGTCACCAGGCGGCGACGAGGAACCCGACGGTGATCAGCAGCGGGCCGGCGAGGGCGGCGGCGACCGCCCAGCGGCGGGCCCGCCGGCCGGTGAGCCGGGTGGCCCCGGTCCACCGGGCGATACCCGCGGCGCAGCCCGCCACCGCCAGCAGGCCGAGCAGCCACCGCAGGTGCGCGGCGAAGCCGGTGTCCGCGTACGCCGTGCCGCCGTCCGGGCCGGTCATCCGGGCTGGCAGCGCCGTGCCCGGCGCCCTGCGGTCGCCCGGGACCCCGCTGACCCGCACGCCGTGGGCGACGTACCGCTCCCCGGCGGCGGTGAAGGTGCCCCGGCACCGCTGGCTGAGCCCGCCCCCGGTGCAGTCGCCGATCACCACCGTGCCCGGCGTGGCGTGCCCCACCGCCAGCCAGAGCGGGGCGGCGCTGACCCAGGCGAAGAAGGCCGCCACTAGGCTCAGCGCGACCAGGGCGGCCAGCCCGGGCAGTGGGTCGGGTGGGTGGACGGCGCGCCGGGCCGCCCGGCGCCCACCCTCCTGGGCGGCCCGGTCCCGCTCCGGCGGTTCCGGCCCGATCGGCGTGCCGTCCCAGTGCACCTGCTCGATCGGCGGCCAGTACGTGCCGTCCTCGCCGTCCGCCGTACCTTCGCCGGAGCGACGCCCGCGGTGCCGGACCGGGACCCGGCGCGGCACGGCGTCGACCGGCGCTCCGGTGGTGGGTTCCACCTCGACGGCGGGCTCGGTGGGCGGTGCCGGCTCCGGGGGCGCGGCGGCCGGGACGGCCCGGGGATGCGGCGCGACCGGGCTGCCACGCGGCGGCCCGACCGCGTCGCGCCGGCCGCCCCCGCCGGGCGGCCCGGCGGGACGCCCGTCGCGGTCCCGGGCCGCTCGTCTGCCAGTCACGGGGTTCATTGGACACCGGCAATCCGGGCCGGCCGGGCAGCTCAGCCCGCGTGTCGGCGACAAATCGGACTAATAGTCGGCCTGGCTCGGCCGGAACGCAGAGCCGCCACCCCCATTGATTCGCGGCCGCCCCGGGCGGGTCACTAGGCTTGCTGGCCATGAGTCACGTTCTCGCCGCGGTTGCCTGGCCCTACGCCAACGGCCCGCGCCACATCGGCCACGTCTCCGGTTTCGGCGTTCCCTCCGACGTCTTCAGCCGGTACATGCGGATGGCCGGCCACGACGTACTCATGGTCTCCGGCACCGACGAGCACGGCACCCCGATCCAGGTGCAGGCCGACGCCGACGGGGTCACCCCGCGCGAGCTGGCCGACCGGTACAACCGGGTGATCGTCGAGGACCTGCACGGCCTCGGGCTCTCCTACGACCTGTTCACCCGCACCACCACCCGCAACCACTACGCCGTGGTGCAGGAGCTGTTCGAGGGGATGTACCGCAACGGCTACATCGTCCCGAAGACCACCATGGGGGCGATCTCCCCGTCCACCGGCCGGACGCTGCCCGACCGCTACATCGAGGGCACCTGCCCGATCTGCGGCTACGACAGCGCCCGCGGCGACCAGTGCGACAACTGCGGCAACCAGCTCGACCCGATCGATCTGATCAACCCGAGGTCCCGGATCAACGGGGAGACCCCGCGGTTCGTCGAGACCGAGCACTTCTTCCTGGACCTGCCCGCCCTGGCCGACGTGCTGCGGCAGTGGCTGGACACCCGGGAGGGATGGCGGCCGAACGTGCTGCGCTTCTCGCGGAACCTGCTCGACGACCTACAGCCCCGGGCCATCACCCGTGACCTGGAGTGGGGGGTGCCGATCCCCTTGGACGGCTGGCGGGACCGCCCGGACAAGCGCATCTACGTCTGGTTCGACGCGGTGATCGGCTACCTGTCGGCGTCGATCGAGTGGGCCCGCCGCTCCGGCGACCCGGAGGCGTGGCAGAAGTGGTGGTCCGCCGACGGCGCCGGCAAGGACGCCCGCGCGTACTACTTCATGGGCAAGGACAACATCGTCTTCCACTCGGTGATCTGGCCGGCCCTGCTCGCCGGCTACTCCGGCGGGGGCCGCCGGGACGGCGAGCCGGGCCAGCTGGGCCGGCTCAACCTGCCCACCGAGGTGGTCTCCAGCGAGTACCTGACCATGGAGGGGCGCAAGTTCTCCTCGTCCCGCCGCGTGGTCATCTACGTCCGCGACTTCCTGGCGCGCTACGACGCCGACGCGCTGCGCTACTTCATCGCCGCCGCCGGCCCGGAGACCAACGACACCGACTTCACCTGGGCCGAGTTCCTCCGCCGCAACAACGACGAGCTGGTGGCCGGCTGGGGCAACCTGGTCAACCGGTCCATCTCGATGGCCGCGAAGAACTTCGGCGCCGTCCCGCCGGTCGACCCGGCCGGCCTCACCGAGGCCGACGAGGCCCTGCTCGCCACTGCCCGGGCCGGCTTCGCCACGGTCGGCGACCTGATCGCCCGGCACCGGCAGAAGCAGGCCATCGGCGAGGCGATGAAGGTGGTCGCGGAGGCCAACAAGTACCTGTCCGAGCAGGCGCCGTGGAAGCTCAAGGGCGAGGCCGACAAGCCCCGGATGGGCACCATCCTGCACGTCGCCCTCCAGGTGGTCAGCGACGCCAACACCCTGCTCACGCCGTTCCTGCCGCACTCCGCGCAGAAGATCCACGAGCTGCTCGGCGGCACCGGCGTGCACGCCCCGATGCCGGTCATCGAGGAGGTCGCCGACCTCGACGGCGGGCCGGCGTACCCGGTGCTGACCGGGGACTACTCGGTCGGGGCGCGCTGGGAGTCGGTACCGCTGGAGGCGGGCCGGCCGCTGGCCGCGCCGAAGCCGGTCTTCCGCAAGCTCGACCCGTCGATCGTCGACGAGGAGCTCGCCCGGCTGGCCGGCTGAGCCCGGCAGTACGCGTCGTGGCCTGCGGGACACCCCGCAGGCCACGAGCGTCTCCCGTGCCGGACGTCAGGTCCGGGCCATCGCGGGTGTGCCGATGAACTCCATGATCGCCTTGTTGACCTCGGCGGCGTTGGTCCAGGGGATGCCGTGCGGGGCGCCCTTCAAGGTGATCAACTGGCTGCCGGGCAGCATCGGTTGCAGCCGCTGCGCGGTCTTGGCGTACGGCAACACGGCGTCCTTGTCGCCGTGCACGATCAGCACCGGGACGTCGATGTTGGGCAGGTCGCCCCGGAAGTCCGTCTGCCAGGCGTCCACGCAGTCGTGGGTGCCCTTCGCCGACGCCCGCGCGCCGATCTCCCAGTGCGCCCGGAACGCCTCCTCGCTGACCAGCTTGCCCTTGTTCTCGTCGTAGTTGAAGAAGCTGGTGCAGAACTGGGTGAGGTAGGCGAACCGGTCGTTGAGGATCGCCTGCTGGAAGCCGTCGAAGAGGCTCTTCTCCACCCCCTCGGGATTGTCCGGGGCCTTCAACAGGAACGGCGCGAGCGGGGCCAGCAGCACCGCCCGGCTCACCCGGTCAGAGCCGTACGCGCCCAGGTAGCGGGTCACCTCGCCGGTACCCATCGAGTGGCCGACCAGGATCGCGTCGCGCAGGTCCAGCTCGGTCATGAGCACGTCCAGGTCGGCCGCGAACGTGTTGTAGTCGTACCCGAACGTCGGTTGGGCCGAGTTGCCGAAACCGCGCCGGTCGTACGTGATCGTCCGGTATCCGGCGGCCAGCAGCTGTCCGGTCTGCTTCTCCCAGGTCGCCCCGTTGAACGGGAAACCGTGGATCAGCACGATCGGCTGGCCGGAGCCGTGATCCTCGTAGTACAGCTCGATCGGTGCGGAGTTCTCCGTTCCGACGGTGATGAATGGCATGGGATCTCCTGGTCGTGGGATGTCGGGCGCCCCGCGCATTCCCACGCCGACCACCGATATGCCGGCCGTCCGACCCCGACGGACCTGCCGCCGCTCAGAGCCGGTACGGGTGGTCCACCACCTGGTCGTCGGTAACCTCCGGGCCGGGCGCCCACGTCTCGTAGACGCCCCGTTCCTGGCACTGCGCCCCGGTGGTGGCCACCGCGTCCGGGTCGGGCCGGCGCAGCCGCAGCCGCAGCCACCCGGCCTCCTCCCGCAGCACCAGGCAGGGCACCCCGCGCCAGTGCGCGAACCGTACCCGGCGAGCCGCCGACTCGACCGGGTAGCGGGCGGCCCGGGTCATCGCCAGCACCCGGAACCCACCGGGCAGATCCGCCACCGCCTCGTACTCGCCGCCGGCGTACCCGCCGACGAGCTGGGTGGAGCGGGGCACCTCACCGGTCGGCACGTACTCCTGGTCCGGGGCGAGGCCCGGCACCGCGGCCAGCAGGTGCCGCCACTGCGGGCCGACCATCCGCAGCCAGCCGCGCTGCTCGGGCTGATACGTGTAGAGCACCACCTCCACCCCCTCCGACGGGTAGGCGAGCAGGGTGGCGTTGGCCGGCATCGGCAGGTCGGCGAAGTCGCGGGTGACGAACTCGGGGACGAGCTGGCTGCTGCTCGGCACGAAACCGGTGCCCAGCACCGCCGGGCCGAGCCGGTCCCGGGGCGCCAGCGCCGCCAGCCCCTGGTGCGCCCCGCCGACCGGCACGTCGTAGTCGGCCGGGTCGGCGGCCCGCCAGCGCAGCGCGTACGTGACGTCGCCGCCGTCCCCGGAGACCGCGTCGTCGGTACGCAGCACAGTCGTCGCCGCCGGGGTGCGCAGGTGCGCGACGTCGTACTCGCGGTAGCAGAAGCCGTGCGGCAGCCACCCCCGCACGTACCCGGCGAGCTGCCGGGCGGAGAGCACCTTGGTCATCCGGGTGCCGCGCCGGATCACCGCCGAGCGGCGCACCGCGGTCACCGTCGGGTCGCCCGCCGCGCCCGGCTGCTGGCTGAGCTGATGCACCTGCGCCCAGCCCCGCTCCCGGTGCAGCGGCACCAGCAGCGGCGCCTCCGGCTCCTCGGCCCCCTCCGCCGTCCCGTACACGGCGGTGACCTCGGTGACATGCACGAACCGGCGCCACGGCAGCGCCGTACCGGGCCGGGGGGCCCACTCGAAGCCGGGCGCCTCGTCCGCGCTGAACAACTCGTACGCCGCGCCCCGGGCGATCTCCTCGGCCGGATACACCGCGCCCCGGTACGCCACGCGCAACCCGGTCCGCTCTCCGGTGGCGCCGCTGGCCTGAGGCGTGACGTTCACGTCGTCACCTCGATCCGCTCGCGGTTCGCTCGCCCACGCCGCGACCGTAGAGTCGCTCCGCGTAGTCGAGGTGAACACCGGGTGGCGGGCGGGTGGACACCGCCGGTGTGTGATCCTTTGGTTGATGACCGAGCCGACCGAACAGATGACCGAGCCGACCGGGTCCCGCCGGCAGCGCGCCGCCCGCCGCGCCGGCGAGTTCCCGCCGCTACCGGAGCCGCTGCCCAGCCCCGTGCTGGACAGCCACACCCACCTCGACATCACGGTCAGCGAGGCCGGTGTCCCCGGTGGCGGCCCCGCCGACGATCCCGTCGCCGCGGCCGTCGCGGTGGCCGCCGGGGTCGGCGTCGACCGGCTGGTCCAGGTCGGAGTGGACGTCGGCTCGTCCCGGTGGAGTGCGGACACCGCCGACCGGTACCCGGCGGTGCTGGCGACGGTGGCGCTGCACCCGAACGAGGCGCCCCGGCTGGCCGACCTGGACGAGGCGCTGCGCGAGATCGAGGCGCTGGCCGCCCGGGACCGCGTCCGCGGCATCGGCGAGACCGGGATGGACTTCTTCCGCACCGGCGACGAGGGGCGCGCCGCGCAGGAGGAGAGCTTCCGGGCGCACATCGCCATCGCCAAGCGGTACGGCAAGGCGCTGGTCATCCACGACCGGGAGGCGCACGCCGAGGTGCTGCGCATCCTCGACGACGAGGGCGCCCCGGACACCGTGGTGCTGCACTGCTTCTCCGGCGACGCCGAGTTCGCCGCCGAGTGCGCCCGGCGGGGATACCTGCTCAGCTTCGCCGGCACGGTCACCTTCGCCAGCGCCGGGGCGCTGCGCGAGGCCGCCGCGCTCACCCCGATCGACCAGATCCTGGTGGAGACCGACGCGCCGTACCTGACCCCGATGCCGCATCGGGGCCGGCCGAACGCGTCGTACCTGATCCCGCTGACCGTGCGGTCGTTGGCCGCCACCACCGGTGCCGACCTGGACCAGCTCTGTGCCGCCGTCTCCGCCACCGGCGACCGGGTCTTCGGCCCGTGGTGAGCGGCGTGCAGGCCGGCCCGGGCAGCGCCGCTACGCTGCCAGCATGACCGGTCTCCTCGGCCCGGCGGAGATCCGGGACCTCGCCGCCCGGCTGGGTGTCGCGCCCACCAAGAAGCTGGGCCAGAACTTCGTGCACGACCCGAACACGGTGCGCCGGATCGTCACCGCCGCCGGGCTCGGCCCCGACGACGTGGCGCTGGAGGTCGGGCCCGGGCTCGGCTCGCTCACCCTGGCCCTGCTCCCGGCCGCCGCACACGTGCACGCCGTGGAGATCGACCCGGTGCTGGCCGGCGCGCTGCCCGACACCGCCGCCCGGCACGCCGGCCCGGACGCCGCCCGGCTCACCGTGCACCGCGCCGACGCGCTGCGCGTCGGCGCCGCCGAGCTGGCCGACCCGGCACCCACCGCGCTGGTGGCGAACCTGCCCTACAACGTGGCCGTGCCGGTGGTGCTGCACCTGCTCGCCGAGCTGCCCAGCCTGCGGCACGGCCTGGTGATGGTGCAGAAGGAGGTCGCCGACCGGCTCGTCGCCGGTCCCGGCTCCAAGGTGTACGGCATCCCCTCGGTCAAGCTCGCCTGGTACGCCCGCGCCCGGGCCGCCGGCCGGGTGCCGCCGAACGTCTTCTGGCCGGTGCCGAACGTCGACTCCGGGCTGGTCGCCTTCACCCGCCGGGAACCGCCCCGCCCCGACGTGACCCGGGAACGGGTCTTCGCCGTGGTGGACGCCGCGTTCGCGCAGCGCCGCAAGACCCTGCGCGCCGCCCTCGCCGGCTGGGCCGGCGGCGCCGACCGGGCGGCAGCGGCGCTCACCGCCGCCGGAGTCGACCCCGGCGCGCGGGGCGAATCACTCTCCGTGGAGCAGTTCGCCGACGTCGCCGCGTCGGCTCCGACCGCCGCACCCGCCGGGCAGTAGGCTGGCGCCGTACCCCGCCGGGGCCCCACCGCACGTGTACGCGTACGACCTGGTCGACGACCGGTACGAGCCGGTTGCCGACGCCGCCGAGGAGCTGATCGTGGAGAAGCCGTTCGACATCCCCCTGCGGCTGCGGGACATCGCCCAGTGACCGAGGCCTGGCGACCGGACGGCGAGGACGAGCAGCAGCGGCGCGGGGCCAGCGGCCCGGTGAAGGTCCGGGTGCCCGCCAAGGTCAACCTGCACCTCGGGGTGGGCCCGCTGCGCCGTGACGGCTACCACGAGCTGAACACCGTCTACCACGCCATCTCCATCCACGACGAGCTGACCGCCCGCCGGGGCGACACGCTCACCCTCACCATGGAGGGTGAGGGCGCCGGCGAGCTGGCCCTGGATGACTCCAACCTGGTCATCCGGGCCGCCCACGCCCTCGCCGGCTACGCCGGCGTGCTCCCGCACGCCCGGCTGCACCTGCGCAAGCAGATCCCGCTCGCCGGCGGGCTGGCCGGCGGCAGCGCCGACGCCGCCGCGGCGCTGGTCGCCTGCGACGCGCTCTGGGGCACCGGGCTGTCCCGTGACGAACTGGCCGGCATCGCCGCCGACCTCGGCTCCGACGTGCCCTTCCTGATCCACGGCGGCACCGCGCTCGGCACCGGCCGGGGCGAGGCGGTCAGCCCGGTGCTGGCCCGCCCCACCTCCTGGCACTGGGTGGTAGCGATCGCCGACGGCGGTCTCTCCACCCCGGCCGCCTACCGCGAACTCGACCGGCTCCGCGCGGCCGGCGCGGCGACCGCACCGCTGGGCAGCACCGACGGCCTGCTCGCCGCGCTGCGCCAGCGGGACCCGCGGGTGCTCGCCGCCGCCCTCGGCAACGACCTGCAGGACGCCGCGCTCGCCATGCGCCCGTCGCTGACGGCCACCCTGAAGGCCGGCGAGGCGGCCGGCGCGCTGGCCGGCATCGTCTCCGGCTCCGGCCCCACCTGCGTCTTCCTCGCCGTCGACGACGCCGACGCCGGGCGGATCGCCGCCGAGCTGGAGGCGGTCAGGGTGTGCCGGCAGGCCCGGGTCGCCCACGGCCCGGTCGCCGGTGCCCGGATCGTCTGACCGCACCCGCGTACCCTGGAAGGCCAGGCGTCCCCAGGTGCCCGACGGCACCGGGACGCCTTGATCGTGAAAGGTGGGGGAGTGGCCAACATCGTCAACCTGGACCGGGTGTCCAAGGGCTACGGCGCCGCCGGGCCGCTGCTCACCGACGTCTCGCTCGGCCTCGACGACGCCGACCGCATCGGCGTGGTCGGCCTCAACGGCGCCGGCAAGTCCACCCTGCTGCGGCTGCTCACCCGCGGCGAGGAGCCGGACGGGGGCCGGGTCACCCACCGCCGGGACCTGCGGGTCGCCTGGCTGCCGCAGAGCCTCACGCTCAGCCCCGACGCCACCGTCCGGGACGTGGTGCTCGGCACCGAGTGGCTCGACGAGAGCATGGGGGCCGAGCACGAGTGGGCCGGCGACGCCGGGGTGCGCGCCATCCTCGACGGCCTCGGTATGCCCCACCTCGGCCTCGACCAGCCGGTCGGCCCGATGTCCGGCGGCGAGCGGCGGCGCGTGGCCCTGGCTGCGCTGCTGGTCCGCGACTCCGACCTGCTCGTCCTCGACGAGCCCACCAACCACCTCGACGTCGGCGGCGTCGACTGGCTGGCCCGGCACCTGGTCCGCCGCAAGGGCGCCCTCGTCGTGGTCACCCACGACCGGTGGTTCCTCGACGCCGTCTGCACCACCACCTGGGAGGTCGCCGACCAGACCGTCCGGGCGTACGAGGGCGGCTTCGCCGCCTGGATCCTGGCCCGCGCCGAGCGGGAACGCGTCGCCGCGGCCACCGAGGCCCGCCGGCAGAACCTGCTCCGCAAGGAGGTCGCCTGGCTGCGCCGCGGCCCCCCCGCCCGCACCTCCAAGCCGAAGTTCCGGATCGACGCCGCCAACGCGCTCATCGCCGACGTTCCACCGCCACGCGACACCACGTCGCTGCAACGGCTGGCCACCGCCCGGCTCGGCAAGCAGGTGTACGACCTCGAGCAGGTCACCCTGCACGCCGGCCCGAAGACCATCCTCGACGACGTCACCTGGCAGGTCGGCCCCGGCGAGCGGATCGCCATCCTCGGCGCCAACGGGACCGGCAAGACCACCCTGCTGCGGATGCTCGCCGGTGTCACCCGCCCCGACCAGGGTCGCTTCGCCACCGGCTCGACCGTGCGGCCGGCGTTCCTGTCCCAGGAACTCGCCGAGCTCCCCGGCCACCTGCGGGTCCTGGAGGCGGTCGAGGAGGTCGCCCGCCGGGTGCAACTGGGCGACCGGGAGGTGTCCGCCGCCCAGCTCGCCGAGGTCTTCGGCTTCGACGACCGGCGGCTCTGGACCCCGGTCAGCGACCTCTCCGGTGGCGAGCGGCGCCGGCTGCAGATGCTCCGGCTGCTGGCCGGGGAACCCAACGTGCTCCTCTTCGACGAGCCCACCAACGACCTGGACACCGACACCCTCGCCGCGCTGGAGGACCTGCTCGACTCCTGGCCCGGCACGGTGATCGTGGCCAGCCACGACCGCTACCTCATCGAGCGGGTCACCGAATCGGCGTACGGGCTGTTCGGCGACGGCCGGCTGGTGCACCTGCCCGGCGGGGTCGACGAGTACCTCGCCCGCGCCGCCGACCGACCCGGCCCCGCCCAGGCCGAGGTGACCGCGCCCGCCACGGCGCCCGTCCCGGCCACCACCGGCATGTCCGCCGCCGAGGCGCGCCAGGCCCGCAAGGAACTGGCCCGCCTGGAACGGCAGATCGGCAAGCTGGAGCAGCGTGAGGCCGCCCTGCTCGACCAGCTCGCCGCGCACGCCACCGACTACGCCCGGGTCGCCGAACTCGACGCCCAGCTCAAGGAGCTGCGGGCCGAGCGGGAGCAGACCGAGGAGGCCTGGCTGGCGCTCGCCGAGGAGATCCCCGCGAGCTGACCGTCCCGGCGGGTACGGCCCGGCGGGCGCGGGCACCCGTGTGCGGCGTCACACCCGGACGTGCGGGAGAATCCTCGGCGACCCCTCACCCGAACGGCGTTGGAGACTCAGACATGGCCCACACCCCCGTGAACCACCCCGCGCGGCCGATCTACCGGGCGATCGGCGGGCTGACCGGTCTGTACCTGGTGGCCTTCGGCGTGCTCGGCGTCATCGCGAGTGCCGGCAACGAGGTCCTCGCCCAGGACGACACCCAGGTCCTCGGGCAGAGCACGAACCTCGGCCTCTCGCTGCTCAGCGCCCTGCTCGGGGCGGCCGTCCTGGCCGGCACCGCGATCGGGCGCAACGTCGACGTGGCGATCAACCAGTGGCTGGCGTACGCGCTCATGGTGATCAGCCTCGCCGGGCTCGCGCTCATCCGGACGGACGCCAACATCTTCAACTTCAGCGTCGCCACGGTCATCGTGCTGATGGTGGTCAGCCTCGTCCTGCTGGTGGTCGGCATGTACGGCAAGGTCGGCACCGACGAGGAGAAGGAGGCCTGGCAGAAGGCTCGGCTGGTGCTCTGAGGCTGCGGGTTGCCGCCGGAGCCGGACCTGCTCCACGGGCGGTCCGGCTCGACCCCTGGGCAGGCCGGGCTCCGGCGACAACCTCTCCTGGTCCCGCTCCGCTCCGCGCCGGCCCGGCCTCGCTGGCCGGCGGGGGTGGAAGTCCGCGATCTGGCCGGGCTCCCGCCGTACCGCACCGCGGGTTCTGGCCGGTCCGGGCGAGCCGGGCTACGCCGGTTTAACGGACATGGGCGCTTCGTCTGGGTGACAATCACCGCGAACGGTGTCACTCGGACGGAGGATGGCGATGGCGCACTTTCCGCTGAACCACCCGGCGCGGCCGATCTACCGGGTCCTCGCCGGGGTCGTGGGGCTCTACATCCTGGTCTTCGGTGTCTGGGGCGTCGCGCTCACCTGGGGGGACCCGCTTTTTGAGCGGGATGGCGACTGGGCCCTCGGCCTCCGCACGAACCTGGCGTTCGCCCTGGTCTCCCTCGTCTTCGGCGCCTTCCTGCTGGTCGGAGCGTCCCGCCGGGGAAACCTCGGGCACTACATGAACCTGACCGCCGGGGTCGTCTTCCTGGTCACCAGCCTCCTGATGATGTCCGTGCTGCAGACCGAGGCGAACTTCCTCAACTTCTCGATGTCGACCGTCATCGTGTCGATGGTCTTCGGCCTGATCCTGCTCGGCACCGGCCTCTACGACAAGGTCGGCCCGCCGGAACACGAGGAGGCCGAGCGGCAGCGCCGCAACCACCCGATGTCCGAGGTCCACCCGCGCTGAGGTCAGCGCCCCCGGACGGTGATCAGGCCCGGCTTGGACTCCAGATGAGACAGCCCGTTCCAGGCCAGGTTGACCAGGTGCGCCGCCACCGTCTCCTTGCGCGGCTTGCGGACCTCCAACCACCAGCGGCCGGTCAACGCCACCATGCCCACGAGCGCCTGCGAGTAGAGCTCGGCCAGCTTCGGGTCGTACCCTCGGCTCTTGAACTCGGCGCCCAGGATGTGCTCGACCTGGTGCGCCACGTCATTCATCACGCTGCTGAAGTTGCCGGTCGCCGACATCAGCGGCGACTCCCGGACCAGCACCCGGAACCCGCTGGTCTCCTCCTCGATGTAGCCCAGCAGGGCCATCGCCGCCTGCTCCAGCAGCTCGCGCGGGTGACCGGCGGTCAACGCCGTGGTGATCCGGTCCAGCAGGGCCCGGACCTCCCGGTCCACCACCACCGCGTAGAGCCCCTCCTTGCCACCGAAGTGCTCGTAGACCACCGGCTTGGAGACCTTGGCCCGGGCCGCCACCTCCTCGATGGAGGTGGCGTCGAACCCGCGCTCGGCGAAGATCTGCCGGGCGATCGAGATCAGTTGCTCGCGCCGCTGGGCCGCCGACATGCGTACCCGGGACGTGGGCTTCGCCGCGGGAGCGGGCACCGCCCGCCGGCGGCCGGCCGTGCCGCTGCTGCCGGGGACCTCTGCCATCTCGTCACCTCGCCGGCGCTCGGTGACGCCCTGCCGTGGGATGGTGCCTCCGTCGTGCATGTTCACGTCGTCGCCTCACTGGCGGCCCGTCGGATGGCGCTGCCGCGCCGTCCGACCGTACCCGTGTCCGGCCCGGCAGCCGCGTCGCCGTGCCGCCCGGCGTCTCCCCCGCTCTGCTCGGTCACCCGGGCAATACTGCCAGGTAACCCCCGGCACCACTGCCCGGTCTACCGCTCCGCCGCCGGCGTCACCAGTTTCGCCGCGATCCGCTCGGGCTTCGGCCAGCGCACCGCCCACGCCGCGCCGAACTTCTCGAACAGCCAGATCACCCGGGCCGAGATGTCCACCTGACCTCGCAGTACGCCGTGCCGCGCGCTGGTCGGGTCGGCGTGGTGCAGGTTGTGCCAGCTCTCCCCGAACGACAGGATCGCCAGCGGCCAGAAGTTGGCCGCCCGGTCGCCCTGGCGCATCGCGAACGGCCGCTCGCCGTAGACGTGGCAGACCGAGTTGATCGACCAGGTCACGTGGTGCAGCAGCGCGATGCGGACCAGGCCGCCCCAGAAGAGCGCGGTCAGCGCGCCCTGCCAGGACCAGGTCAGCAGGCCGCCCATCAGCGCCGGGCCGAGCACCGAGGTCACCACCAGCAGCGGGAAGAGCCGGCCCACCCGGTTGATGTCGCGGTCGGCGAGCAGGTCCGGGGCGAACCGCTGCCGGTTGGACAGCTCGCGACCGAAGAGCCAGCCGACGTGCGCGTGGAACAGACCCTTCGTCAGGCCGAGGACGCTCTCGCCGAACCGCCACGGCGAGTGCGGGTCACCCTCCAGGTCCGAGAAGGCGTGGTGGCGCCGGTGGTCGGCCACCCACTGGATGATGTCGCCCTGCACCGCGAACGAGCCCGAGACCCCCAGCGCGATCCGCAGCCACCGCTTCGCCTTGAACGAGCCGTGGGTGAAGTACCGGTGGTAGCCGACCGTGACGCCGAGGCCGGAGACCACGTACCAGACGCCGGCGACGGCCAGGTCGGTCCAGCTGAGCCAGCCGCCCCAGGCCACCGGCACGGCGGCGATCAGGGCCAGGAAGGGGATCACCACGAACGCCCAGAGGGCGATCAGGATGCCGCGGGACTGGGTGCCCTGGGTGAGTGGCTTGGGACCGGCGGGTTCGAGCAGAGCGGTCGACATGGCACCTCGCAGAGGGACGGGGAAGATCACGAAGTTACGCCTACGTCACCGTAACTTAGGCTGGGGTGGATCGCATGGGGCAGTACCCGGAATGAATGCGTGAGAACGTCGTACGGGCGTTTTAATCTGCCGATCGTGACCGATCCGCTCGCCGCCGAGGTGCGCCGGCTGCGCACCGTCGAGCAACTCTCCGTGCGCGAGATCCGGGCCCGCACCGGCCTCGGCCGCAACCGGGTGTACGAGTTGCTGCGCGGCGTCCCGCCGCCGGAGCGGTCGCGCCGCCCCACCGCGAAGGACGACCTGCGCGCCGAGGCGGTCGCGCTGCGCGCCGACGGGCTGTCCGTGCCCGAGATCGCGGCGCGGCTCGGCGTCGCCAGGTCGACGGCCTATCTCTGGGTCCGGCACCTGCCGCTCGATGCCGACGATGCCGAGCGCCGGCGGGCCCACGCGAGGCTGATGATCGAGGCCCGGTGGGCCGCCCACCGGGAAGCCCGCGACGCCGCGCAGGCAGCGGAGCG
This sequence comes from Micromonospora deserti, assembly GCF_003236335.1. Classification (GTDB taxonomy): domain Bacteria; phylum Actinomycetota; class Actinomycetes; order Mycobacteriales; family Micromonosporaceae; genus Micromonospora; species Micromonospora deserti. The sequence goes on from NZ_POUB01000063.1 coordinate 20,354, forward strand.
GGCGCGGGCGGCAGCGCTGGTGGGTCGGCTCGACGAGCGCGACGTCCTCCTGCTCGGCGCGGCGATCTACTGGTGCGAGGGGACCAAGTCGAAGCCCTGGCGCCGTGACGACCACTTGCAGTTCATCAACAGTGATCCCGGGCTGCTCGCACTCTTCCTGCGTTTCCTTCAGGCCTGCGGGGTCGATCGCGCGGTGCCGACCTACCGGGTCAGCATCCATGAGACCGCCGACCCGGGGGCTGCGGAGAGGTGGTGGGCTGCGAGGCTCGGGCTACCGATCCATCGCTTCCGACGCGCCACATTGAAGAAACACAAGCCGGGTACCGTTCGTCGCAACGTCGACGCCGACTATCGTGGCTGTCTGGTGATCAATGTTCCGCGCAGCCGCGAGCTCTACTGGCGGATCGAGGGTATGATCGCCGAGCTGTTCCAGATCGCAGGCGCGGACCTGAACTAGCGGGTCGTCGGTCTTGACATTCGGTGGGGTGTGGGGTAATGGCAACCCGCAGGCCTTTGGAGCCTTGAGCTCCTGGTTCGAATCCAGGCACCCCAGCTCAAACCGGATTTATGTCATTCGCTGTGGCCCTGCCAACGGCGGCTCGTCCTGTGGTTAGCATGGCCGCGAGACTGTCCGCCGTCCCGACGGGAGCCGCGTCGTGTCCCAGCCCCACCTCCGCACCGTTGTCGTGCTCGCCGCCGGTGAGGGCAAGCGGATGAAGTCGGCCTTGCCCAAGGTGCTGCACCCGCTGCTCGGTCGGACGCTCCTCGGTCACGTGCTGACCGCGGCCGCGCCGCTGGCCGCGGACCGTGCGGTGGTCGTGGTGGGGCACGGCGCCGATCAGGTCCGCGCGCACCTGGCCGAGATCGCTCCCGGGGCCACCCCGGTGCTCCAGGCCGAGCAGCTCGGCACCGGGCACGCGGTGCGGATCGCGCTGGAGGCCGTGCCGGACGCGACCGGCACCGTGGTCGTGCTCAACGGTGACGTGCCGCTGCTCCGGCCGGAGACGGTGGCCGCGCTGGTGGAGGCGCACGAGGGTCAGGGTGCGGCGGCGACCGTGCTTGCCGCCGAGGTGCCGGATCCGACCGGTCTGGGGCGGATCGTCCGGGGCGCCGGGGGCCGGCTGGAGCAGATTGTGGAGGAGCGCGACGCCACCCCGGCCCAGCGGGCGGTCCGGGAGATCAACGCGGGGATCTACGCGTTCGACGCGGCTCGGCTGCGCGACGCGCTCGGCAAGCTCTCCACCGACAACGACCAGGGCGAGGAGTACCTCACCGACGTGTTCGGCCTGCTGGTGTCGGCCGGCGAGCCGGTGGCGGTGCACCTGGCGGCGGACCACGTCGAGACGCTGGGCTGCAACGACCGGGTCGAGCTGGCCGCGCTGCGCCGGCTGCTGCGGGACCGGGTCAACGAGCGCTGGATGCGCACCGGGGTCAGCCTGCTGGATCCGGAGACCACCTGGATCGACGTGACCGTCGCGCTCGACCGGGACGCGGTGATCGACCAGAACACCCAGCTGTGCGGTGGCACGGTGGTGGGCACCGGCGCGGTGGTCGGGCCGGACGTCACGCTGATCGACACGGTGGTCGGCCCGGGCGCGACCGTGTTGCGGAGTCACGCGGTGGGCGCCGAGGTGGGTCCGGGTGCCAGCGTCGGCCCGTACGCGTACCTGCGTCCGGCCGCCCGGCTGGCCGAGAAGGCCAAGGTCGGCACGTTCGTCGAGGTGAAGAACTCGGAGCTGGGCGCGGGCGCGAAGGTGCCGCACCTGTCCTACGTGGGCGACGCGACGATCGGCGCGAAGGCCAACATCGGCGCGGCGACGATCTTCGTGAACTACGATGGGGTGGCCAAGCACCGCACCACGGTGGGCGAGGCGGCCTTCATCGGGTGCGACACCAGCCTGATCGCGCCGGTCGAGGTCGGCGCCGGGGCGTACGTGGCGGCGGGGAGCGCGATCAGCCAGGACGTGCCGCCGGGCGCCCTGGGGGTGACCCGGGCGCCGCAGCGCAGCATCGAGGGTTGGGTGGCCCGCAAGCGGGCCGGCACGGTCTCCGCCGAGGCGGCCGAGCGGGCCCGGCGGGGCGCCGAGGGTGCGTCGGTGTCGGGCGGAACGGCAAGTGACAGTGAGGCAATCCACGGGGATGCCGAGGCGGTGGGTCCGGCGTCGGCCGCGGGAGATACTGCAACCGAATAGTCCCCGGCCCACCACCACCGTGCCGGGTATCACCGACCAACGGGAGCAGACGGGCCCATGGGCAGCATCGTCGCCGAAAACCGCAAAAGCCTGATGCTCTTCTCCGGACGTGGCTTTCCGGAGTTGGCCAAGGAGATCGGCGAGGTGCTCGGCGTCGCGCCGACGCCGGCCGACGCGTACGAGTTCGCCAACGGTGAGATCTTCGTACGCTTCAAGGACTCGGTGCGTGGTTCGGACGCCTTCGTGGTGCAGTCCGTGACGCACGGGGTCAACACCTGGGTCATGGAGACCCTGATCATGATCGACGCGCTGAAGCGCGGCTCGGCCAAGCGGATCACCGTGGTCCTGCCGTTCTACCCGTACTCCCGACAGGACAAGAAGCACCGGGGCCGGGAGCCGATCTCGGCGCGGCTGATCGCCGACCTGCTCAAGACGGCCGGGGCGAACCGGATCCTCACCGTCGACCTGCACACCGCGCAGATCCAGGGCTTCTTCGACGGCCCGGTGGACCACCTCTTCGCGATGGACATCCTCGCCGAGTACGTGGAGCACCGGTACGCGGGCCGGCCGATGACCGTGGTCGCGCCGGACTCCGGCCGGGTGCGGGTGGCCGAGCGGTGGACCGACCGGCTGGGTGGTTGCCCGCTGGCGTTCATCCACAAGACCCGGGACCCGTCGAAGCCGAACCAGGTGGTGGCGAACCGGGTGGTCGGTGACGTCGAGGGCCGGGTCTGCCTGGTGGTCGACGACATGATCGACACCGGCGGCACGATCTGCCGGGCGGCGGACATCCTCAAGGAGTCCGGGGCGGCGGACGTGATCGTCGCGGCCACCCACGCGCTGCTGTCGGATCCGGCGACCGAGCGGCTGAAGAACAGCTCGATCAGCGAGGTCGTGGTGACCAACACGCTGCCGCTGCCGCCGGAGAAGCAGCTCGACAAGCTCACCGTGCTGTCGATCGCGCCGCTGCTGGCCCGGGCGATCCGCGAGGTGTTCGACGACGGCTCGGTGACCACGCTCTTCGGCGGGCTGAGCTGACCGCCGGGCCCGGCTCCGGCATCCGCCCGGAGCCGGGTCCACCCTCCGGCGGCCGGTGGCGGACGGGTCGCCGGGGGCGCCCGGGCCGGGCCCGCGCGGCTGTCCGTGTCGGCCTGCGGGCGGGCCGGAACGGTGATATGGGGACTGCCGGAAACCCCGGAATCCGCTCGGGTAGACTGGTGCGGTTGCCACGGCGAGGGTGCCCGGCGGGCCGCTGACTAGCGCCGCACGGAGGCACCGTCATCGACGCGGTGCTCCGGGCAGTCATGACGCATGAGCCCCAGCGAGCCCCTCGCCCCAGCACCGCCAGACGACAAGCCGCCGCAGCGAAGCATCAGGAGTTTCCCCGTGTCCGAGGTAAAGATCAGCGCCGAGCCCCGTACCGAGTTCGGCAAGGGTGGTGCCCGTCGTACCCGCCGGGCCGGCAAGGTGCCCGCCGTGCTGTACGGCCACGGCGAGAAGCCCAAGCACATCGCGCTGCCGGCCCGTGAGTTCGCGGCCGCGATCCGCAAGGGCGGCGCCAACCAGCTCTTCGCGATCGAGGTGAGCGACGGCACCCAGGTGCTGGCGCTGCCGAAGGCGATCCAGCGGGACCCGATCAGGGACACCTTCGAGCACGTCGACCTGCTGCTGGTGCGCCGCGGCGAGAAGGTCACCGTCGACGTCCCGGTCCAGCTGACCGGTGAGGCCGCGACGGACACCCTGATCGTGCACGACCACGACAGCCTTTCGGTGACCGCCGACGCCACCAAGGTGCCGGACCACCTGGAGGCGTCGATCGAGGGCGCGGTGGCGGGCGTCCAGATCACCGCCGCCGACGTCGAGCTGCCGTCCGGTGTCGAGCTGGCCACCGACCCGGAGCTGCCGGTCGCCACGGTGACCGCCGCGCCGACCGCCGAGCAGCTCGAGGCCACCCTCCCCGAGGTCGAGGAGGCCGCCGAGGAGGCCGAGGCCGAGGTCGGCGAGGTCACCGAGTCCTCCGAGGGCGCCGAGAGCGCCCCGGCGCCGGCCGCCGAGGGCGAGGAGAGCGCGCAGGCGAAGGCCGAGGCCTGATCGGTTCGCGTCGTTGCGACAGGCGTCCCCGGGTGGTTGGGGGCGCCTGTCGGCGTATCGGCGCCCGGACGGGTGGGTGACGGGAAGCAGCGGGAGGGGCTGGGTG
>NZ_POUB01000064.1 GCF_003236335.1 Micromonospora deserti
CACCCCGACCCCGACCGGGGACCCGACGGTGACCCCGACCCCGGGCACCACGCCGACCCCGGGTGGCGGCGGCGGTGGCGGGCTGCCGGTGACCGGCGTGCAGGCCGGCCTGATCGGCGGGATCGGCGCGGCCGTCCTGCTGGCCGGCGGCGCGCTGCTGCTGCTGGCCCGGCGGCGGAAGGTGGTCCTGGTGACCCCGGGCGACGAGAAGTCGACCGACTGACCTGACCGGCGTGGAAGGGCGGGGCGGGGTGATCCGTCCCGCCCTTCGGCGTGACGGCGGCCGTGCCGTCGCGCACGACGACCCGGGGATGCCCCCGGCCGCCGGGGTGGCCGGGGCGGGCAGCACCGGCCCGGGCTGACCCAGCGGCCGCCGGTCGGGGGCCGGCTGGCAGAGTGGAGGGGTGAGCCGTACCCCCCAAGGCCAGCGCGCCAGCCTGGACAAGCAGCCGCACGAGGTCGCCGCGATGTTCGACGGCGTGGCGGCTCGTTACGACCTGACCAACACCGTTCTCTCCTTCGGGCAGGACCGGTTCTGGCGTCGGGCCACCCGGGCGGCGCTCGGCCTGCGACCGGGCGAGCGGGTGCTGGACGTGGGCGCGGGCACCGGCGTGTCGACCGAGGAGCTGGCCCACTCCGGGGCGTACGCGGTGGGCGCCGACCTGTCCCTCGGCATGCTGTACGCCGGCAGGCGCACCCGTCCCGGGGTGCCGCTGCTGGCCGGGGACGCGCTGCGGCTGCCCTTCGCCGACGCCAGCTTCGACGCGGTGACCATCTCCTTCGCGTTGCGCAACGTCAGCGACACCGACGCGGCGCTGCGGGAGCTGGCCCGGGTCACCCGGCCCGGCGGGCGGCTGGTGGTCTGTGAGTTCAGCACCCCGGTCAACCCGGCCTTCCGCACGGTCTACCTGTCGTACCTGATGCGGTCGCTGCCGGCGGCGGCGCGGGCCGTCTCCAGCAACCCCGACGCCTACGTCTACCTGGCCGAGTCGATCCGGGCCTGGCCCGACCAGCCGGCCCTGGGGGCGCGGATCGGCGCGGCCGGCTGGAGCCGGGTGGCCTGGCGGAACCTGACCGGCGGGATCGTCGCGCTGCACCGCGCCGTTCGCGACTGAGCGCCGGAACAGCGGCGGACGGGGGTGTACCCCCTCGGCCGTCTTTCGTGAATATCCGTTTTCGGTCTACTTTGCCCCGTAAGCTCGCCCCCATGACCGGACCAGAGCAGGCGAACCGCGCGGCGGCCACCGACGACGACGCCGCGGAGCTCATCGCGCAGCTCAAGGAGCTGGCCGGCGCGGACCCCGCCGACGTCCGGCAGGTGGTGGCCGAGGTGCTCGCCGCGCTCGACCGCGCGGCCGGCGGCGCGCTGCGCGAACACCTGCCGGAGGCGATCCGGCTCGACGCCGGTCTGGACACCGCCGCCCCGGCCCACCACTGACCCCCGACCGGACGCCGACCGGCGGGTTTCCGGCAAGTTAGGTACCCCTCACCGGGCGCCGGTATGACGCCGGTCATAGACTCCTGACCGTCTGGCTTGTGAAGCATTTCACGAGCATGCGGGAGGAGGCGCGGATGACCGCGGTGGAGAACGACGCCGACGTGATCGTCGTGGGCGCCGGTCCCGGTGGGTCGGCGACCGCGTACCACCTGGCTCGGCACGGCGTACGGGTGCTGCTGCTGGAGAAGACCGAGTTCCCCCGGGAGAAGGTCTGCGGCGACGGGCTGACCCCGCGTGCGGTGCGGCAGCTGGTCCGGATGGGTGTCGACACCTCCGAAGAGGCGGGCTGGCTGCACAACCGGGGGCTGCGGGTGATCGGCGGCGGTGTCCGGCTGGAGCTGGACTGGCCCGACCTGGCGAGCTTCCCCAACTACGGCCTGGTGCGCACCCGGCTGGACTTCGACGATCTGCTCGCCCAGCGGGCCGTGGCCGCCGGCGCCAAGCTGTGCACCAGCGTGAACGTCACCGGCCCGGTGCTCGACCCGGACGGCCGGGCGATCGGCGTCGAGGCCGAGGTCGGCCCGGAGAAGGCCCCCGCCACCTTCCACGCCCCGCTGGTCGTCGCCGCCGACGGCGTCTCGGGCAGGTTCCCGCTCGCCCTCGGGCTGGCCAAGCGGGAGGACCGGCCGATCGGGGTGGCCGTCCGGCGCTACTACCGCTGCCCCGCCAAGCACGACGACAACTACCTGGAGTCCTGGCTGGAGCTGCGCAGCAAGGACAGCGGCGACAACCTGCTGCCCGGCTACGGCTGGATCTTCGGCCTCGGCGACGGCCGGGTGAACGTGGGCCTCGGGGTGCTCAACTCCTCGTCCGCGTTCGGTAAGACCAACTACCGCCGGCTGCTCACCGACTGGCTGGCCAACACCCCGGCCGAGTGGGGCATGACCGACGAGACGAACGCCGAGGGGCCGATCCTCGGCGCGGCGCTGCCGATGGGCTTCAACCGGGTGCCGCACTACACCCGGGGCGTGATGCTGGTCGGCGACTCCGGCGGCATGGTCAATCCGTTCAACGGCGAGGGCATCGCGTACGCGATGGAGTCCGGCGAGCTGGCCGCGGAGATCGCGGTGCAGGCCCTGGCGCGGCCGGGCGGCGCCGAGCGGGAGCGGGCGCTGGCGGCGTACCCGACCGAGCTGAAGGCCCGCTTCGGTGGCTACTACCGGCTCGGCGGGATCTTCGTGAAGCTGATCGGCCGCCCCGAGATCATGCGGATCGCCACCCGCCACGGCATGCCGCACCCGATGCTGATGCGCTTCGTGCTCAAGCTCCTGGCCAACCTGACCGACCCGCGCGGCGGGGACGCGATGGACCGGGTCATCAACGCGATGACGAAGGTCGCGCCCGCCGTGTGAGCGGCGGGCCGGGACAGAGATCGGCCCCCCGGCGGCGGTCGCCGGGAGGGACGTGAATAGTGTGATTTTCGCCAAGCACCGAGGGCAGGGAAGGACGAGCAGGAGAAAACGATGTCGCTCTCGCCTTACGCACCGATCATCGGGCTGTTCGCCCTCGCCGCGGGGTTCGCGCTGTTCTCCGTGGCGGCCGCCCGCTTCGCCGGCCCCCGCCGTTACAACAAGGCCAAACTCGAGGCTTACGAGTGCGGCATCGAGCCCAGCCCGCAGCCGGTCGGCGGCGGCCGGTTCCCGATCAAGTTCTACCTGACGGCGATGCTCTTCATCGTCTTCGACATCGAGATCATCTTCCTCTACCCGTGGGCGGTCTCGTTCGACGCCCTGCCGATCTTCGGCTTCGTGGAGATGGTCCTGTTCATCGTCGCGGTCTTCGTCGCCTACGCCTACGTCTGGCGGCGCGGCGGCCTGGACTGGGACTGAGGGAGGAACCTCAGATGGGTATCGAGGAGAAGCTTCCCGCCGGTGTCCTGCTCACCTCGGTGGAGAAGCTGGTCAACTGGTCACGGAAGTCGTCGGTCTGGGGGGCCACCTTCGGCCTGGCCTGCTGCGCCATCGAGATGATGGCCGCCGGCGGCCCGCACTACGACATGGGCCGCTGGGGCATGGAGGTCTTCCGGGCCTCGCCCCGGCAGGCCGACCTGATGATCGTGGCCGGCCGGGTGAGCCAGAAGATGGCCCCGGTGCTGCGCCAGATCTACGACCAGATGGCGGAGCCCCGGTGGGTGCTGTCGATGGGCGTCTGCGCCAGCAGCGGTGGCATGTTCAACAACTACGCGATCGTCCAGGGCGTCGACCACGTCGTCCCGGTCGACATGTACCTGCCCGGCTGCCCGCCGCGTCCGGAGATGCTCATCGACGCGATCCTCAAGCTGCGCGAGAAGATCATGCACGAGCCGCTCGGCGCGAACGGCCGCAAGATGCTCGAGGCGCGCGAGGCCCGCGGTGACGTGCCGGTCGTCCCGTACGGCTCGATGCCCTCGTCGTACCGCAGCGACAAGGCCCGGCGGGCCGAGTGGACCCAGGCGGTCCGCGAGGGACGCGAGGAGCAACTGCGGATCGAGAACTGGATGAAGGCCCAGAACCACGTGCACGGGGGCGTGAAATGACCGCACCTAACGACGGGGGCGTACCGGTCCCGGTGACCCCGGCCGGCGCCAGCAGCACCGCCCCGGCCGAGTACCCGCCGGCCAGCCCGGCCGGCCGTGGCATGTTCGGCAACCAGGGCACCGGCGACGTCTCCGGCTTCGGCGGCCTGGTCCGCCCGCGCCGCACGATCGAGGACTCGCCCCGCCCGTACGGCGGCTACTTCGACGAGGTCGCCGACGCGCTGGAGGAGGCGTACCCGGCGTTCGGCGACGCGATCGAGAAGGTCGTGGTCGACCGTGGCGAGCTGACCCTGCACGTCCGCCCGGAGCGGATCGCCGAGGTCTGCCAGGTGATGCGCGACGATCTCGCCCTCCGCTTCGAACTCTGCTCCTCGGTGTCCGGGGTGGACTACCTGGGTGCCGACGCCCGCCGGCTGCACGTCGTCTACCAGCTCACCTCGATGACCTATCGCCGCCGGGTCCGGCTGGAGGCCGCGGTCTCCGTCGAGGACCCGCACCTGCCCAGCGTCACCACGGTCTACCCGACGGCCGACTGGCAGGAGCGCGAGGCGTACGACATGTTCGGGATCGTCTTCGACGGCCACCCCAACCTGACCCGGATCCTGATGCCGGACGACTGGGAGGGGCACCCGCAGCGCAAGGACTACCCGCTCGGCGGCGTGCCGGTCGAGTACAAGGGCGCCGAAATTCCACCGCCGGACCGGAGGAGGTCCTACCAGTGACCACTTCGAACTACGCCACCGAGCGCGAGACGACCGAGGGCAAGGTCTTCACCGTCACCGGTGGGGACTGGGACACGATCGTCTCGGGCACCGACCCGATCAACGACGAGCGGATCGTGGTCAACATGGGTCCGCAGCACCCGTCCACGCACGGCGTGCTGCGGCTGATCCTTGAGCTGGAGGGCGAGACGGTCCGCGAGGCCCGCTCGGTCGTCGGGTACCTGCACACCGGTATCGAGAAGAACCTCGAGTACCGCAACTGGGTCCAGGGCAGCACCTTCGTGACCCGGATGGACTACCTCGCCCCGCTGTTCAACGAGACGGCGTACGCGCTGGCGGTGGAGAAGCTGCTCGGCATCAGCGACGACATCACCGAGCGGGCCAACACCATCCGGGTGCTCATGATGGAGCTCAACCGGATCTCCTCGCACCTGGTCTGGCTGGCCACCACCGGCATGGAGCTGGGGGCCATCTCGATCATGCTGTACGGCTTCCGGGAGCGGGAGCACATCCTCGAGATCTTCGAGATGATCACCGGTCTGCGGATGAACCACGCGTACGTCCGACCGGGCGGCGTCGCCCAGGACGTGCCGGACGAGGCGATCGTCAAGATCCGCGAGTTCCTCAAGCTCATGCCGAAGAAGCTCAAGGAGTACGAGGACCTGCTCTCCGGCCAGCCGATCTGGGTGGAGCGGACGAAGAACGTCGCGGTGCTCGACGTGACCGGCTGCGTCGCGCTCGGCGTCACCGGCCCGGTGCTGCGCTCCGCCGGCCTCGCCTGGGACCTGCGCAAGACCATGCCGTACTGCGGCTACGAGACGTACGAGTTCGACGTGCCGACGCACACCGACGGCGACGTGTGGGGCCGCTACCAGGTCCGGCTCGCCGAGATCCGGGAGTCGCTCAAGCTCGTCGAGCAGGCGTTGGACCGGCTCAGGCCGGGCCCGGTGATGGTCGCCGACAGGAAGATCGCCTGGCCGGCGCAGCTGGCCATCGGCATCGACGGGATGGGCAACTCGCTGGAGCACGTCGCGAAGATCATGGGTCAGTCGATGGAGTCGCTGATCCACCATTTCAAGCTCGTCACCGAGGGTTTCCGGGTGCCGCCGGGCCAGGTCTACGTCGGCATCGAGGCGCCCCGCGGCGAGCTGGGCGTGCACGCGGTGTCCGACGGTGGCACCCGGCCGTACCGGGTGCACTACCGGGAGCCGAGCTTCGTCAACCTTCAGGCCCTCCCGGCGATGGCCGAGGGCGGCCTGATCGCCGACGTCATCGCCGGCGGCGCCTCGCTGGACCCCGTGATGGGGGGTTGTGACCGGTGAGCGCGAGGAGTGAGCTGGCGAGCTCCAGCCGCCCGGGCGAGGAGCGGGTGGAGCGAGCCCCGCAGCCGTGGGCAGAGGACCGCGCAGTCGCGAACGGAAGGCGACGCTGATGACTGTGTTCACCGAAGAGACCCGGGCCCGGGCTCGGGAGATCATCGCCCGCTACCCGGCCGACCGGTCCCGCTCGGCGCTGCTCCCGCTGCTGCACCTGGTGCAGGCCGAGGAGGGCTACGTCTCTCCGGCCGGGGTGGAGTTCTGCGCCGAGGTGCTCGGGCTGAACAAGGCCCAGGTCGGCGCCGTGGCCACCTTCTACACCATGTACAAGCGCCGGCCGACCGGTGACTACCTGGTCAGCGTCTGCACCAACACGATGTGCAACGTGCTCGGCGGCCAGGAGGTCTACGACACCCTCGCCGAGCACCTCGGCGTCGGGCACGACGAGACCAGCGCCGACGGCAGGATCACCCTGGAGCACGCCGAGTGCCTGGCGGCCTGCGACTACGGCCCGGTGATGACGGTCAACTACGACTTCTTCGACGGGGTGGACCCGCAGACCGCGGTCGGTGTGGTCGACGAGCTGCGCGCCGGTGGCCGGCCGATGCCGACCCGGGGCGCCCGGCTCTGCACGCTGAAGGAGATGTCGGTGCAGCTCGCCGGGTTCGCCGACGAGCGCGAGGGCGCGGTGGCCGACGGCGGGCCGGGAGAGCCGACGCTGCGCGGGCTACGGCTGGCGCAGCAGCACGGCATCTCGGTGCCGGGCTTCGACCCCAACACGCCGATCAAGCGCCGGGACGCGGGGGAGAAGCCGGCTCCGGCGACCCCGGCCACGGCCGCCCCGGGCGTGAAGACGCCGGTCGACGGCGCGCCGCCGGCGCCCCGGGACGCCAAGGCAGCCGAGGCGGCGGGTGTGGCGGCCAACGCCCCGGCCGGCGACGGCAAGCCCGCCGGCGACGACGCCGGTGCCCAGGAGCGCTCCCTCAAGGAGGCGTCGGCGAGCGCGAGGAGTGAGCTTGCGAGCCCCGCAGTCGCGAGCGAAAGGGGAGCAGAGCAGTGACCACCCCCCGACCCGAGACCCTGGCCAAGCTCACGCCGGTGCTGACCAAGCGCTGGCTGTCGCCGGACGCCTGGCGGATCGGCACGTACGAGAAGCTCGACGGATACGCGGCGCTGCGCAAGGCGCTCCGGGCCCACCCGGACGACCTGATCCAGCTGATCAAGGACTCCGGCCTGCGCGGTCGCGGCGGCGCCGGCTTCCCGACCGGCCTGAAGTGGGGATTCATCCCGCAGGGCGACGGCAAGCCGCACTACCTCGTGGTCAACGCCGACGAGGGCGAGCCGGGCACCTGCAAGGACCTGCCGCTGATGACGCACGACCCGCACTCGCTGGTCGAGGGCGTCATCATCGCCTCGTACGCGATCCGGGCCAACCGGGCCTACATCTACATCCGGGGCGAGGCGGTGCATGCCGCCCGCCGGCTGCGCAACGCGGTGCAGGAGGCGTACGCCAGGGGCTACCTCGGCAAGAACGTCCTCGGCTCCGGCTTCGACCTCGACCTGGTGGTGCACTCCGGAGCCGGGGCGTACATCTGCGGTGAGGAGACCGCGCTGCTGGACTCGTTGGAGGGCTTCCGGGGCCAGCCGAGGCTCCGCCCGCCGTTCCCGGCGACCCACGGCCTGTACGCCAGCCCGACGGTGGTCAACAACGTCGGCACCATCGCCAGCGTGCCGTACATCGTGCTGGGCGGGGCGGACTGGTGGAAGAGCATGGGTACGGAGAAGTCCTCCGGCCCGATGATCTATTCGCTCTCCGGCCGGGTCGCCAACCCCGGCCAGTACGAGTGCTCGATGGGTGTCACCCTGCGCGAGCTGCTGGAGCTGGCCGGCGGGATGCAGCCCGGGCACACCCTGAAGTTCTGGACCCCGGGCGGCTCGTCGACGCCGCTGCTCACCGCCGAGCACCTGGACGTGCCGCTGGACTTCGAGTCGGTGGCGGCGGCCGGTTCGATCCTCGGCACCACGGCCACCCAGATCTTCTCCGACCAGGACTGCCCGGTGTACGCGACCTACCGGTGGCTGGAGTTCTACCACCACGAGTCGTGCGGCAAGTGCACCCCGTGCCGGGAGGGCAACTACTGGATGGTGCGGGTCTACCGGCGCATCCTGGCCGGCCAGGGCACCCACGAGGACCTGGACACCCTGCTCGACACCTGCGACAACATCCTCGGCCGCTCGTTCTGCGGTCTGGGTGACGGCGCGACCAGCTCGGTGACCTCGTCGCTGACGTACTTCAAGCAGGACTACCTCGACTACATCGAGGGTCGTACCGCGCCGAAGCTGTCGGACAAGCAGCTGGTGGGAGCTCACTGATGCGAGCGCGAGGAGTGAGCGTTGCGAGCCCCGCAGTCGCGAGCGAAAGGCAAGCACTGTGACCGACGTAGCCAAGCAGACCGACACCGTCACGCTCACCATCGACGGCGTGGAGGTCACCGCCCCTAAGGGTGCGCTGCTGATCCGGGTCGCCGAGCAGCTGGGCACGGAGATCCCCCGGTTCTGCGACCACCCGCTGCTGGCCCCGGCCGGCGCGTGCCGGCAGTGCCTGGTCGAGGTGGAGGGGCAGCGCAAGCCCGTCGCCTCCTGCACCCAGACCGTCGCCGACGGCATGGTGGTCCGCACCCAGCTCACCTCCCCGGTCGCCAAGAAGGCGCAGGAGGGGGTCATGGAGCTGCTGCTGCTCAACCACCCGCTCGACTGCCCGATGTGTGACAAGGGCGGCGAGTGCCCGCTGCAGAACCAGGCGATGTCCACCGGCCGCACGGACAGCCGCTTCCACGAGCACAAGCGGGAGTACCCCAAGCCGCTGCCGATCAGCACTCAGGTGCTGCTCGACCGGGAGCGCTGCGTGCTCTGCCAGCGCTGCACCCGGTTCTCGGAGGAGATCGCCGGCGACAAGTTCATCGACCTGATGAACCGGTCGTCGGCCGAGGAGATCAACATCTACCGGGACGACGCGTACGGCGCGGAGAGCGGGGACGACAGCGGCGACGTGCCGTTCAACTCGTACTTCTCCGGCAACACCGTGCAGATCTGTCCGGTGGGCGCGCTGACCGGCACCCAGTACCGGTTCCGGGCCCGCCCGTTCGACCTGGTCTCCAGCCCGAGCGTGTGCGAGCACTGCTCGGCCGGCTGCGCGCAGCGCACCGACTGGCGGCGCGGCAAGGTGCTGCGCCGGCTGGCCGGCGACGACCCGGCGGTGAACGAGGAGTGGAACTGCGACAAGGGGCGGTGGGGCTTCCAGTACACCCGCGCGGCCGACCGGCTAACCACCCCGCTGGTCCGTGACGCGGGCAGCGGTGAGCTGCGCGAAGCCTCGTGGAGCGAGGCGCTGACCGTCGCCGCCGAGGGGCTACGCGCCGCCCGGGACGCCGGCCAGGGCAGCGCGGTGCTGACCGGTGGCCGGCTGACCGTCGAGGACGCCTACGCGTACGCGAAGTTCGCCCGGGTCGCGCTGAACACCAACGACATTGACTTCCGGGCCCGGCCGGCCTCGCGCGAGGAGGCCGAGTTCCTGGCCAGCTCGGTCGCCGGGGTCACCGACGTCAGCTACGCCGACGTGGAGAACGCGCCGGCCGTGGTGCTGGTCGGCCTGGAGCCGGAGGAGGAGTGCCCGATCCTCTTCCTGCGGCTGCGCAAGGCGTACCTGAAGAAGAAGCTGACGGTGTACGCGATCGCGCCGTTCGCCACCCGCGGCCTGGAGAAGCTCGGCGCGAAGCTGGCCCGGGTGGTGCCGGGCGAGGAGGCGAGCGTGCTCGCCGAGCACGCGACGGTCGCCGAGGCGCTCAGCGCCGAGGGCGCGATCCTGTTCGTCGGCGAACGGCTCGCCGAGGTGCCGGGTGGCCTGTCCGCCGCGGCGGACATCGCCCGGCGTACCGGCGCGAAGCTGGCCTGGGTGCCGCGGCGCGCGGGTGACCGGGGCGCGGTCGACGCGGGCTGCCTGCCCAACCTGCTCCCCGGCGGGCGCCTGGTCACCGAGCCGGCCGCCCGGGCCGAACTCGGCGAGGCGTGGGACATTCCGGCCGGGGTGATCCCGAGCCAGGCCGGCCGGGACATCGACGGCATCCTCGCCGCGGCCGCCGCCGGTCAGCTCGGCGCCCTGGTGGTGGCCGGGGTCGACCCGGCCGACCTGGCCGACCCGCGGCTGGCCGAGACGGCCCTGGACACGGTGCCGTTCCTGGTCAGCCTGGAGCTGCGCAACAGTGCGGTGGCCCGGCGGGCGGACGTGGTCTTCCCGGTCGCGCCGGTCGACGAGAAGCCCGGCAGCTTCCTGAACTGGGAGGGCCGGCTGCGCACCTTCGAGGCGGTACTGCACACCGCCGCGATGACCGACGGCCGGGTGCTGGATGCGCTCGCCGCGCAGCTCGACGTGCGGCTCGGCACCGGCGACGTGCTCAGCGTCCGCCGGGAACTGGGTGCCCTGCCCCGGACCCGCACCGACCGGCTCCCCGCCCCGTCGGTGGCGCCGGCCCCGGTTCCGCAGCCGGGCGCCGGCGAGGCGGTGCTGGCCACCTGGCATCAGCTGATCGACCTGGGCAGCCTCACCGACGGCGACGAGCACCTCGCCGGCACCGCCCGCCCACCGGTGGTCCGGCTGGGCAAGGGCACCGCGGAGGCGCTCGGCGTCGCCGACGGCGACCCGGTGACGGTGGGCACCGACCGGGGGGCGCTGACCCTGCCGGCGGCGATCACCGAGATGCCGGACGGCGTCGTCTGGCTGCCGACCAACTCACCCGGCGCGACCGTCCGGCGCAGCCTCGGCGCGACCTCCGGCGCGGTCGTCCGGGTCGCCGCCGACGCGGCCGGCCGCCCGGGCCCGCTCCTCAACGCAGGAGGTGTATCCCAGTGAACGCGGTCTACCTGGCGCAGGACCCGACGCTGGCCGACTTCGGCCGGGATCCGTGGTGGCTGGTCCTCGGCAAGATCGTCTTCGCCTTCGCCCTGGGTCTGGTCGCCACGTTGCTCGGCGTCTGGTTCGAGCGGCGCGTGGTGGGCTACATGCAGGTACGGCCCGGCCCGAACCAGGTCGGCCCGTTCGGTCTGCTGCAGACCCTCGCCGACGGCCTGAAGATGGCCTTCAAGGAGGACATCCTCCCGCGGGCCGCGGACAAGGTGGTCTACTTCTTCGCGCCGGTCATCTCGGTGGTCTGCGCGGTCACCGCCCTGTCGGTGATCCCGTTCGGCCCGATGGTGAGCATCTTCGGCCACCGGACCCCGTTGCAGGTCACCGACGTGCCGGTCGCGGTGCTGGTGCTGCTGGCCTGTTCCTCGCTGGCCGTCTACGGCATCGTCCTCGGCGGCTGGGCCTCCGGCTCGACGTACCCGCTGCTCGGCGGTCTCCGCTCCAGCGCCCAGATGATCTCGTACGAGGTCGCGATGGGGCTGAGCATCGTGGCGGTGTTCATGACCGCCGGCACGATGTCCACCAGCGGGATCGTCGCCGCCCAGGGGGACGCCACCCGGCTGAGCGTGTTCGGCACCGAGATCCCGGCCCCCGGCTGGTACGCGATCCTGCTGCTGCCGAGCTTCGTCATCTTCTTCATCGCCACCGTCGGCGAGACCAACCGCGCGCCGTTCGACCTGCCCGAGGCGGAGTCGGAGCTGGTCGCGGGCTTCATGACCGAGTACAGCTCGCTGAAGTTCGCGCTCTTCATGCTCAGCGAGTACGTGGCGATGGTGACCATGTCGGCGGTTACCGTGACGCTCTTCCTCGGCGGCTGGCGGGCGCCGTGGCCGATCACCCTCTGGGAGGGCGCCAACTCCGGCTGGTGGCCGATGCTCTGGTTCTTCGGCAAGGTCATCATGCTCGTCTTCGTCTTCGTCTGGCTGCGCGGGACGCTGCCCCGGCTGCGTTACGACCAGTTCATGCGCTTCGGCTGGAAGGTGCTGCTCCCGATCAACCTGGTCTGGATCCTGGTCCTGGCCGGCCTGCGGTCGATCGAGGACTGGGACCGCTCCAGCAAGCTGATCGCGGTGGGCATCCCCGCCGGCATCCTGCTGCTCGCCACGCTGTTCTGGCCGGCCCGCCGGCCGCAGCCGAAGCCGACGCTCCAGGAACAGGTCAACAACCGGCCGCCGGGCAGCTTCCCGCTGCCCCCGATGGACCTGCAGGTACCACCGAGCCCGCGCATCAGGCGCGTGGTCGCCGAGCGGGAGCCGGCCAACATCGCCGCCGGCCCGGACTCCAGGGAGGTGTGACGTGGGCGCGATCACCGGAACGTTCAAGGGCTTCGGGGTCACCTTCTCGCACATGTTCAGGAAGGTCGTCACCACCGACTACCCGTTCAAGCCGCCGGTCTCGGCGCCGCGCTACCACGGCCGGCACATCCTCAACCGGCACCCGGACGGGCTGGAGAAGTGCATCGGGTGCGAGCTGTGCGCCTGGGCCTGCCCGGCGGACGCGATCTACGTCGAGGGTGGCGACAACACCGACGAGCAGCGGTTCTCGCCGGGTGAGCGGTACGCCAGCGTCTACCAGATCAACTACGCCCGCTGCATCTTCTGCGGCCTGTGCATCGAGGCATGCCCGACCCGTTCGCTCACCATGAGCAACGAGTACGAGCTGGCCCGGGACAACCGCCAGGACCTGATCTTCACGAAGGAGCAGCTGCTCGCGCCGCTGCTGCCGGGCATGGAGCAGCCGCCGCACCCGATGCGGCTCGGTGACAGCGAGAAGGACTACTACGTCGGCGCGCTGACCAACCCGGGCACCTCGGCCGGTGCTGAGCACTCCCCGATGGGCCCGGGCCGGTACCGGGTGGAGGAGCACCCCGGGGTGACCTTCCCCGGCGCCGAGCAGCACGCGCAGCGGGCCACGGCCGAAAGCGGGGAGGGATCATGACCACGCAGACCGTGCTCGCCGCGGCGGGTGAGGTCTCCGGTGGTGAGCAGGTCACCTTCTGGATCCTCGCCCCGCTGGCGCTGATCGGCGCGATCGGGATGATCGCGGCCCGCAACGCGGTGCACTCGGCGCTCTGGCTGGTGCTGACGATGCTCTGCCTGGGCGTGTTCTACGTGCTCCAGGCGGGGCCGTTCATCGGCATGGTGCAGATCATCGTCTACACCGGCGCGATCATGATGCTCTTCCTGTTCGTGCTGATGCTGGTTGGCCGGGACGCCTCGGACTCGCTGATCGAGACACTGCGCGGCCAGCGGGCCGCCGCGGTGGTGCTCGGGCTCGGCTTCGCCGGCCTGGTCGGCGGCGGCCTCTGGCGTGCGCTGAAGGGCAGCACGGCGGTCGGCCTGGAGCAGGCCAACGCCGAGGGGAACGTGCAGGGCATCGCCCGGCTGCTCTTCACCAAGTACGTCTTCGCCTTCGAGCTCACCTCGGCGCTGCTCATCACCGCCGCGGTCGGCGCGATGGTGCTGGCGCACATCGAGCGGCGCAGGGAGGACAAGGCGGACCAGGTGGCCACGATGAAGGCCCGCTTCCGCCCTGGCACCTACCCCGGCCCGAAGCCCGGCCCGGGCGTGTTCGCCACCTCCTCCTCGGTGGCCACCCCGGCCCGGCTGCCGGACGGCCGGCTCACCGAGCGGAGCACCCCGGACATCCTGCCGGTGCGCGAGCTCTCGGCGCAGGAGACCTCGCTGAAGGGGACCGACAAATGACCCCCGACTACTACCTGATCCTGGCCGCGGTGCTCTTCACCATCGGCGCGGTCGGGGTGCTGATCCGGCGCAACGCGATCGTGCTGTTCATGTGCGTCGAGCTGATGCTCAACGCGGCCAATCTGACGCTGGTCACCTTCAGCCGGATCAACGGTGACCTCAACGGCCAGATCATGGCGTTCTTCGTGATGGTGGTGGCGGCGGCCGAGGTCGTGGTCGGGCTCGCGATCATCATGTCCATCTTCCGGACGAGGCGCTCGGCGAGCGTCGACGACGCCAACCTGCTCAAGTACTAGAGGGGCCTGCGGTGGTGGAGATTCTTGCGAACGCCCCGGCCGAGCCGGCGGGCACCGTCACGTACGCGGCGGCCGCGGGGCTGCTGGGCAGCGTCTGGCTGCTGGTGGCGATCCCGCTGGTCAGCGCGGCGGTCCTGCTGCTGCTCGGCCGGCGGGCCGACCGCTGGGGGCACTGGCTCGGAGTGGGCGCCGTCGGCGCCGCGTTCGTGCTCGGACTGACCTACTTCTTCCAGCTGCGCGACCTGGAGAACAAGTCGGTCGAGCTGAGCCTCTGGGACTTCATCGCGGTCGGTGACCTGCGGGTGGACTTCGGTCTGCTCTTCGACCCGCTGGCCGCGGTCTTCGTGCTGCTGATCACCGGGGTGGGCTTCCTGATCCACCTGTACGCGGTGGAGTACATGGCGCACGACGCGGGGCGCCGGCGGTTCTTCGGGTACTTCAACCTGTTCGTCGCCGCGATGCTCCTGCTGGTGCTCGGCAACAACTACGTGATGCTCTACTTCGGCTGGGAGGGCGTCGGCCTGGCGTCGTACCTGCTGATCTCCTTCTGGTACGAGCGGCCGAGCGCCGCCACGGCCGGCAAGAAGGCGTTCCTGATGAACCGGGTCGGCGACGCTGGCCTGGCGATCGGCATCTTCATCATGTTCGCCACCCTCGGCACCACCCAGTACGACGAGGTCTTCACCGGGGTCGGCTCGCTGACCGCGAGCACCGTGCTGGTGCTGGGCCTGCTGCTGCTGCTCGGCGCGACCGGCAAGTCCGGCCAGTTCCCGCTCCAGGCGTGGCTGCCGGACGCGATGGAGGGCCCGACCCCGGTGTCGGCGCTCATCCACGCGGCCACCATGGTCACCGCGGGCGTCTACCTGATCGCCCGGTCAAATCCGATCTTCTCGGCCAACTCCACCCTGCAACTGGTGGTGGTGAGCGTCGGCGCGCTGACCCTGCTGATCGGTTGCGTCATCGGCGCGGCGAAGGACGACATCAAGCGGGTGCTGGCCTGGTCGACGGTGAGCCAGATCGGCTACATGTTCCTCGGTGTCGGCCTCGGCGGCGGCGCCTACGCGCTGGCCATCATCCACCTGCTGGCGCACGGCTTCTTCAAGGCCAACATGTTCCTCGGCGCCGGCTCGGTCATGCACGGCATGAACGACCAGGTGGACATCCGCCGCTTCGGCGGGCTGTCGAAGCACATGAAGATCACCTGGCTCACCTTCGCCACGGGCTGGCTGGCCATCATCGGCATCCCGCCGCTGTCCGGCTACTTCTCGAAGGAGCCGATCATCGCGGCGGCGTTCGAGCGGGAGGACTGGACGGCCTGGCTCTTCGGCGGGGCCGCGCTGCTCGGCGCCGGGCTCACCGCGTTCTACATGACCCGGCTGTTCGTGCTCACCTTCCACGGCCCGGCCCGCTGGACCGAGGACATCGCGCACCCGCACGAGTCGCCGAAGCTGATGACCATCCCGCTGATCCTGCTGGCGGCTGGTTCGGTGCTGGCCGGTGGCCTGATGGCCTGGAACGACGGCGTCGCCTCGTGGCTGACCCCGGTGCTCGGCGAGCAGAGCGGCGAAGCACACGGGGTGCTGTCGCACAGCATGATCACGGTGCTGTCGATCCTGGTCACCGTGGTCGGCGCCGGACTGGCCTGGTTCCTGTTCCGGGCCGGCACCGCCACCGCGCCGCAGCCGGCCGGGGTGCTGGTCACCGCCGCCCGGCGCAACCTCTACACCGACGCGTTCAACGAGGCGGTGTTCGAGAAGCCGGGCATCTTCCTCACCCGGGCCCTGGTCTACCTCGACAACCGCGGGGTCGACGGGCTGGTCAACGGCCTCGCCGCGGGTGTCGGCGGTGGCTCCGGCCGGCTCCGGCGGCTGCAGACCGGCTTCGTCCGGTCGTACGCCACCTCGATCCTGACCGGCGCGCTGCTGGTGGTGGCGGCGTTCCTGGCCGTCGAGGCGGGGTGGCTCGCGTGATCGACCTCTTCCAGGCGGCCGTCGCCGGCGGTCCGCGCAGTGACCACGGAGGTAAGGCCGCATAATGTCCGACTTCCCGTTCCTCTCGGTGCTCACCGTGGCACCGCTGGTCGGCGCCCTGGTGGTGGTGCTCCTGCCGCGGACGCGGCCGGAGCTGGCCAAGCAGGTGGCGTTCGGCTGGTCGCTGCTGGTGCTGGCGCTCTCGGTCGTCATGTGGGTCACCTGGCAGACCGGCGGTGACCGCTTCCAGTTCCGCGAGTCCTACCCGTGGATCCCGAACTGGGGCGTCAACTTCACCTTCGCCGCCGACGGCATCGCGTTGGTGATGCTGATGCTGATCGCGGTGCTGGTGCCGCTGGTGATCCTGGCCTCCTGGCACGACGCGGACAAGCCTTCCGGGGCGCCCACCGCCACCGACCGCCAACCCGGCGCCAACCGGCAGGAAGGCCCCGCGCGCGCCGGAATTCTCGCTTCGTCGCGGCGGTCGGTGCCGGTCTACTTCGCGCTGCTGCTCGTCCTCGAGTGCACGATGATCGGCGTCTTCGCCGCCGCCGACGTCTTCCTGTTCTACGTGTTCTTCGAGGTCATGCTGGTGCCGATGTACTTCCTGATCGGCAGCTACGGCGGCCACCAGCGGCAGTACGCGGCGGTGAAGTTCTTCCTCTACTCGCTCGTCGGCGGTCTGTTCATGCTCGCCGCGGTGATCGGCCTCTGGGTGGTCGGTGGGAAGACCTTCGACTGGCAGGCACTCAGCCAGGTGGACATCTCCACCGGCACCGAGCGGTGGCTGTTCCTCGGCTTCTTCCTCGCCTTCGCGATCAAGGCGCCGTTCTTCCCGTTCCACACCTGGCTGCCGGACGCCGGCGGCGCGGCCCCGGCCGGGGCGGCGGCGCTGCTGGTCGGCGTGCTGGACAAGGTCGGCACGTTCGGCATCCTGCGCTACTGCCTGCCGCTGTTCCCGGACGCGGCGAAGCAGTTCGCCCCGTGGGCGCTGGCACTGGGCGTGATCGGCATCGTCTACGCCGCGCTGCTGGCGGTCGGTCAGAACGACCTGAAGCGGCTGGTGTCGTACACCTCGATCGCGCACTTCGGCTTCATCGGGGTGGGCATCTTCGCCTTCACCACCCAGGCCGGCACCGGCGCGGTGCTCTACATGGTCAACCACGGGCTCGCCACCGGCCTGCTCTTCCTGGTGGTCGGCATGCTGATCGCCCGCCGCGGCTCGGCGCTGATCAGCGACTTCGGCGGGGCGGGGAAGCTGGTGCCGGTCCTGGCCGGGGTGCTGTTCTTCGCCGGCCTGGCCTCGCTCGCGCTGCCCGGCACCGCGCCGTTCATCTCCGAGTTCCTGGTGCTGATCGGCACGTTCACGGTGAACAAGCCGGTCGCGGTGATCGCCACCCTCGGCATCATTCTGGCCGCGGCGTACGTGCTGTGGATGGTGCAGCGCACCACCCAGGGGACGCTCAACCCGGCGCTGACCGAGGTCGACGGCATGCGGCGTGACCTCAACCTGCGCGAGAAGGTCGTGGTCGCCCCGCTGATCGTGCTGCTCGTGCTGCTCGGTTTCTACCCGAAGCCGGTCACCGACGTGATCAACCCCGCCGTGCAGGCGACCATGCAGGACATCGACAGGACCGACCCGGCCCCGTCGGTGGGCACCGTCCAGGAGGCATCGCGGTGAGCGCGAGGAGTGAGCTTGCGAGCCCCGCAGTCGCGAACGAAAGGCGGCATCAGCAATGACCGAGCTCAAGTTGCCGTCGATCGACTACGCGGCGCTCGCGCCGACCCTGATCATGCTGGGTGCCGCGCTGCTCGGCGTGCTGGTCGAGGCGTTCGTGACCCGGCGGCACCGGCACCTGACGCAGCTGACGCTGGCCCTGCTGGCGGTGCTCGCCGCGCTGACCATGGTGGTGCTGAACGCCGACGACCGGCTGATCACCATCGGCGGGGCGATCGCGGTGGACGGGCCGGCCCTCTTCCTCCAGGGCGCGATCCTGGTGCTCGCCGCGATCGCGCTGCTGCTCATCGGTGAACGGACGGTGGAGCGGGGCGGGGCGTTCGTCGCCCAGGCCGCGGTCACCGCCGAGTCGGACGACGACCGGCGGCAGGCCGAGGGCAGCAACGGCGCCACCGAGGTGTACCCGCTGACCACGTTCGCGATCGGCGGCATGCTGATCTTCGTGGCGGCGAACGACCTGCTGACCATGTTCATCGCGCTCGAGGTCTTCTCGCTGCCGCTCTACCTGCTCTGCGCGCTGGCCCGCCGCCGGCGGCTGCTGAGCCAGGAGGCGGCGCTGAAGTACTTCATGCTCGGCGCGTACGCCTCGGCCTTCTTCCTCTTCGGGGTGGCCCTGGTGTACGGCTTCACCGCAGGCATGCCGGGCCGCCCGGCGGGGGTCGACTTCGCCACCGTCAACGCCGCGGTCACCGAGTCGCCGGCCAGCCCGGTGCTGCTCTTCGCCGGCATGGCGATGCTCTCCATCGGCCTGCTGTTCAAGGCGGCGGCCGCCCCGTTCCACGTCTGGACGCCGGACGTCTACCAGGGCGCCCCGACGCCGGTCACCGGCTTCATGGCCGCCTGCACCAAGGTCGCCGCGTTCGGCGCCCTGCTGCGGGTGTTCCACGTCGGCTTCGAGGGGGCGCGCTGGGACTTCACCCCGGTCCTCGGGGTGGTGGCGGTGCTGACCATGCTGGTCGGGGCGGTGCTGGCGGTCACCCAGACCGACATCAAGCGGCTGCTGGCGTACTCCTCGATCGCGAACGCCGGCTACCTGCTGGTCGGCGTGCTGGCGCCGAGCGCCGAGGGGATCTCCGGGACGATGTTCTACCTGGTCGCGTACGGCTTCTCGGTGCTCGCCGCGTTCGCCGTGGTGACCCTGGTGCGGGACGCCGACGGGGAGGCCACCCACCTGTCCCGCTGGGCCGGGCTGGGGCGGCACTCGCCGTTCTACGCCGCGGTCTTCACCCTCATCCTGCTCGCCTTCGCCGGCATCCCGCTGACCAGCGGCTTCACCAGCAAGTTCGCGGTCTTCGGCCCGGCGCTGGACGGCGGGCAGGCGTGGCTGGTGATCGCCGGCGTGCTGACCAGCATGGTGCTGGCCTTCCCGTACCTGCGGGTCGTGGTGATGATGTGGCTCTCCGAGCCGGGTGACTCGACCCCGACGGTCACCGTGCCGGGCGGGCTGACCTCGGCCGCGCTGATGATCGGCGTGGCCGCCACCCTGGTGCTCGGGGTGGCCCCGGCACCGCTGCTCAACCTGGCCGCCGGAGCCGCCGAGTTCGTGCGCTGACCCGGGATAGCGGGGCCGCGGGGCCGGCACGCGACGGCGTGCCGGCCCCGTTTGGCCGTGCCGGGGCGCGTCGGCGGCATATCCCCCGTCCGGGCAGGTCGAGCCGGTGTGGCATGGTGGATGGCGTGGTGAATCCGGCTGGCGAGCGTTCAGGTGCCACCGGCTCCGGCGGTCGCCGGAGCAGGATGGGCACGAGTCAGTTCGGCGCGCTCGGCCTGTATCTGGCCGATTCCCGCGTCGAGGCGTCGGTGCTGGGCCTGCTGGAGGCCGTCGAGGGTGAGCTGCGGGCCAGCGTGGCCAGCGCCGACCCGTTCGTCACCGAGGCGGCCCGGCACCTGGTGGAGGCCGGCGGTAAGCGGTTCCGCCCGCTGCTGGTGGCGCTGGGCGCCCAGTTCGGCGATCCGACCCGCGCGCAGGTCGTACCGGCCGCGGTGGTGGTGGAGCTGACCCACCTGGCGACGCTCTACCACGACGACGTGATGGACGAGGCGGCGGTGCGCCGGGGCGCGCAGAGCGCCAACTCCCGGTGGACCAACTCGGTCGCCATCCTGGTCGGCGACTATCTCTTCGCCCGCGCCGCCGACATCGCGGCCGAGCTGGGCCCCGAGGCGGTACGCCTGCAGGCGCGCACCTTCGCCCGGCTGGTGCACGGCCAGATCGCCGAAACCGTCGGCCCCCGGCCGGGGGATGACCCGGTCGCGCACTACCTGGACGTGATCGCCGGGAAGACCGGTTCGCTGATCGCCACCTCGGCCCGGTTCGGCGGCCTGTTCGGCGGTGCCTCGCCGGAGCACGTCGACGCGCTGGCCGGCTACGGCGAGACCATCGGGGTCGCCTTCCAGCTCTCCGACGACCTGCTCGACATCGCCTCCGAGTCGGTGCAGTCGGGCAAGACGCCCGGCACCGACCTGCGCGAGGGCGTACCCACCCTGCCGGTGCTCTACGCGCTCGCCTCGGACGACGCGGACGCCGCCTCGGTGCGGCTGCGGGAGATCCTGGCCACCGGCCCGCTGACCGACGACGCCCGGCACGCCGAGGCGCTCGGCCTGCTCCGGGAGAGCCCGGCCCTGAAGCGGGCGAGGGAGACCGTGCGCAGCTACGCCGAGGACGCGCGCGACCAACTCGCTCCGCTGCCGCGGACCCCGGCCCGGCGCGCCCTCGAATCCCTCTGCGACTACATCGCCGACCGCACCAGCTAACCCCCACCCCCGGATTGCCCGTTGATCATGAGGTTGGCGGCGAAGTCGATCGCCGACACTGCCGCCAACCTCATGATCAACGGGGGTTGGCCGGCGGTCAGGGCTGGGTGAGGAGGCGGCTGCCGAGGAGCATGAGGGCGGCGGCCAGGAGCATCGCCAGGGCGGCGAGCGACCACATCACCGGGTAGCCGGCGTGGGCGGCGAGGGCACCGAGGCCGAGAGGACCGAGGCAGCCGCCCGCGTACACCCCGGTCTGAGTGATCGATGTGGCGGCGGCCGGGGCCTGCGGGTGCAGCCGGACCACCGCGAAGTTCATCAGGCCCGGCCAGGCCCAGCCCAGGCCGAAGCCGAGCACCACACCCACCACCAGCGGCCCCGGCCCGGCCACCGCGAGCAGGCCGAGCCCGCCCGCGCCGACGACCAGCATCCCGGCGATCAGGGCCACGTGCCCGGTGGCGCGGCGGTCGGCCAGCCAGCCGGCGGAGATCCGGGCCGCCACGCAGACCGCGCTGCCGAGGGTCAGCGTCAGCCCGGCCAGCCCGGGTGCCAGCCCCCGGTCGACGGAGGAGTCGACCACGAAGGTGCCCAGCGCGTTCGCGGCGGCCGCGGCGAGGGTCGCGGCCATCCCGACGACCACCAGGGCCCTCCGGGCGCGACCGGCGCGGGCGGCGGCGGTCTTCCGGGCCGGGCGGGGCTCTCGCGCGGCCACCACGGGCAGGGCAGCCAGCGCCGCCCCGGCGGCCACCACGAACGCCCAGCGCCAGCCCGCGGTCAGCGCGACCGTCGGCACCGCCGCCCCGGCCAGCAGGGTGGAGACCGGGATCGCGGCCTGCTTCACCCCGAAGGACAGCCCCTGCCGCCGGGACGGCACGTGCCGGGCCAGCGCGGCGTTGCTGGCGAGCTGGCCGAGGGCGTTGGCGGCGGCGCTGAGGGCCAGCAGCCCGACCAGGACCGCGTACGACCGGGCCAACGTCGCGATGGCGAGCATCGCCCCGGCGGAGAGCAGGATGGCGCCGCGCGCGACCACGGCCGGACCGTACCGCTCGACGAGGCCGCCGGAGGGCACCGAGGCCAGCGCGCTGACCCCGAAGTAGACCGAGACGGCCAGGCCGAGACCGGCCGGGGAGAAGCCAAGGTCGTCGCCCATCTGCACGGCGAGGCCGCCGACCAGGAAGACCGGCAGGACCGAGGCGATGGTGACGGCGATGGCGCCGGCGGCGGCCCGGACGGGCCGGGGCGCGGTGCCGCTGTCGGAACGGAGCGCGACGTGGGTCATGGTGTGGCAAACCTACGTGAGGCACACTCGGGACACGGATCGTGTCCGCCAGGGCACAAGCCGTTGATGACGATCTGGCATCCTCCACCCGAACAGGCATTTCGCACCGGGCCTGTTTTTCATATGGTGTAAGTCCCCGGCGGCGGAGGTGGTTGTGCGCGACCCCTTGGCGGAGCCTTCGGACCTGATCCGGAGCGTGTCCCGCGCGCTACGAGTGCTCGAGTCGGTCGGTCGTGCCCCGAAGGGGCTGACCGTCAAGCAGATCGCCCGGCGGTGCGAGCTGACCGTAGCCACCACGTATCACCTCGTCCGCACCCTGGCCTACGAGGGCTACGTGATCCGCCGCGAGGACGGCACGTACATCGTGGGGCTGGAGGTGGCCGACCGGTACCGCGAGCTGGTGACCGCGTTCCGGGGGCCGCCGGCCGTCGGCGAGAGCCTGCGCCGGGCCGCCGCCGACACCGGCTACAGCCACTACCTGGGCCGCTTCGTCGGCGGCCAGGTGGCGGTTACCGCGGTAGCCGAGGGGCCCCGCTCACCGTACCTGGAGGACCTGGTCCCCGGCTTCGACGAGGGGGCGCACGCGACCGCGCTGGGCAAGGCGCTGCTCGCCACGCTCACCCCCGAGCAGCGCTTCCGCTACCTGCGGGAGTACGGCATGCGCCCGTTCACCAGCGCCACGCTGACCACCGTCGAGGCGCTCGAGGCCGACCTCGCCGCGGGTGACCGGCGCGGCATGCAGCTGGAGCTGGGCCAGTACCGGCAGGGCGTGGCCTGCGCGGCGGTGCTGGTCACCCCGGACAAGGACATCGAGCGCCGGGTGGTGCTGGCCTGCGCCCTGCCGGCCAGCGAAATGATGACCTCCGCCCGGGTGGTCCGGGCGAAGCTGCTCACCGCCGCCCGGGCGATCGCCGACGGCATCGCCGCCGAGAACTGACCAGTGCGGCGCTCCGGGCGCCCGCCGGGCGCCCGCGCCCTGCCGCGCGGCGAGCGGTCGGGGCGACACACGCCGGAGGGCCCTCCCCAGCACGGGAAAGGGCCCTCGACGGGCGGTCCAGCGCCGAACCGCCGGAAAACGTCAGCTGCCGATCGGACCGCCGTCCAGGCGCCAGGCCACCACCACGCCCGGCTTGGCGTAGTCGCCGTCCGGCCAGGTGGAGGCCGGCTTCTCCAGGGACGCCCCGCTGATCTCACCCGGGTGCTGCACGGCCACGAAGACCGAGCGGTTGTCCCCGGTGATGAACGGTCCGCAGGCCTCCGCGCCGACGGGCACGGTCAGGAACTGCTTGAGGTGGCCGCGCTCCGGGCCCTCCACGGCGGTCGCGAAGAGGCCGTCGTTGCTGCCCAGCGCGTTGCCGTCGGTGGAGATCCAGAGGTTGCCGGTGGCGTCGAAGGCGACGTTGTCCGGGCAGGAGATCGGGGAGACCTTGGCCTTGTCGTACCCGGCGAAGTAGGTCGACGGGTCGTTCGGGTCGCCGGCCACGATCGGCAGCGACCAGGTGAAGGTCTCGGCGGAGTTGTCGCCCCGGTCCTCGACCAGCTCCAGCACCTGGCCGTGCTTGTTGGCGGTACGCGGGTTGGCCTCGTCCGCCTTCGGGTTGCTGCCGACACCCCGGTTACTGTTGTTGGTCAGCGCCACGTACACCTTGCCGCTGAGCAGGCTCGGCTCGACGTCCTCCGGACGGTCCATCTTGGTCGCCCCGACCTTGTCACCGGCGATCCGGGTGAAGGTCAGCACGTCCGCGGCGGTCATCCCGTCGACGTACGAGCGGTTGCCGCTGACCAGCTTGATCCAGCGGCCCCGGCCGTTGAACGCCCCGTCGGCGGGGAGCCGGCCCGAACCGTCGATCTCGCCGGCGCTGCTCTGCTCCAGCCGGGCCACGTAGAGGGTGCCGGACTCCAGCAGGGTCAGGTTGTGCTTCCGGGCGACCCAGGAGCCGCCCTTCATGAGCTTCTTCTCGGAGACGAACTTGTACAGGTAGTCGAAGCGCTCGTCGTCACCCATGTACGCGACCACGTGCCCGCTCCTCGCGACGATCACGTTCGCGCCCTCGTGCTTGAACCGGCCCAGCGCGGTGTGCTTGCGCGGGCGGCTCTCCGGGTCGTACGGGTCGATCTCGACGACCCAGCCGTGCCGGTTGACCTCGTTCGGGTGCTTGGCCAGGTCGAACCGCTCGTCCGCGCGTTCCCACTTCCGGCTGCCGCCGGGGTAGCGGGCGGTGGTGCTGATGCCGTACCGCGCCAGCTTCGGCTTGTCCGCCTCCGCGACGGCGTCGCCGCCGACGAAGTACTGGTTGAAGTTCTCCTCGCCGGAGAGCACCGTGCCCCACGGGGTCACCCCGCCGGCGCAGTTGTTCAGCGTGCCGATGACCGTACGGCCCCTGGTGTCGGCGGCGGTCTTCAGCCAGGCCGAGCCGGCGGCCGGGCCGGTCAGCTCGAACTTCGTGGCGAGCGCGGTCACCCGGCGGTTGTACGGCCGGCGGCCCTTGGCGACCGGGCGCCACTGCCCGGTGCCGTCGACCCGCTCCACCTCCACCACGGACATGCCGTGCGCGGCCATGGCGACCCGCAACTGCTCCACCGCCAGAGCCTCCTGACTGGTGAAGCCGGGGAACATCAGGTCCTCGTTGGTGTACTCGTGGTTCACCACGAGCAGTCCCCGCCGGCCGGCCCGGTCCAGCGGCAGCAGCCCGACGAAGTCGTTGTTGTAGCCGAACTGCTTCGACTGCGCGGCGGCGGTCTGGTGGTGCAGGTCGAACTCGGGGGCACCCGGCAGCACCGGGTCGCCCCAGCGGATGACGACGGCGTGGTCGTACCCGTTCGGCACGACCAGGGTGTCGAGGGTGTTCGGCGGGATCGGCTTGAAGGTCAGGGCGCCGCTGCCCACGCCCCGGCCGGGGCGGCCGAAGCCGGTGGCCTCGGGGACGGCGGGGG
>NZ_POUB01000065.1 GCF_003236335.1 Micromonospora deserti
CCGTAATATGCTGCGGGCACGAGGGTGCGACGTAACGGCGACACGGGCGACCTCCACGTACGACGGTGCCCGCAGCATATTACGGCTGCGGCCGGAACTCCAGAGGTGTCGATCGATAGGCACGCACGGCGAGGATTTCGCAGCTTGGACCTCGACAGGCCGAACGTGGCCTACCGGTTAGATCCATGACCGAAACTATGATGCTGGAGGTCGTGCGGCAACGTACCGCGCTGACCGCGCGGGCCGGTGGCGGGCGGCCCGCCCCCGGAAACCCGTCCCGCCCGCCCGGGCGTCACGTACGGTGGCAGCGACACAGCCACGCGCTCGCGCTCCAGACCGTCGAGCCGTACGGGGGCGAGAGATGAGCAGACGACCAATGCCGGGTCACCGGTGCGTGCCGCACACCGCGGACGTCCGGATCGAGGCGTGGGCGCCGACCCGGGAGGCGTGCCTGGCCGAGGCGGTCACCGCGCTGGTCGACACGTTCACCGACACCGGCGGCGCCCGGCCGCAGGCCGAACGCGAGTTCCAGGCACCGGCCGACGACGACGAGGACATGCTGGTGACCGTCCTCGACGAAGTGATCTTCCGGATGGACACTGCGGGTGAGCTGCCGCTGGCCACCGAGGTCACCGCCGACCCGGCCGGCGGGCTGGTGGTGTGCTGGCAGGTGACGGGCACCGAAGCGGTGGAGCTGACCGGGGCGGTACCGAAGGCCGTCTCCCTGCACGAGCTGCGCTTCGGCCGGGACGACGAGGGCTGGTCCTGCGCAGTGACCCTGGACGTCTGAGCCAGGTCAGCCCTTCACCACGCCGACCGGCACCAGCCGGGCCACCCGGCGGCACAGCCCGGCGCCCTCGGCCGCCTCGACCACCGCCGAGACGTCCTTGTACGCCGCCGGCATCTCCTCGGCCAGGCCTCGCCTCGACGCGCCACGCACCGCGATGTCCTGCGCCGCCAGCTGGCGGCGCGGGTCCTGGCCGCGCTCGGCCTTGACCGCCTGCTTGCGGCTCTGCACCCGGCCGGCACCGTGGCAGGTCGAGGCGAACGCGGGCGCGCCGGGCACGCCGGTGAGCACGTACGAACCGGTGCCCATGGAGCCGGGTATCAACACCGGCTGCCCCACGTCGCGCAGGTCGTCGGGCAGGTCGGGATGGCCCGGCGGCAACGCCCGGGTGGCCCCCTTGCGGTGCACGCAGAGACTGCGCCGCGCACCGTCCACGTCGTGGGTCTCGATCTTGGCAAGGTTGTGCGAGATGTCGTAGACCAGGTCGAGCCCACGCCCGGTCTCCCGCTCGAACACCTTCCGGGCGGCGGCGGCCAGCAGCTGCCGGTTCGCCCGCGCGTAGTTCGCGGCGGCCGCCATCGCCCCCAGGTAGGCGCGACCCTCGTGGGACGACACCGGGGCGCAGGCCAGCTGCCGGTCCGGCACGTGGATGCCGTGGCGCGTCATCACCTTCGCCATGCCCCGCACGTAGTCGGTGCAGATCTGGTGGCCAAGTCCCCGGGACCCGCTGTGGATCATCACGCAGACCTGACCGGGACGCAGCCCGAAGGCGGTGGCGACGCGGTCGTCGTACACCTCCTCGACGGCCTGCACCTCCAGGAAGTGGTTGCCGGAACCGAGACTGCCGACCTGCCGGGCGCCTCGCTCCACCGCCCGCTCGCTGACCTGCGCCGGGTTGGCGTCGTCCACCGCGCCGTAGTCCTCGCAGCGCACCAGGTCCCGCTCCACGCCGAAGCCCCGCTCCACCGCATACCGGGAGCCGCCGCGCAGCACCGCGTCGAGCTCCGAGTCCTTCGACAGGTGCCACACCGCGCCCTTGCCCATGCCGCGTGGCGTGGCCGCGCCCAGGCCGTCCATCAGCGGCTCCAGCCGGCCGTCCAGCTCGGTGCGGTCAAGGTCGGCGGCGAGCAGGCGCACCCCGCAGGAGATGTCGAAGCCGACGCCGCCGGGCGACACCACCCCGTCCTGCTCGACGTCGGTGGCGGCCACGCCGCCGATCGGGAAGCCGTAGCCCCAGTGCACGTCGGGCATGGCGTACGAGGCGTCGACGATGCCGGGCAGCGTCGCGACGTTCGCCACCTGCTCCAGTGACTTGTCCGCGCCGGCGTCGGGCAGCAGCGACCGGGACGCGAAGACCACGCCCGGCACCCGCATCGGGTCGTGCCGGTCGATCCGAAACCGGTACGGCGACTCCTCCACCAGGTCCATTCCCCGCGGCTACCCGTCCGGGCCGGCCCTACACCTGCGCACGCCCAGGGGCCGGCGGATCAGGCGGGCTCGACCCGGTTGACGGCCAGCGCGTCGGATACGTCCGGGTCACCGCAGGCGGCCGGGCGGGGGGTCAGCCCGCCGTGCACGGTGATCCGGTCACCGGGGCGTAGCGCGGCCGCCGCCGCCCCGGTGAGCGCCCACCGCCGCTCGCCCACCAGCAGCACGGTGCACCCGTCCACCCGCTCGACCGTGCCGGTCAGGGTCCGCCCACCCCAGGGCAGCGGGCCCGGCACCTCGCCACCGCCCGGGGAGGAGGGCGGGGCCGTCGGTCCGCCCGGCCCGCCGGTCGCCGGCGGCGCGGTCGAGCCGGCCGACGGCGGGGGGCCGGACGGCGCGGTGGAGGCCCCGCCCGTCACCTCCGGCGGATCGGGCGCGGTACAGGCGGCCACCCACCAGAGCAGACCGACGGCGGTCACCAGCAGCCCGACTCGACGCATCGCACGACACCTCCGTCAGCTGGGACGGCCCGCCCGGCCGGACGGTTCCTCACAGCCGGTAGAAGGCACGGTAGCGCCGGAACACCCGCCACTGCACCACCACCGCCGCCACGGTCAGCAGCATCATCACCAGGGTCGCCGCGGCGGCGTAGCCGTAGCGCAGGTACTCGAACGCGGTGCGGTAGACGAACAGCGACAGGTACGTGGTGGCGTACGGGGGTGGGCCGCCGTCGGTGACCACGAACGCCGGCACGAACGAGAAGTGCAGGCTGGCGATGGCGTCGCGCACCGCCAGCAGCGCGAGCACCGGCGCCATCAGCGGCAGGGTGACCCGGCGGAACACGTCCCAACCGGTGGCGTCCTCGAGGGCGGCCATCTCGTACACGTCGCGGGGCAGCGCCCGGCGGGCAGCCAGCAGCACCACGAAGGTCTCCCCCATGGTGAACAGGCTCATCAGGATGATCGCCGCCCGGGCGTCGGTGGGGTCGGTGAGCCACTGCGGCGGGGTGCGGCCCAGCGCGGTCAGCCCGTTCTCCCCGCCGGTGCGCAGCAGCTGGTTGATCGGGCCATAGAGCGGGTTGAGCAGCCACAGCCAGAGCAGCCCGTAGGCGATCTCCGGCACCGCGGCGGGCAGCACGGCCGCGGCGCGCGCGGTGCCGACCCCGGGCGCCCGCCGGTGCAGCAGCAGCGCCAGGCCGAGCGCGAGGAGCACCCGCAGCGGTACGGCCACCAGCGCGAAGACCAGCGAGTTGGTCAGCGAGACCCGGAACACCGGGTCGTCCAGGAGCGCGGTGACGTTGTCCAGGCCCACCCAGGTCGGCGGGCGCAGCAGGTCGTACTCGGTGAAGGCCAGCGCCAGGGTGACGGCGGCGGGCAGTAGCACCAGCCCGACCAGCCCGACCAGGTACGGCGCGAGCATCAGCGCCAGCTGCCGCCGCGCGCGGCTGTCCGGCCTCATGACGGGCGGTACCGGCGGCCCGAGCCGGCGTGGAAGACGTGCACATCGGCCCAGCGCACGCCGACGCGCACCGCCGATCCCCTGCCGGGCCGGCGCGACGCCGGCACCCGGGCGACGACCGGCTGCCCGCCGGCGAGGGTGAGGTACGCGTACGCGTCCTCGCCGACCACCTCGACCCGGTCGACGGTGGCCGCCGCCCCCTCGGCCGCGTCCAGCGTGACCGCCTCGGGCCGGAACCCGAGCTGCAGGTCGTCGTCCGCCGTGGCCGGCGGCGCCGCGCCGGTGGGGTGTACCGGCCCGCCGGCGGGGAGCAGGTTCATCGCCGGAGAGCCGACGAAACGGGCCACGAATGTGCTCGCCGGGGCGCGCCAGATCTCCTCCGGGGTGCCCACCTGCTCGATCCGCCCGTCACGTAGCACCGCGATCCGGTCGGCGAGCACCAGCGCCTCGGTCTGGTCGTGGGTGACGTGCACCATGGTGGCGCCCAGCCGATCGTGCAGCGCCCGCAGTTCGGCGCGCATCTCCACCCGCAGCGTCAGGTCGAGGTTGGACAGCGGTTCGTCGAGCAGAAACACGTCCGGCTCGCGGACCAGCGCCCGGGCCAGCGCCACCCGCTGCCGCTCGCCACCGGAGAGCTGCCCCGGCCGCCGGTCGAGCAGTCCTGCGCAGCCGACCGTCTCGGCCGCCGTCCGGGCCCGTTCCCGGGCCACCGCCCGGGGGGTGTCGCGCACCTCCAGGCCGAAGGCGATGTTCTCCGCCACCGTCAGGTGCGGGAAGAGCGCGTACGACTGGAACACCATCGACACGTTGCGCCGGCCGGGGCGGGCGGTGGTGACGTCCCGGCCGGCGATGCGCACGCGCCCGGCGGTGACCGGCTCCAGCCCGGCCGCCACCCGCAGCACCGTCGACTTGCCGGCCCCGGACGGGCCGAGCACCACCAGCAGTTCGCCCCGGTCGACGGTCAGGTCGACCTCGTGCAACACCGTCGCACCCCGGTACGCGGCGCTGACGCCGTCGAAGGCGAGTCCCGCCTCGCTCACCCGTGCTCACCGCGGGCGAAGATCGGCCGGGTCTGCTGGTCGAGGTCGCGGATCACGTCGTCGAGGCGGTCGCCCCGGTGCATGGCGTTCTCCAGGATCCCGTACGTGACGTCCTCGACCTCCGGCCAGGTGGAGACTGTGGGCAGCGCCCGGACGGTGGGGATGGCGTCGAGGAAGACCTTCGCGCTGCGCGGCGGCTGGGCCGGGCCGAGGAACGCCGGGGACTGCGACACGCCGATGTGCGAGGGCACGGTCCGGCCGGTGGCCGCGATGATCCGCTGCCCCTCCTCGGCGACGGCGAACTCCAGGAACCGCCAGGCGGCGTCCTTGCGCTTCGCGCCGCGGGTCACGCAGTACGCGTCGGAGTGCAGCACCCCGACCTGCTCCCGGTAGACCGGCAGCGGGGCCACGTCCCACTCGAAGTCGGTGATGGACCGGAACGTGGTGGTGGAGCGCCGGGAGCTCATCAACATGGCGAGGCGGCCGTTGGCGAACCGGGACTCGTCGTCCTCGGCCTCCACCTCCTCGTCGGTGGGCACCACCCCGTACGCCAGCCGCAGGTCGACCAGGTTCTTCAGCGCCTCCCGGGCGGCCGGGCCGTCCAGGGTGAGCCGCGTCGGCCGCTCGGGGTCGTCGACGATCTCACCGCCGTTGGACCAGACGAACGGGGCCAGCCGGATGATCGACGGCTCGACGCCGAGGCCGTGCACGGCCGGCCGCAGCGCCGCGCCCTCGCTCTCGGTGGCCTTGACGACCAGCCCCCGGGAGTCGCGGGTCATCGCGGTGGCGGTGCCGACCAGGTCGTTCCAGGTCCAGCCCGCCTTCGGCTCGGGCACCCCGTACCTGGCGAACAGCGTGCGGTTGTAGTAGACGGCCAGGCTGGAGACGTTCTGCGGCAGGCAGAGCTGCCTGCCGTCCCACCTGAAGGCGTTCCACGCCACCGGGTAGTAGTTGGCCGGGTCGATCGCCTCGGAGGCGGCAATCCGGTCGTCCAGCGGCTCGACCACGTTCTTCGCGGCGAACTGGCCGTAGAAGCGGTAGTTCATCAGGAACAGGTCCGGCGGGGCGCCACCGGCGACCGAGGTGGCCAGCCGGGCCAGCAGGTCCTTGCGGTCGCTGGCCTCGACCAGCTGCACCTCGGCGCCGGGCCGGCTCTTCTCGTACGCGTCGATGAGGGTGCGGTAGGCGGCCAGCTCCTCGGGGGCGCCGAAGACCAGCAGCCGCACCGGGCCGTCGGCCGACGAGCCGGATCCGGTGCCGCAGCCGGTGGCCAGCAGCACCGCGGAGAGCAGCAGGGCGAGCAGCGCCTTCGGTCTCATCGGTCCCGTCCCGTCGGGTCGTCGTGGTGGAGGAAGCGGCGCTGGGCCAGGACGAAGACCAGGAGCGCCGGGGCGGTGGCCAGCACCGCGCCGGCCAGGAACACCGGGAAGTTCGTCGGGTCCAGCACGGACAGCGAGCGCAGCGCCAGCGGCAGGGTGAACAGGTCCCGACCGTAGACATAGATCAGCGGGTCGAGGAAGTTCGACCAGGTGAGCACGAAGGTAAGCGCGGTCAGCGCGGCGGTGACCGGGCGGACCAGCGGGAGGGCGACCCGCCACCAGGTGCGCATCGGCGAGAGGTCCTCCACGAGGCAGGCGTCGTACAGGTCCGCCGGCAGCGCCCGGAAGGCCAGGTAGTAGACCAGGACGTAGAGCGGCGAGGTGCCCAGCAACGCCGGGGCGATCAACGGCACCAGGGTATCGGTCAGCCCGAGCGCGCGGAAGATCGCGAAGCGGGGCACCAGCAGCGCGGTGGCCGGCACCATCAGGGCGACCAGGGAGGCCGCCACGACGGTGGCGGTGGTGCGCGGCGCGAGCCGGGCCAGCGCGAACCCGGCGAGCGAGGCGACCAGCACGCTCAGCGGCACCGCGACGACCGCGACCAGCACCGAGTTAACCGAGGCGCGCAGCAGCCCGCCGATCTCGACGGCCTGCCGATACCCGGTGCCGGAGACCGGATCGGGCACCAGTTGCGGCGTCGGCGAGGGCGGCAGGCCCGGCTCGGTGAGCGAGCCGGACACCAGCAGCAGCAGCGGCGGGACGAAGACCAGGATGACGAAGGCCGCGCCGAGGGTGCGCCAGAGCCGACCGGCCGCCCCGGACAGCGGTGAGGGGCCGCTCGCGCGGCCCCTCACCCGGTTGGTGCCGATGGTCTCCTGCCTACTTCAGCTTGAGCTGCCAGGCGCCGAGGCCGTGCGAGGCGGCGTAGAGGATCCGCTTGCCCGGCACGATGGTGAGCCCGGCCACCTCGACGTTCGGCATCCCGCCGCCCGCCTTGACCCAGGTCGTGCTGCCCTTGGCCAGCCGCAGGACGCCGAAGTCGGTGGCCGCGTAGAGGTCACCGGTGACGTCGTCGCGGACCAGGTCGGTGATCGGCTGGTCGCCGAAGTCGTACGACCGGTCGGCCCAGGTGGCGCCGGCGCCGCCCACCGTCACCTCGAACGCGTGCCCGGTGGTGGCCGGGGTGTTCGAGTTGAACCCGCTGTAGGAGATCCACGCCCGGGCCGGGTCGGCCGGGTCGATGTGGATGCTGGTGACGAAGCGGTGCGGCGTGCTGGACGTGTCGATCCGGGTCCAGGTCACCGCGGAGGCCGGCTCGGCGTCGACGTTGCGGGTGACGAACACCCGGCCGGTGCTGGTCGCCGCCCAGGCGGTGGACGAGTCGCTGTCGACCCGCTGCACCACCGAGACGGCGCCACCGGCCCGGTCGCCCCAGGCGGCGTCGGTCAGCCCGACCGTGCCGAGCTGCTCCCAGTCGCCGCAGCGGGCCTCGAAGGTGCCCGTCCAGGTGTTGCAGATCCGGTTGGCCTCCTCCAGCGTCCGGTCGCCCAGGCCGAAGGTCTTGGTGCGGAAGACCGAGCGGCCGGTGCCGGCGAACATCGTGCCGCTGACCTTCGGGTCGCTGATCACCGGGGCGTAGAACAGGTTGCCCGGCTGGCCGAAGACGCCGTCGTAGATCGAGATCCAGCTGCCGGTGTCGCCGTTGTTGAAGTTCACCTCCGGGGTCGCGTCGAAGAACGTGTGGAACCGGAACTCCGGCTTGCCGACGTCGAAGCCGGAGGCCCCGCCGTCACCGATCATCGTGTTGACCCAGCGGGTGCGCTGGCCCTTGTTCTCCCAGGTGCCGTTGTCCTGGGTGCCGCCCTGCAACAGCGTGTGGTCGTGCGGGCTGACCGACAGGCTGATGAACTGCAGGGTGTTCATGCCCGTGTTGATGCCCTCCAGCTTCGAGGGGATCCGCGAGAGCATCTGCTTGCAGCGGTCCTTCTGGACCTGGGTGGTCAGGTTGCGGTCCGGGTTGTCGCACCAGGCGGAACGGTCTACGAACTGGCCGCTGGAGCGCATCAGGCCGCCGTCGTTGGCCTCGAAGAACTGGTACGGGTTGCGCGGGTTGGTGACCAGCGCGTGCTGGTCGGGGTGCAGCCCGTTGGGGTGCAGCTCGTCGGTGCCGTCGAAGGTCATGTCGGTGCCGCTGACCCCGGCGTCGGTGGAGAGCACGACCGCCCGCTTGTGGGCGATGGTCTCGCCGTAGACGTAGGAGCCGCCGGTGTAGACGATGTCCGGGTGCCCCGGCGGGGTGTGCACGAACACGTCGTACCAGCACTGACCGGTGCACTGGTTGTAGGTGGCGAAGCCCGGGTCGGCCGGGTTGGCGCTGGTCAGGTCGGTGAACGTCGGGACGCCGGCGGCCACGTCGTCGCTGCGGAACAGCCGCGAGTACGGGTTGCCGAAATTGCCCTCGTAGACGTACATCCGGGTCTTGCCGCCCGGCAGCGCGGTGACGTCGATCGCGGCCCGGCTCTGGAACACCGCCGGGTTCAGCGACGGCTTGATCTGGGTCCAGGTCGCCCCGGCGTCGGCCGACCGCCACACGCCGCGGGCGTACGAGGAGGCGTAGACGATGTCGGAGTCACGCGGGTCGAGCTTGACGTAGCGGACGCCGCGCGGCGAGCAGGCCGCGGTGTTGTTCCACTCGGCCGCGCTGCCGGTGCACTGCGTGGCGTCGGCCGAGCCATTGTGGATGAACGTCCAGTTCGCGCCGCCGTCGGTGGACTTGTAGAGGCCCCACTTCGCGGCGTCGGGCACCGGGCGGGTGACGCCGGTGCAGCAGGCGCTGGACATGCCGCGCAGCGCGGTGGTGGTGGCGACGTAGAGCGTCTTCGGGTCGCCCGGCTTGATGGTGACCTCGCCGATGCCCTTGCCGGCGAGAACGTCCTTGCCCAGCGGGCCCTTCCAGGTCAGACCACCGTTGGTGGACTTGTAGAGGCCGACACCGGCCACGCAGCCGGAGCCGCAGGCGTTGGCCTCACCGGTGCCGACGTAGATGGTCAGGCCGTTCCGGTCGTTGCGGTCGATCGTGACCGAGCCAGCGGCGTTGATGCCGAGCGGGCCGCCCAGGTAGAACCACTTGGGCTTGGGCGCCAGCACGTTGAGGGTGCCCCAGATGCCACCACCGGCCGGGGTGGCGTACGCCCGACACAGACCCGGCTGGCAGTCCG
This sequence comes from Micromonospora deserti, assembly GCF_003236335.1. Classification (GTDB taxonomy): domain Bacteria; phylum Actinomycetota; class Actinomycetes; order Mycobacteriales; family Micromonosporaceae; genus Micromonospora; species Micromonospora deserti. The sequence goes on from NZ_POUB01000065.1 coordinate 9,251, forward strand.
GTGAGATGTCGATCGAGGTGACCCGGCCACCGGCGACGTACTCGTTGGGCACGTAGTTGAACGAGTTGCGGTACTCGGTGAACGGGTAGAGCGCTTCGCTCGGGCCGACGTTGGTCCAGCGCTGGGCGCCCCGGAAACGCTTGTCCGCCCTCGCGTACGCGGCCTTGGACCGGTCCACCTGGGCGATGCTGATCGCGTCCGCCGGGTAGGCGCGCTCCAGGAACTCCTGCTGGGCGGCGTTGCCGGGGCCCTCGGGCGACATGCCGTCGCTGCCGGGCGCCGCCTGGCGCAGCCGTTCGAGGTGGGCGCCGGTGGCGCCCGGCATCTCGCCGTCGCCGACCGCCGCCGCGGCCGGCACCTCGGTGCCGGTGAAATGGATGCCGGCGGCACCCGTCGTCGCCACGAGGGCGGCGACGGCTAGTCCTGCTAGTAGATGGCGACGTCTGCGCTTCACGAGGGTCCCTCCCGGAAAGAAGGCGTCGCCGCAGCGCGGCGCCGGAATTGGCGACCGTCGCTGGCAGCGTCCACGCTGGAATATGGCAGAGTTGATCGACGCCGACAATCCCCTGCGTGGACCCAGATCGACGTATGGTTGCATTCGCATGGAACGGGTAAGGCGGCCTCATGCCCGTGCGCTTTGAGCACTACCCGCGAACCGCGATCATCACCGGCGCCGACTCCGGGATCGGCAAGGCGTGCGCCGTGGCGCTCGCCGAAGCCGGATTCGACATCGGCATCACCTGGTACGGCGACGCCGACGGCGCCGAGGGTACCGCGGCCGAGGTCCGCGCCGCCGGCCGGCGCTGCGAGGTCGCCGAGCTGGACCTCACCCGGCTGCCCGGCGCCGCCGCGGTCGTCGACGCGCTGACCGACCGGCTCGGCGGGATCGGGGTGCTGGTCAACAACGCCGGCACCGGGAGCGCCACACCGTTCGTCGACACCTCGTGGGAGCAGTGGCGCGAGGTGCTCGCGGTCGACCTGGACGGGCCGTTCCTGTGCGGGCAGCGGGCCGCCCGGCGGATGCGCGCCGCCGGGACCGGCGGCCGGATCATCAACATCACCAGTGTGCACGAGCACGCGCCGCGGGTCGGCTCGGCGGCGTACTGCGCGGCCAAGGGCGGGCTGGGCCTGCTGACCCGGGTGATGGCGCAGGAGCTGGCGGCCGACGGGATCACCGTCAACGCGGTCGCGCCCGGGGAGATCAGCACCCCGATGACCGGTCAGGAGGACGTCGACCCGTTCACCCAGCGGCGCCCCGGCGTGCCGGTGGGGCGGCCGGGGGACGCCCGCGAGGTGGCCGCCGTGGTCGCGCTGCTCGCCTCCCCCGCCGCCGGGTACGTCACCGGCGCGTCCTGGCCGGTCGACGGCGGCATGCTGCTGATGGGCCCGCAGGCCAACGCCCTGACCTCGAACGACTGGCGCTCCGTCGGAGGCGCCCGGGGGCGGACCGGACCCCCGCAGGCGTAACAGTTGGTGACCCAGCGGGTTCACACCGTCCACTTAGGGTGGTCCTCGGCCCGGTCACACGACGGCCGGGCCGACGACCGGCCCCCACCCCGGGGCCCCGACGGAAGGACACACCATGCCCTTCGCCCACCGGGTCGCCGCCCTGTCCACCGCGGCCCTCCTGGCCACCGGCGCACTCGCGGTCACCGCCCCCGGCGCCGCACACGCCGCCCCGACCGCACCGGCCACGTCGGTGCTGCTGCTCAGCGTCGAGCCGCACGTCACCGGGGCGCCGCGGGCCACCGCGCTGCGCTGCGCCCCCACCGGCGGCGCACACCCGTACGCGGCGACCGCGTGCCGCGCCGTGGCCGCCGTCGACGGCGACCTCGCCGCCCTGCACCTCGACCCCGGGCCGTGCACCCTGGAGTACGCCCCGGTCACCGCCCGCGCCTGGGGGCTCTGGCGGGACCGGCCGGTGTCCTACACCGAGACCTTCGGCAACCGGTGCCAGATGCTGCGGGAGACCGGCCTGCTCTTCGCCTTCTGACCCGGTACGCGCGGCGCCCGCTCCACCGGGGCGCCGCGCGGCTCGGTCCGCGCCGACCACCCGTCCCGCCGCGACCCTCGCCGCCCGGGCCGAGGCCGCACCAGCGGTGACCCCGCCACGGCTTGCGAGGGTCCCGGCGGGACAATGGGAGGCCGGCCGCCCACCGCCGGCGCATCCCGGACGGCAGGAGAACGGTCAGCGTGTCGGAAAGCCCCCAGACGTCGCCGGCCGCGCTGCGTGCCGACTGCTCGCGGTGCTTCGGGCTGTGCTGCGTCGCGCCCGCCTTCTCCGCCTCGGCCGACTTCGCCGCCGACAAGCCCGCCGGGCAGCCCTGCGCCAACCTGCGGCCGGACTTCCGCTGCGGCATCCACGCGCAGCTGCGTGACCGGGGCTACCCGGGCTGCACGGTTTTCGACTGCTTCGGCGCCGGCCAGCGGGTGGCCCAGGAGACCTTCGGCGGGCGGGACTGGCGCGACGCGCCGCGGAGCGCGCCCCGGATGTTCGCCACGTTCGCGGTGATGCGGCCGCTGCACGAGCTGCTCTGGTACCTGACCGAGGCGCGGGCGCTGCGCCCGCCGCTGCCGCCGCCGCTGCGCGACGAGCTGGCCGCCGCGCTCGCCGAGACCGAACGGCTGACCCGCGCCGACCCGGAGACGCTGCTCGCGCTCGACCTCGACGGGTACCGGGCGCGGGTCAACGCGCTGCTGTCGCGCGCCGGGGACCTGGCCCGGGCCCGCGGTGGCCGGGCCGGCGTCGACCGCCGGGGCGCGCAGCTGTTCGGCGCCGACCTGCGCCGCGTCGACCTGCGCGGAGCCAACCTGCGCGGGGCGCTGCTGATCGGGGCCGACCTGCGCGGCGTCGACCTGGGCCGGGCCGACCTCACCGGGGCGGACCTGCGCGGGACTGACCTGCGCGGGGCGGACCTGTCCGGCAGCCTCTTCCTGCACCAGTCGCAGCTCGACGCGGCCCGCTGACCGCCGGCGTTTGCGATCGCGTGAGCCGGGCAGGAACGCGGCATGACCGAGGAGCACCGCTTCGACCTGGCCGACACCGACGAACCGGACGGCGCCACCGCCATGCAGGCGTCACTGCGACCGCCCGGTGAGTCCCTGCACACCACCGACGACACCAGCGACGACTTCGCCGACCTGCCGGCCGAGGACCGCCGGTCGGCCCGGGAGGTGAGCCGCGCCGGCTACGACGTGGCGGGCGTCTCCGGGACCGTCGACCCGAACCGCGAGTAGGCCGCGGTCAGCGTCCAGCGGGGACGGCGGCGGCGCGGGCCTCGGCCATGCCCCGGTTGGCCAGGGCGTCGGCGCGCTCGTTCTCCGGGTGACCGTTGTGCCCCTTCACCCACAGCCAGGTCACCTGGTGCCGGGCGCAGGCCGTCTCCAGCCGCTGCCACAGGTCGGCGTTCTTCACCGGCTGCTTCGCCGCGGTCAGCCACCCGTTTCGCTTCCAGGACGCCAGCCAGCTGGTGATGCCGTTGCGCACGTACGTGCTGTCGGTGTGCAGCTCGACCGCGGCCGGGCGGGTCAGGCTCTCCAACGCCTGGATGGCGGCCATCAACTCCATCCGGTTGTTGGTGGTCGGGGTCGCCTCGCCACCGCACAGTTCCCGCTCGTGGCTGCCGTAGCGCAGCACCACGCCCCAGCCACCCGGACCGGGGTTACCGCTGCACGCGCCGTCGGTCCAGATCTGCACGACCCTGTCGGCCGCTGCGTCCACCATGCCGGCAAACGTACCGAATCCGCACCGGCGCGCCCGCTGGCGGGCCCCGCCCTTGAGGCGTCAGCCGGCGCGGTCCCGGGGAAGGTTGGGACCCCGCCCCCTGCCGGCTGCGCCACGACCGGCCCGCCCGGTCGGGCGCCGGCCAGGGCGGCGGGCGGTTAAGGTCAGGCCGGTGGAGCGGCAGCGGCAGATCAGCTTCGAGGGCCTGCACAACTTCCGGGACCTGGGCGGCTGGCGGGCCGCCGACGGCCGCACCGTACGGTGGGGGCTGCTCTACCGTTCCGACTCGCTGGGCAGGTTGACGGGCACGGACCTGGACCGCTTCCGCGCCCTCGGCGTGCGGACGGTGATCGACCTGCGCTATCCGTCGGAGATCGAGGTGCGCGGCCGGGTGCCGCACGAGACCGGCCTGAGCTGGCACAATCTCAGCATCGAGCACCGCCCTTACGACCAGGCCCGCATCGACCCGGCGGTCGACCCGTGGCGCTACCTCGCCGACCGGTACGCCGAAGTGGCCCAGGACGGGGCCGCGGAGCTACGGCGGGCGCTGGAAGTGATCGCCGCCGCCCACGGCCCGCTGGTCTTCCACTGCACCTCCGGCAAGGACCGCACCGGCCTCCTGGCGGCCCTGCTGCTCGCCCTGCTCGGCGTGGACGACGACCAGATCACCGAGGACTTCGCGCTGACCGAGCGGGCCACCGAGCGGCTGGTCGCCGACTGGCACGCGCTGCACCCCGACCGCACCCTGGAGTGGCCCCACTACGGCCGCGCCCCCGCCGAGATCATCCGCCTGGTGCTGGCCGACCTGCGGGGGGCGTACGGCTCGGTACGCGGGTACGCCGCCGACCGGCTCGGCGTCGGTGACGACCTGGTCGCCCGGCTACGCGAGCGGCTGCTGGAAACGCCGCACCCCGCCGGCAGGAGGTGATTGACGGGGCGGGCCCCCGGCGGGGGGATCGGTCACGCCGCCGGAGCCCGCCGGAGCCGGTCGCGCAGCCGGGCGGCGGCGTCACCGGCGGTCGCGGCGACCATCGGCGGCAGCCGGGTGGAGCTCATCACCGCGACCTCCTCGGCCGGGGTGGTGGTGCCGTCGAGGAACCGCAGCACCCGCTCGGGCGGGTTGCGCGCGAAGAGCCGGTCGAAGAACTCCGGGCCACGGACCCCGCCGCGGTCGAGCGCCCGCAGCGCCACCGCGTCCAGCCACCGGTGACGGCGGGGGTACGCGGGCGCGGGCACCGGTGGGCGACCGTCGGCGAGGGCAGCGGCCACCTGCTCGGCCTGCCGCTGCATGGCGGAGAAGGTGAAGCCGGTGGAGGGTCGGGTGGCGCCGCCGGCCGTGCCGAGACGCACCACGCGCGGCGAGGGGCGGGCGTCGAACGTCCCGTCGGTCATCGGGATCACCCCGTTCTCCACCTCCCGCACCCGGAGCCGGTCCGGGTCGAGGCCGAGCAGGTCCCGGTAGCCGGCCAGCGCCGCGTCGTACGCCTCGCCGGCGAGCGGGCCCGGTGAGAACTCGGTGTACTCGACCAGGGCGTAGCGGCTGCTCACCGGCAGGACGTAGCCGAACGAGACGCCCCGGGCCGGCTGCGGGGTGCGGAAGTCCATCAGCACGGCCCGCCCGGGGTCGAAGACCGGGCTGTCCGCCTCCAGCCACCAGCCGCGGAAGTGCTGTAGCCAGTTGGTCCGGCCGGGCCGCCGAGGCGGGCGGGGCCGGGAGTCCAGCACCCAGGACGCCCGCACCGCCGGCCCGGTCGCGCCGGTGCGCACGAGCACCCGCTCGCCGTCGTCGTCGAGGGCGTCGGCGGCCGCGACGATCCGGGTGACGCCGAGGCGCCGCCCGGCCTCGGCCGCCCGGTCGTAGACCGGGCCGGAGCGCAGCATGGCGTACCGCAGCGGGGCGAGGTCGAGCACCCGCGGCCCGGCCGGGGTGACCACCTCGACCTGCCGCCAGCTCGCCGCCAGCACCGGGTCCAGGTCCCCGCCGGGGCGGCCCCAGAACGCCCAGGTCCGGTCCTGTCCGCGCCGGTGGACCGGGTCGACCACGGCGATCCGCAGGCCGCGCACCCGGTACCGGTCGAGCGCCGCCAGCACGAGCGACGCGGCGCCGCCCCCGCCGACCAGGGCGAGGTCCACGTCGGTGGTGTTCACCTCGACCACGGTGTCACACCGCCCCCGGCGGCCCACCCACGGCCGCGGCACGGGTGCGCCTCCCCGCCACCGTGGGGGCCGCGCCGCGCGCCGCCGCCCCGGTCCCTGCCCGCCGGGCAGGGCGCCCGCGAGCGACATCGACGGGATTACCCGCCCGGTCGGCCCGTCCCGGCATTTCCGCAGCTCCCTCCGCTCTTTGGGTGGACACGTGACGGCAACGAGGATTTCTCATTTTCACCGGATCGAGGGGCCAACCGCCCTAGTGTTGGGCACACCGGTGCTAGTCACGGAGTTGGCCACCCGAACGACGTCCCACGCAGTCAGCGGACGAAATGTGAGGGAAGACGCGCATGAAGGCAAAGACAGTTCTCGTGTCGGCGGCGGTCGGCGTCGGTCTCGGCACGCTCCTGCTCCCGGGCGCCGCGCTAGCCGAGACCATCGTGTCACCGGCCAGCACCCCGGTCGGCGGGACGGTCGTGCTCACCGCGACGACCTGCAACCCGAAGGCCGGCGACGCGATCTTCCGTGTCACCGGCCCCAACCGTGACCAGAACGTCCGCTCGACCACGGCCGCGGCCGGCGGCGGGCTCAGCGCGGAACTCTTCACCGCCGGGTTCACCCTGGGCACCTACACTGTGACGGCCACCTGCGGCGACGGCAGCTCGGCGGGCAGCGCGACATTCACCGTGACGCCGATCGGCGGCGCGCCGGCCGGTGGCCGCGACGCGGGCGACGGCGTCGGGACGCTGGCCGCCGGCGGCGCCCTGCTCGGCTCGGCCGCCGGCGGCGCCGTCATCCTGGCCCGCCGCCGACGCCACATGGCCGCGGCCGCGCGCTGACCCGGTCCCGACCGTCCATCCCTGGAACGGATGCCCGCACCGGTGCCGGGGCGGGCATCCGGGCGACCGCCTACGGAGGTGGCAGACGTGCCATGGCGCAGGACCGGCTGGACGGTCACCGTCATCGCCCTGCTCGGCACGACCGGGCTCGGGCTGGTCGCCGCCGGGCTGGCGGCGGCACCAGCCCCGCCGCCCAGGCCGGGGGCCGGCGTCGCCCCGACCGGGAGCCCGCCAGCGCCGCGGGTGCCGCCGCTGCCCCGCGCCGAACCCGTCGACGTGCGGATCCCGGCCATCGGCGTGCGCGCGCCGCTGGTGCCGGTCGGCGCCGACGCCGAGGGGAAACTGGAGGTACCGCCGCTGGAGCGGCCGACCGTGGCCGGCTGGTACCAGCACGGCGTCACCCCCGGCGAGACCGGCAACGCCGTGCTGGTCGGACACGTCGACTCCCCCGCCGGCCCGGCCGTCTTCTTCGACCTCGGCCGGCTCCGTCCCGGCGACACCGTCCGGATCACCCGCGCCGACGCCAGCGTCGCCACCTTCGCCGTCGACGGCGTCGGGTCGTACCCGAAGGACCGCTTCCCCACCGACCTGGTCTACGGGCCCAGCGGCACCGCCGGGCTGCGGCTGATCACCTGCGGCGGCCGGTTCGACCGGCGCACCGGAAACTACGTCGACAACGTCGTCGTCTTCGCCACCCGCGTCCCCTGACGCCCACCGCGGCCCGGGCACGGCGCCGACGACGATCCGCGTACGGTGTCGGGCGGTGCCCGGCGAGACGCGGAGGTGGACGGTGGACCTGCGACCCGTACGGATCCGGCGGCGACTGCCGGCCCTGGTCGACCGGCTGCTCGGCCGGACAGTCGCCGAACCCGCGGTCGCGCCACGCCGGTCCAATCCGGACGCAGTCGTCGACTGCGCCGTCTACGTCAACGGCTGGCGCGAGCCGGGCCGCCCGCACTACGCCGACGCGTACGCCCACAGCCGCCGCGACCGCAAGGCCTTCGTCTGGCTCGGGCTGCACGACCCGGGCCCGGCGGTGATGGCCGCGGTCGGCCGCACCTTCGGGCTCGACGAGTTGATCGTCGAGCAGGCCCTCGCCGGCGGGCACCGACCCACCGTGCAGCACGACGGCGGGGTGACGCAGCTGGTGCTGCGCACCGCCGGCTACGTCGAGCACGGCGAGCTGACCCACGACTCCGAGGTCATCGACACCGGCGACGTGATGGTCCTGCTCGGCGACCAGTTCGTCATCACCGTGCGGCACGGCGCCGCCGGCGCGTTGACCCCGGTCCGGGACGACATCCAGCGGCGGCCGGCAATACTCGCCGAGGGCCCGTGGGCGGTGGCGTACGCGGTCTGCTCCCGGATGGTCGACCAGTACCTGGAGGTGGCCGGGCACGTCGAGCACGACCTGGAACGGGTGGAGGAAACCGTCTTCGCCCGGGACCGCTCCGTCGACATCCAGCACGTCTACCAGCTCAAGCGCGAGCTGGTGGAGTTCAAGCGGGCGGTGCTGCCGTTGCAGGCGCCGCTGCGCTCGCTGCTCGACCAGCGGCCGGGCAACCCGCCCCGCGGCCTGCACCGCTGGTTCGTCGACGTCGACGCCCGGCTGACCCGGGCGGTGGACCGGGTCGCCGCCTACGACGACCTGCTCACCTCGATCCTGCAGTCGCGGCTGGCGCAGCTCGCGGTGGACCAGAACAACGACATGCGCAAGATCGCCGCGTGGGCGGCGATCGCCGCCACCCAGACCGGCATCGCCGGGATCTACGGCATGAACTTCGCCACCATGCCCGAGCTGGGCTGGCGCTACGGCTACTTCGCCGCGCTCGGCCTGATGGCGCTGACCGCCCTCACCCTGTACCGCCTCTTCCGCCGCTCCGGCTGGCTCTGACCCGCCCCGACCCGGGCGTGGGCCCGCTCGGTCAGCGCAGACGGGAGAGGAAGGCGCGGACCTGCTCGCGGGCGCGGGTGGTCAGCTCGGGGCCGTGGGTGAAGGCGGCGATGTCGTAGTCCAGCTCGCCGAGCACGTGCGCCGTGCGCTGCGTCATCCGGAAGTCGGCGCAGAAGGCCCGGACCGGCCAGCGGATGCCCGCCACGTTGAACAGGGCGTCGCCGGTGATCAGCACCCGGGTCGGTTCGTGCAGCAGCGAGACGTGCCCCGGCGAGTGACCGGGGGTGTGCACCACCCGCAGCCCCCCGCCGACGGCCAGCACGTCGCCGTCGGTCAGCGGCCGGGCCACCTCGACGGCCGGGAAGCGGCCGCCGGCCAGCCGGGTGAGGAACCGGCCGGCCGTGTTAGCCCGGGGTGGCACCCGCCCGGACTCCGCGTACGGTACGTCGGCGGCGTGCGCGGCGACCGGGGCACCGGTACGGCGGGCCAGCTCGGCGGCCCCACCGGCGTGGTCCGCGTGGGCGTGGGTCAACACGATCCGGGTCACGTCGGCCGGGGCCTTCCCGATCGCGGCGAGCCCGCGCACGACCCGATCCGGTGCCCGTTTCAGCCCGCAGTCGACCAGCGTCACGCTGCCGTCGTCGTCCGTCAGGGCGTACGAGTTGACCATCGACCGGCCGGCGGTGGGGATGCGCCAGACGCCGGGCGCGAGGGGGATCGCGGCAGATCGCGCCATCGGCCGAGCCTACCGGGCATCGTCGACGCTCTCTGCCCCGACGCGACCGGATCCGGAGCCCGATGCCGGTACCACCGCCGCACCCGACGGCGCGGACCGGGCAGCGGCCCCGCGAGCCGGCCCCGGCGCGGGCGGCTACCCTCGCAGCGTGGCAGAGCGCGCTGGTCGGCAAGCAGCCGGGACACCCCGGGCCTGCCCGTGCGGAGCCGGCCCGGGGTACGCCGAGTGCTGCGGGCGGCTGCACCGGGGGGAGGCCGACGCGGCGACCGCCGAGGCGTTGATGCGGTCGCGGTTCTCCGCGTTCGCGATCGGCGACGCCGGGTACCTGCTGAGCAGCTGGCACTCCTCGACCCGGCCGCGCCGGTTCGACCTCGACCCCGGACAGCGCTGGACCGGCCTGGAGATCGTCGACACCGACCGGGGCGGGTTGTTCGACACCGCCGGCACGGTCGAGTTCCGCGCCCACTACCGCGAGGCCGGCCGGCCCGCAACGCTGGTCGAGCGGAGCCGGTTCGTCCGCGAGGACGGACGCTGGGTCTACCTGGACGCCGAACAGCCCTGACCGGCCCGCCGGTGCCTCCCCCGGCTGGGTCGGGCGGTAGCACGGCCTCGGCGCCGTCCCGCGCGCCGCCTCCCTCCCGGCGCTCACGCCGCCGACCTCGCGCCGGACCGCCGCCGGCCGGACGTCCCGGCGGCCCGCGCCACGCGCCGTCCCCGGCGGCCGACGGCCAGCAACACCGCGACGAGTAGGTACGGCACGGCGGCCACCGCGAAGGCGACCCCGTTACCGGCGGCGCTGGCGACCAGGCCGTAGCCGCCGTACACGGCGACGATCGTCAGGTCGGTGGTCATCCCCGCGAGCGAGGTGACGGTGGCGCGGCCGGGGCCGGTGATCCGCGCCTGCAACCGCGCGTCGGCCAGCACGGTGGCGAGCTGGAAGCCGCAGAACGCCACCGCGACGGCCACGAATCCGACCGGCCGGCCGAGCAGCGCCCCGCCGGCCAGCGCCAGCGCGGCCAGCGCCAGCAGGCCCGCGTACCCGCGGCGGGTGAGCCGCTCCCCCAACGGGGCCAGCAGCCCGCCGACGCTGACCCCGACCCAGGTCAGCAGAAGCAGCAGCGGCACGGTCGCCGCGCCGACGCCGGTGTCCCGGGCCAGCAGCGGCGTGTACTCGTCGAGGGCGCCCCAGACCGCCGTCACCGCCGCGACCAGCAGCACCGCCGCGCGTACCGACCGGTCGGCGTGCGCCTCGGCGACGCCAGCGCGCAGGCTGGCCCACCAGCCGAGGCCGTCGCCGTCGTCGGGCGGGTCGCCCTCCGGCGTGCCCCGCCGACCGGCGTCGCGGCGTTCGGGGAAGCGGGTGGCCACGGCGGCGGCGAGCAGGCAGGCCAGCACGCTCGCCGCGCCGACGGCCGGGTAGCCGCCGGCGGCGAGCACCGGGCCCGCCAGCACGATCGAGGCGAGCACGGCCAGCGTCTCGGCCGTCCTCGCACGGCCGAGGACGCGGGCGTACCGGCCGGCCGCGCCGCACCGGTCGAGTTCGGTGAAGACCAGCGCCTCCAGCGCGCCGGAGGCGAGCGCGCCGCCAGCGCCCCAGAGCACGAAGCCGGCGGCGAAGGCGGGATACGACGGGGTGAGCACCCACAGCGCGAAACCGGCGGCGGTGACCAGCGGCGCCAGGCAGAGCAGCAGCCGCCGGGAGACCGCGTCGGCCCAGGCCCCGGAGGGAACCTCCAACAGGATGCTGCTGGCCGACCAGATCACGAACAGCGAGCTGATCTGCCACACGGACAGCCCGGTGTCGCTGAACAGCAGCGCGTACACCGGGTAGAGCAGGACGAGTTCACTGAGGAACGCGTACCCGTAGAGAGTGGCCGCCAGCCGGCGGACACAGGGGTCGGGCACGCGCGCAGGGATGGGAGTCATGAGACCTTCCCGCGGGGACGAAGCGGACGCCGGGTGTACGGCGACCACGGCGGCCCGCGGCAGTGGCCTCTAGCGGTGCGTCAACATCGCCACGTCATGGCGGAAATCGTAGCCGGTACCGGGCGGCGAGGACGGCCGACGATACGGTCGGAGGCGGTGCCGGCACGCGAGCGGAGGGGAGATCGTCATGGTCAGCCGCCCGTCGATCGAGGACGCGGTTGCCGCCCACGGCGGCGATCTCGGGACGGCGCTCAGCGCGGTCCTCCGGTCGCGTCCGACGCGGCCCCGCCTGCTGGGCCTCGGGGAACCCATGCACGGCGAGGAGGCGTTTCCCCGGTTGCGCAACGAGCTGTTCCGGCACCTCGTGGAGCACGAGGGCTACCGGTCCATCGCGATCGAGAGCGACTGCCTGGCCGGCCTGCTGGTCGACGGGTTCGTCACCGACGGCGTGGGGTCGCTCGAGGATGTCATGCGGCGCGGCTTCAGCCACGGGTTCGGCGAGTCGCCGGCCAACCGGGACCTCGTGCACTGGATGCGCGAGTACAACCGGGACCGGCCCGCCGAGGACCGGCTGCGGTTCTTCGGGTTCGACGCGCCGATCGAGATGACCGGCCCGGACAGCCCCCGGCAGGCGCTCACCGCACTCCACACCTACCTCGTGGCCGAACTCCGCGGCGGTCAGGTCCCGCACGACCGGAAGGCCGTCGACCGCCTGCTCGGCGACGACGGGCGTTGGACGAACCCGGCGGCGGCCGTGGAGCCCGCCGCGTCGGTGGGCGCCTCGGCCGAGGCCGGCACGCTGCGCGTGATCGCGGACGATCTGCTGGCGGCGCTCACCTCGGAGGCTCCCCAGCTGGTCGCCTCGACCTCGTCCGACGAGTGGTGGCAGGCGCGCCTGTACGGGAGTACCGCGGTGGGGCTGCTGCGCTACCACGCCGCGATGGCCGACGACGCCCCGACCCGGGTGTCCCGGCTGCTCGGCCTGCGGGACGCGATGATGGCCGACAACCTGACCGCCATCTGCGAGCACCAGGCGCGACGCGGCCCGACGCTGGTGTTCGCCCACAACCGCCACCTGCAGCGGGTCCGGAGCCGCTGGCAGCTGGGCGGCCAGCCGCTGCGGTGGTGGAGCGCGGGCGCCGTCGTCGGTGCGCGGCTGGCCGACCGGTACGCCTTCGTCGCCGCGGCCCTGGGCGCCGCGCCGCGGCATGGGCTACCCGCGCCGGCGCCGGACACCCTGGAGGGGGTGCTGGCCACCCTTCCCGGGGACCGTCACCTGATCGACGCGCCGCGCCTGGCCGGGGCGCTCGGCCGGGCGACCCCGCTGTCCCCGCGCACCGACACCTCGACCGGCCACGGCTACTTCCCGCTGGACCCCGACCAGTTGGCCCAGATCGACGCCGTGGTGTTCCTCAAGCATCTGCCGTGACCGCCGGTCGGAGGCGCGGGCCGGCCAGCGCGGCGGAAGGCGTCACGCCGCCGCGGTCGGCATGCTCGCCGGCGACGGGTCGGCCTCCCCTGGGTCGCGCCCGTCAGGTCAGGGCGGGTCCCGCCCCGGGGGGGGGAGGGTATGGCGCCTCAGCGGCGGAACCTCTCCGCGTCGGCGGGCGGGATCACCACCGTGGCTTCGACGTCGTCGCCGGTCGGCTGGGCCGGGATCGGGGCGCCGCGCGAGGTGGCCTGGGTCGCGTCCGGGTCGGCCTGCGGCGCGACCGGGCCGGTGGCGGGCCCCCCGGTGGCGCGGGGCACCACCTGGGTGGCCTCGGCGTCGGTGTCGGCGACACGCGGCATGACCCGGGTGGGGTCCGCGCCGGCGGCGCGCCCACCGGCCAGCTCGGCCTCGGTGTCGCGGCGGCCAGCCTGGTAGGTCCGGGCGTGCGTGGCGATCAGCTGCGACTCCTGTTCGGCCCGGCTCAGCCAGGACTCCCAGCGGCTCTGCATCGGACGGACCAGGCCGCCGCCGACCCCGACGACGAGGATGCCGCCGACGGTGGCGAGCACGGCGATGAGCACCGGGGTGGTCACCGCGGTGGCGACGCCGATCTGGTTGAGCGCGGCGATGATGCCCAGGCCGAGGAGGAACACCGAGGCGACGGTGGCCAGGATCCGGCCGTACGAGAGCCCGCCGAGGGCACCGCTGATGACGTCCCTGACCGCGTTGGCGATCGCCGCCGCGACCACCACGATGACGATCGCGACGAACGCGCGGGGCAGCCAGGCGATGACCCCGGCGATCAGGTCGGAGACGGGGTTCGGGCCCCAGATGCCGAAGGCCAGCTGGAGGGTGACCAGCAGCACTCCGTAGTAGGCGAGCCTGGCGACGAGGTCGCTGGCGTCGTAGCGGGAGCGGGCCAGGGCGCGGCGGATGCCGCCGCGCTCGACGGCACGGTCGAAGCCCACCCGTGCCAGCACCCTGTCCACGATCTTCAGCACGGCCTTGGCGATCAGCCAGCCGGCCACCAGGATCGCCACGAAGGCGACCGCCCTGGGCAGGAACAGCATCACCGAGCGGAGGGCGTCCCCCACCGCGTCACCGAAGGTGTCTCTCATCGGAATCCTCCACACGGGCATCCGGTCCGTTGGGGCCGACCTACCCCCGCCGGGGTGCGGGAAAACCCGGCCCGACGGTGGTGACGGCCGGTGGACCGGGCGCCGGCGGCGGAGGGGCGGCCGGGGCCGGCCGTCCACGGGCGGCGGTCAGGTGCGCCGGCAGTCGTACCTGACCGGGGTTTGCGCCTGCACCGGTGACGGGGAGGTGATGTTGATCGTGGCGGTCTCGGTCGTGGTGCCCACCCCGCTGAACGCCCACCGCAGGGTCAGCTCGACGGTGCGCTGGCCCCGGCCGACCCGCTCGGTCAGCAGGCTGCCGGGCGCGCTGCCGGAGCGCAGCCACTGGTAGCGGATCTCCCCCGCCGCGCCGTTGGTCAGCACGGTGGCCACCACGTCAAGGGTGACGTCGCACCGGTCGCCCGCCGGCTCGGGCACCGCCACCGTCACGTTGGTGATCTTCAGCGGGCTGATCCGCTGCCAGAGGTAGAGCCCGACGGCCGCGAGCAGGGCGACGGTGAGCAGGGTGGACAGCGCCGAGGTGACCGCCCGCCACACCGGGCGCCGCCGCGGCGGCGCCGGCGGGGTCGGCGGGGTCGGCCAGGCGGGCGCGGCAGGCGGCGTCGTGGGCACCCCGGGCCCGAACCGCAGCTCACCGCCGTGCTGCGCGGGGGCTGGACCGGTGTGCACGGTGGCACCCGTCCCCGGCCGTGCCGCGGTGGTACGCCCCCCGCCCGGCGCCGTCGCCGCGGTACGCCACCCGTCCGGCCCCGCCGCCGTGACGCCGGCCGCCGGCTCCTGCCCCGCCGGGAGGTGCACGGTCGGCTCACCCGATGCGAGGTGGACCGTCGGCTCACCCGACGCCAGGTGGACCGTCGGCTCACCCGACGCCAGGTGCACCGTCGGCTCACCCGACGCCAGGTGCACCGTCGGCTCACCCGACGCCAGGTGCACCGTCGGCTGCGTGCCGGCGGCGGGGACGTCGTCGCAGCCGAGGTGCGCGGTCGGCCCGTCGGCGTCGCCCGACAGCCGGCGGGTGGGCAGCGCCTCGGTGGGGTCGTGCGGCTCGCTCACGGCAGCCCGTCCTCCGTCATCCTGGTCGACCTCCTGTCCCGGGCCTCGCTCAGCCAGGGGTGCAGAACGGGTAGAGCGTCACGTACACCGGCGCGCTCTCGGGCGAGAGGTTGCCCGCCTCGTCGGCCGCGACCACGTGCACCGGGATCCGGGTGGTCTCCGCCGGCCGGGGCAGGTCAGCGAGGACGCCCCGGAACAGGCCGCCGCCGGCCGGGCTCATCGTCACCTCGGTGGCCCGCTCCTCCACGGTGTAGCGGAAGCTGACCCGCAGCGCGCTGACCGGCGTGCGGTCGTCGGCCACGACCGCGGAGACGGTGCTGGACGTGGGCCCGTACGGGCAGCCCTTCGGGTCGAGCCCGGACGGACTGGCGGCGACCCGCCCGACCGACGGCGCCTCGGTGTCCCTGGGCGGCGGCGGGCTGGTGCTGGCCGACGGGGTCGGCGC
>NZ_POUB01000066.1 GCF_003236335.1 Micromonospora deserti
GAGGGTGAGTTTGCGGGCTTCGATGAGGAAGCGGCGGGCGTGGGTGACGAAGGCGCCGTCGGTGCGGATGCGGTGGTGCAGGCGGGCGAGCTGGGGGCGGTAACGGTCGACGGTGAAGCCGGGGACGGTCCAGACCACCTTGCGCAGGAACCAGACCACCGCGGCGACGTCGTGGAAGACCGCACGCAGGGTGGCCTCCCGCAGGTCCACCACCGTCAGGCCGGCGGCCCGGGCGGCGGCCGTCGCCTGCTCCGGGTGGCGTTCGGCCGGTGGCGGCAGCGGGCCGAGGATGGCCTCGCTGAGCTCGCGCATCGTGCCCGGGCCGATCTGCTGGGACAGGAACGTCCCGCCCGGGCGGAGCACCCGCGCGGTCTCCGGCCAGTCGGTGCGGACCGGGTGCCGGCTGACCACCAGATCGAAGGAGGCGTCCCGGAACGGCAGCGGCGAGTGCGGCGTCACCGCCACCACGGTGGCCCCGACCCGGCCCAGCGTACGCCGGGCCACCGCCACGTTCGGCGGCCAGCTCTCGGTGGCCACCAGCAGCCGGGGCGGGTGGGGCACCTCGGCAAGCACCCCCCCCCCGCCGGTGTCCACGTCCAGCGCCGCCGCCGCACCCGCCATCCGGGCGGCGACCAGGCGGGCGTACCCCCAGGGCGGGCGCTCCTCGGTCGCGCGGCCGGCCAGCCAGTCGAAGTCCCAGCCCGGCAACGGTGCTGTCGTGCCTTCGGCGATCAGCTCCTCGAAGCTCGGGTCGGTGCTCACCCGGCCAGCCTGTCCCGGGCACCGGAGCGGCGGCAACGCAATTCCGGCCGGCAACCGCCACCCGGCACGCGGTCGCCACCCGACGCGCGGTCGCCACCCGACGCGCGGTCGCCACCCGACGCGCGGTCGCCACCCGACGCGCGGTCGCCACCCGACGCGCGGTCGGCCCGGCTGGCCCGGTTCCGGGCCCGGCCGGCCAGGCCGACGCGTGTGCGGGCGAGCGGCCGGCCTCGTCGGCGGGTGTGCGGGCGAGCGGCCGGCGCGGGGTCAGGAGCGCCGGTGGACGATCTCCACCGTGGAGCCGGAGACCCCACCGAGGGCGTCGAAGGTGGTCGCCTCGGCCCGGCCGGCCTCGAACTGGCGCATCAGCCGGGCGCCCAACCGCACGCCCACCGCGCCGACGGCCAGGGCAACCAGCTCGGTGAGCAGCAGCACGACGTTGGTGCCGCGCTGCGGGGCGTCCGCCCGGACCAGGCAGGCGACCAGGAACAGCGCGGCCATCGCGACGTTGACCAGGTTGAAGGTGACGGCGGTGCGGCGGGTCCGCCCACGCGGCACGTCCCACAGGTCGATCATGCCGGCCACCGCGGCCAGCGCGGCCGCCACCAGCGCGGCCACGGCCGTCCAGTAGCCCACCTCACCGAGGAACGTCGGTCCCCCGACCACGTCGGTCAGATCGAACACGGTCGCGCTCACGAAGAGCCCGAACGGGAACGTCACCAGCATCGGTTGGATCGGGTGCCCCTGCACCCGCAGCCGGCTCTGCATGGTTCCCTCCCCCTGGTCACGATGGCCCGTCAGTCCAGGGTGCTACCCGGGTGCCAACCGGGCGAAACGACACGCCTCAGCTGTCCCGGGGCCGGGAGACCGTGCTCACCAGCCGCTCGGCCACCTCCCGCAACGGGATGGACAGCGACGACGCCGCGCTGCGCAACACCTCGAGCGCCTCCTCCGCCGGGCAGCCGCGCTGGGTCATGATCACGCCGATCGCCTGCCCGACCACGCCGTCGCCGAGCACCGAAGGGTCGAGTTCACCGGCCCGGGCCGCCCGGCGCTCCCGGTCCCGGACGGCCGCCAGCAGCAGCCCGGCGTGCTCGGCGAGCAGCATCGCGGTGAGCTGGTGCTGGGTGGTGAGCACCTCAGGGGCGCCGGCGTAGAGGTTGATCGCCCCGATCACCTGCTCGTCGACGTCGACCGGGGCGGAGATCACCCCCCGTACGCCGAGCTCCCGGGCCCGCGGCGTCCAGTCCGGCCAGCGGCGCTCGCGGCCCAGGTCCTCGCAGAGGACCATCTCCCGGCGCCGGATGGCGTCCATGGCCGGCGAGTCCGGGCCGTGCCGCAGGTCATCCAGGCCGGCCAGCCGGGCGTCGGAGGCGGCCACACCGGCCGGCTCGCCCGGCCGCAGGGCGGTGAAGCCGCACCAGCTCACCCCGGGCACCGCGTCCCGCGCGATCCGAACCAGCGCCGTCAGCGCCTCGTCGAAGTCGTCCACGGCGATGAGGCCCGCGGTCAGCTCCCGCAGCAGGGCCGCCGTCTCCAGCACCCCGAGCGTCTCCACCACCGGCTCCCGCATGTGCAGGTTCACCGGTTTACCGCCCCCGCTGCCTCCGTACTCGCCCGCGCACGCCCGACCGGTGCCGTCACCTGTTCCATTCGCTGATCTCTCCCGACTCTAGGGACCCGCCCTACTACCCCTGGAATCATGGGTCGAAACGGCGCAAAAGGGGGCCCCTTCCGGTGTGCTCGCCCGACGGCCGTGGGTGGCCGTGGCGCCGGAAGGCGACCCCGCCGCCTCAGCGGGAGGCGGCGCCCAGCCGGCGGCCGACCGAGGCGATCAGCCGGTCCAGCTCCGAGCCGAACGGATTGTCGTGCACGAGGTACGTCCAGGTCGCGCTCGGCCGCACCAGCTCGGCCTCGTCCGGCTCCCAGTCCTCGTCGAACTCGGTCTCGGTGAAGGTGGCGATGGTCCGCCGCTCGATCTCGGGGACGAGCTCGTTGAAGGCCGGCACCGCCGCCCGGTGGAACTCGTCGAGCGGGTCGAGGCGGCCGAGCGCCCGCAGGTGCACGCCCTCGCGTACCTCGGACAGCTCGGCGAGGTGCGCGGCCCAGAGCCGGTCGAGGTGGTAAAGGGCGATCGACCGGGCCACCCGGGCGAGCAGGTCCTCGTCCATCTCGCCGGCCTTGTCCGGGACCTTGTCCAGCAGCATCAGCGCCGCCACGTCGGTGGTGAGCAGCCGCTCCCGGCGCTCGGCGAGCGCCTTGCGCTGCTGCTCGATCACCACGCTGTAGCGCCAGGTGTTGCGGTGGATCTCGTGGTTGACGCCCTCGGCGACCCGCTGGGCGTGCTCCACCGCGTAGTCGACCTGCTCGTCGGTGACCAGGCCGTCGGCGTTCATCCGCGGCGACGGCGGGACGGTGTCGCCGGCGTGCCGCACCACCAGGTCGTCCTCCAGACTGACGAAGAACACCGAACCGCCCGGGTCGCCCTGCCGCCCGGCCCGCCCGCGCAGCTGGTCGTCGACCCGGCGACTGTCGTGCCGGCCGCTGCCGATCACGTACAGGCCGCCCAGCTCGGCCACCCGGTCCCGGTCGGCCTGGTCGCTGCCACCGAGGCGGATGTCCACGCCCCGGCCGGCCATCTGGGTGGAGACGGTCACCGCGCCGTACGCGCCGGCCTCGGCGATGATCGCCGCCTCCTCGTCGTCGTTCTTGGCGTTGAGCACCACGCAGGGCACCCCGGCGGCGTTCAGGCCGGCGGCCAGGCCCTCGGACTCCTTCACGTCGAGGGTGCCGACCAGCACCGGCCGGCCGGCGTCGTGGCAGCGCTTGATCTCGTCGACCAGCGCCTCCTCCTTCTCCGCCCGGGTGGCGTAGATCCGGTCCGGCTCGTCCTCGCGGATGCAGGGGGTGTTCGGCGGGATCACCGCCACCTCCAGGCCGAAGAACTCGCGCAGCTGGTCGCCGACCAGCACGGCGGTCGCGGTCATGCCGCAGACCATCGGGTAGAGACCGATGTACGCCTGCACGGCGATGGTGCCGAGCACCTCGCCCTCGGCGGTGGCGTCCAGCCCCTCCTTGGCCTCCACCGCCGCCTGCAGCCCATCCGGCCAGCGCCGGCGCTGGGCCACCCGGCCGCGCATCTCGTCGATCAGCTCCACCGAGCCGTCTCGGACGATGTAGTCCACGTCCCGGTGCAGCAGGGCGTGCGCGTGCAGCGCCACGTTGACCGCGGACAACTGCTCGACGTGCTCCTCGTCGTACAGGTCGATGCCGAGCTTGGCCTCGACGGCGGCCAGGCCGGCGGAGGTGAAGGCGACGCTGCGGCCGTCCTCGGCGACGGTGTAGTGCCTGCCCTTGCGCAGGCCGCGCACCAGCGCGGCCGCGGCGTGCACCGGATCCTGCTCACCGGGCACCGCGCCGGCCAGGACCATCGGCACCCGGGCCTCGTCGATCAGGATCGAGTCGGCCTCGTCGACGATCGCGGTGCGCAGCGCCGGCTGGACCCGGTCGGCGGCGTCGGTGACCAGCTGGTCGCGCAGGTAATCGAAGCCGGCCTCGCTCACCGAGACGTAGGTGACGTCGCAGGCGTAGGCGTCGCGCCGCTGCTGCGGGGTGGACGCCTCGTTGACCCAGCCCACGGTGAGGCCGAGCAGGGTGTAGACCGGCTCCATCCACCGGGCGTCGCGGCGGGCCAGGTAGTCGTTGACGGTGAGCACGTGCACCGGCCCGTTGCCCATCCGCACGTGCCCGTACGCGGCGATCGCGGCGGTGAGCGTCTTGCCCTCACCGGTGGCCATCTCGGCCACCTTGCCGGAGAGCAGCGCCATCGCACCGAGCAGCTGCACGTCGTACGGCCGCTGGTCGAGGCCGCGGCGGGCGGCCTCCCGGCCGACCGCGCAGATCTCCTCGTACCCCACCGCCGTGCCGGCGGCCTCGGTCAGCTCGGCGTCGTCGAGCGCCGACAGCGCCTCCGCGCGCGCCTCGATGGCCGGCAGGAGCTTCTCCAGCGGCCCCAGGTCAACCGTCGTGCCCGGGCGCTGGAGGAACCGCCGGAACCTGCTCTTGAACCGTTGCGACACACCCATGAGCGGCAACGGTACGCGACCCGGCCCGCGTTTCGCGGCCCGGCCGGCGTACCGGGGCCGGGGTGTCGCCGCCGGGCGTGCCCGGCGGTCAGCGGGGTCCGCCGCGCCGCCAGTCACCGCCCCTGGATGTGACCGTGCTCACCGGGCCGAGCGCCGCCTGGCATCCCGCCGGCGAGAGCGCGCCCACCACGGCCAGGGTGCCGCGGTGGGCCCGCAGTGGTCAGCAGGGCGACGCGGCCCCCGGCCGCGCCCCGACGGTGCCCTTGGCCGGAACCGGTAGCCGACCCGGGCGGGGGCCCGGCCCGCCCGGCATCAGGGCGTCAGCACGACCTGGAGCTCCTGCCGGCGGCGTTCGGCCAGGTCGATGAGGAGCCCCGGCGCCTCCTCGAACGGGACCACCGCCGAGACCAGGTGCTTGCGGATCACGTCCCCGTACGCCCGCAGCAGGTCGATCGTCTCGGCGGAGAGCCGCTCCCGGTCCCAGGTCGGGGCGAGCCCGCGGGGCACCCGGCCGACCTGCGCGCAACGCACCGACAGGCCGTTGTGGTGGAACTCCTCGCCGAACCGGACCGCGTCCGCGCCGGCCTGGTAGAAGGCCAGGTCGATGACCGCGCCCTGGGGACGCAGCAGGCGCAGCGCCAGGTGCAGCGCCCAGCCCTGCCCCCGGCACTGGAACACCACGTCGGCGCCCCGGTCTCCCGGGGCGTGCGCCCAGCGGGTCTTCAGCACCACCGCCGGGTCGTCGGCGTCCGGGTCGAGGGTCTCCAGGCCGAGCGCCTCGGCGACCTGCCGCCGGTGCGGCGTCGGGTCCAGCACCACCACCGACGCGGCGCCGTGCCGCTTGGCGAACAGGGCGGTGAGCAGGGCCACCACGCCGCTGCCGACGACCGCGACCCGGCGGCCGCGCACCCCGTCGCCGAGCACGCGGACGTCGCCGCCGTACAGGTCGGCGGCGGCGTGCAGCACGCCGTTGGCGCAGATCGGGCCCATGTGCGCGACGTAGATGCCGAGCAACGGGTCGACGTCCTCCGGCAGCGGCACGAAGCGTTCCCGGACCGGGTCGGCCACCCAGCCGGTGCGGTGGCCGTAGGTCATCGCACCGACGGCGCCGACCTCGATCGCGGGGGTACGGCTCTCCACCACCCGGCCGACCTGCATGTAGCCGACGCGGGTGACCGGGTAGGGCGTGCTCGCCTCGCCCGGCTGGAACAGTCCGAGGTCGGCGTTCCAGGTGACGTTCAGGTAGGGGTTGGTGCCCTTGACGTAGCTCAACTCGGTGCCGGCGGACACCCCGCTGTACAGCGTCCGCACCCGGAAGCAGCCCTCCGGCAGATCGGCGGCGTCCTGCTCGACCAGGTCCACCCGGCCCGGGCCGCTGACCACCACGACCTTGTCACGCACCGACGGTCACCCCCGTGGTGACCGCCGCCGCACCCCGCGGCGCATCCAGGCGTACGGTCCGGCCGGTGCGGGCGGAGTCGGCGATCGCGAGGGCGAGGCGCTGGGTGCCGAGCGCTTCGGCGTACGGGACGCGCACGTCGTCACCGACGCCGCGGACGGCGTCGACGAAGGCGCGGTCGACGGCGACCCGGGCGGCGTCCGGGTCGGCCGCGAAGCGCCGCTCGCCGTCGGCGTCCCGGACCACCAGGCCGTCCTCGGCCAGCGACAGGGCCAGCCCGTCGGCGAAGATCTCCAGCCCCGCCCGGTGCTTCCACCCGAGCACGCAGGCCGCGGCGAGCGTGCCGACCGCCCCGCCGGCGAAGCGCAGCGCCGCGGTGGTCACCGAGTCGATGTCGGCCCCGTCGACCGGCGGCGGCGCGCCGTCGCCGTACGCGGTCACCTCGGTCGCCTCGCCGACCAGCACCCGGATCAGGTCCAGCACGTGCGCGGCCTGCTCCACCACCGGGCCGCCGGAGCGGTCCCGCCGCGACCACCAGGCCACCGGGGGCACCTTGTCCAGCCAGGTGCCGCTGACCATCCGCACCGAACGGTCGCCGAGCAGTTCCCGGGCCCGGTCCACCACCGGCAGGTACCGCCAGTGGTGCCCGACGCCGGTGAGCAGGCCCCGCCCGGCGACCAGGTCGCCGATCCGCTCCGCGGTCGCCAGGTCCACCGCGACCGGTTTCTCCACGAACATCGGCACGCCGGCGGCGACCACGGCCTCCTCCGCCGGCCCGTGCGCGAACGGCGGCACGCAGACGTAGACCGCGTCCGGACCGGCGGCCAGCAACTCCTCGACGGTGGTGAAGGCCCGCCCGCCGTGCGCGGCGGCCAGCTGCGCCGCCGCCTCCGGCACTACGTCGGTCACCCCGAGCAACTCGACGTCGGCGAAGCCGCCGAGCACCCGGGCATGTCGTTGCGCCACCCCACCGGCTCCCACCAGTCCCACCCGGCACGTGCGCATTCCGTCAGCCCTTCCGCCGCATTTCACGTTAGGCGAGAAGGTCTCCCCCCGCCTGTGCGCAATCAAACGTTCATCACCCGGGAACGAATCGTGGTCACCCACGTGATCAAGCTGTTAGGGAAGATCCGGTTAGCGCGAGCTCGGTAGTGGGAAAACCAACCCCGGTTTTTCCGCCACGATCAGGGGGTGCCTGTGCGGAACACGGAATCGGCGGTCTCACCCGTGGTGGAGGCGTGGGCCACGTACCGGACGACGTCGGCGGCCGACTGGCCGGCGCGACGCCTGATGCGCGACAAGGGCGACAGCCGGGTCAGCGTGGTGCTGCCGGCCCGCAACGAGGAGGCCACCGTCGGCGCGATCGTGTCGACGATCCGGGAGCACCTGATGGATCGGGTGACCCTGGTGGACGAGTTGATCGTGGTGGACTCCCGGTCCACCGACCGGACGGCGCAGGTGGCCCGGGCCGCCGGGGCGGAGGTGGTCAGCCAGGACGCTATGACCCGCGGGCTGCCCCGGCTGACCGGCAAGGGCGACGCCCTCTGGGCGGGCCTGGCCGCCGCCGAGGGCGACGTGGTGGCCTTCGTCGACGCCGACCTGCGCGAATTCCGTCCCCACTTCGTCACCGGGCTGATCGGCCCGCTGCTGACCGACCCATCGGTCGACTTCGTCAAGGGCTTCTACCACCGGCCGCTGGTCGGCACGACCGGGGTCGAGGCCGACGGCGGCGGCCGGGTGACCGAGCTGATGGCCCGGCCGATGCTCAACCTGTTCTGGCCGGAGCTGGCCGGGTTCGTGCAACCCCTCGCCGGGGAGTACGCCGGCCGCCGCGAGGTGCTGGAACGGGTGCCGTTCGTCTCCGGCTACGGGGTCGAGACGGCGATGCTGATCGACCTGCTGGAGCTGGTCGGGCTGGACGCGCTGGCCCAGGTGGACCTCGGCGAGCGCAAGCACCGCCACCAGGACACCGCCGCGCTGGGCCGGATGTCGGCGCAGATCATGCTCACCGCCTGGTCGCGGTTGCAGCGGCGGGGCTGGGCGAGCCCGGGCGCGGTGCCCGCCGCCCTGCTGACCCAGTTCCGGCGGGGCGGCTCGGACGCGCTGCCGAACCTGGACCGGGAGATCGTGGTCAGCGACGTCTCCATCGAGGAACGCCCGCCCCTGGCGGAGCTGCGGCACCGGGTGCCCCGACGCCGGATGGCCGCGGCGTGATCCCGCGGTCGCGCGGGCCGGCCGGTGGCGGAACGCGGACGGCTCAGGGCCCCGCCGAGGGAAGGAATCCACGATGAGCCTCACCGTCCTGATGAACGCCGGTCCGTGGCTGTCCGTGCCGCCGCCCGGCTACGGCGGGATCGAGAACGTGGTCGCCACCCTGGTGCCGGAACTGCGCCGCCTCGGCGTCCGGGTGGTGCTCGCCACGGTCGACAGCAGCTCCCTCCCGGTCGACGAGAAGTTCTCCGTCTTCCAGGACGGGCAGTTCCACGCCCTGCAACGGCCGTACAACCAGGTGTGCGGCATCTCCCAGGCACACCTCAACGGGGTGGTGCGCCTGCTGCACTCCCGCGACGACATCGACCTGGTGCACGACCACGTGGAGGCGGTCGGGCTGGCCACCCTCGCGGCGATGGGCCCGGATGCGCCGCCGGCGCTGCACACCCTGCACTGGGACCTGGCCAAGCATCCGGCGCTCTACGGCAACCTCGACGGCGGCGACCGGGTGCGGGTCAACGGCGTCTCCGCCGCGCAGCTGGCCCGGGCACCGCAGGCGCTGCGCGACCACTCCGTCGGACACGTGCACCTGTCCACCCCGCTCGCCGTGGACGCCCACCGCCGACCGCCCGTGGACAAGGGCGACTACGTGATCATCCTGGGCCGGATCAACCCCGGGAAGGGGCAGGACCTGGGTGCCCGCCTCGCCCGGCGGGTCGGGGTGCCGCTGGTGCTGGCCGGCCCCGTCGGCCCGTACCACCGGCCGGAGGACCTGGCCGCGGCCGGGGACGAGGCGCGGCAGAACCCCGACGTCCGGTTCTTCCATGACGAGGTGGCCCCGCACGTCGACGGTGACCTGGTGCGCTGGGTCGGCACCGTGGCCGGGCAGGAGCGCGACGACCTGCTGGCCGGCGCCCGGGCCTCGCTGTTCCCGCTGCGCTGGGAGGAGCCGGGCGGCACGGCCGTGGTCGAGTCGCTGGCTGTGGGCACGCCGGTGGTGGCCACCGCCCGCGGCTGCCTGCCCGAGCTGATCGAGCACGGACGCACGGGGTTGCTCACCACCGACGAGGACGAGCTCGGTGACCTGCTGCTGGCCGCCAGCGTGCTGGAACCGGGCGAGTGCCGGCACGAGGCCGCCGCCCGGTTCACCCCGGCGATGATGGCGCAGCGGTACGTGCAGCTCTACGACCGGGTCCGGCAACTCACCGCCGCCCGGCGGCTGCAACCGGTCTGAGTCGCCTGCCCCGGCTCCGGTCCGCCGTCACGTCGCGGCGGGCCGGCCCCACCCGCTCCCGCGCCCGCCCGCCGTCCGTCGACGTGCACCGGCCCGGTCGCGGGTTTACCAGCCGCGGCAGCGGGTAGCTCGGTCTCCTGACCATCGCCACAGACTGTGAGGAGAAGCCGGTGACCGGTCCGATGGCCCACTCCCGTGCGCGGCACAACCCGGCCGACGGCAAGTCGCCGGTGCGGCGCGCCGCGGCCGTTGTGGCCGTGGTCTTCCTCCTCCTCGGCGTGCTGGGCTTCGTGCCGGGCATCACCAGTGACTTCGGCGACCTCCGGTTCGCCGGGCACCAGTCCGGCGCCAAGCTGCTCGGCCTGGTCCAGGTGTCGGTGCTGCACAACATCGTCCACCTGCTCTTCGGTGTCGCCGGCCTGGCCCTGGCCCGCACGGTCTCCGGGGCCCGGCTGTACCTCATCGGCGGCGGCGCCATCTATCTGGTGCTCTGGCTCTACGGCCTGGTGGTCGACCACCGCAGCGCGGCCAACTTCATCCCGCTCAACAACGCCGGCAACTGGTTGCACCTGTTCCTCGGCGTCGGCATGATCGCGCTTGGCCTGCTGACCACGCGGAACCGGGCCGCCCGCTGACCGGGCGAGCGACCGGGGCGCCCATGGCTGGCGCTGCTCGGATGCCGGTACCGCCACCTCCTTCTCGTCCGGGTGCCCGCCTGCTCGCGTCGAGGTGGTAGGCAGGCGGCTGGGCCGGCGCGGGGTGAGCCGGCGCCGGGGCAGCGAGCCCGCCGGCGACGGCACGGTGAACTGGGCGATGTTGCCCAGCAGTTGACCGAAATTACCGCTCTAGCCTGAATATCCGCTGTCGCCTGGTTTCATGGGCAGAGAGGCGGGTAGGCACGCGCCCGTCCTTTCTGTCGTCCAGCGGCCGGGTGAGGCTTCGATGTCCAAACGCGCCACCACGGAACCACCACGCGACCGGGGACCGGCGGTCCTGGCGCCGGCACGGTTCGGTGGCTATCCGGGCCCCCTGCGGCCGGCGATCCCGGGCGCCAAGCTGCTCCGATTCCTGGCCACCACCGACCACAAGCAGATCGGGCTGCTGTATCTGCTCACCTCGTTCGGCTTCTTCCTGATCGCCGGCGTCCAGGCGATGCTGATGCGCGCCGAGCTGGCCCGGCCCCGCCTGCAGTTCCTCTCCTCCGAGCAGTACAACCAGCTCTTCACCTCGCACGGCGCGATCATGCTGCTGCTGTTCGCCACCCCGGCGGCGTTCGGGTTCGCCAACTACATCGTGCCGATCCAGATCGGCGCGCCGGATGTGTCGTTCCCCCGGCTCAACGCCCTCGCGTACTGGCTCTACCTGTTCGGCGGCGTGATGGTGGTCGCCGGCTTCCTGACCCCGCAGGGCTCGGCCGACTTCGGCTGGACGGCATACACGCCGCTAAGCTCCGTCGAACACTCTCCCGGCGTGGGCGCGAACATGTGGGTGATCGGCCTGGTGATCTCCGGACTGGGCACCATCCTCGGTGCGGTCAACCTGATCACCACGATCCTGACCCTGCGCGCGCCCGGCATGACGATGTTCCGGATGCCGATCTTCACCTGGAACATGCTGTTCGTCAGCGTGCTGGTGGTCCTCGTCTTCCCGTTGCTCGCCGCGGCGCTGCTGGCGCTCTCCGCAGACCGGCTGCTCAACGCGCACGTCTACGACCCGGCGACCGGCGGTCCGATGCTCTGGCAGCACCTGTTCTGGTTCTTCGGGCACCCCGAGGTCTACATCATCGCGCTGCCGTTCTTCGGCATCATCACCGAGATCATCCCGGTCTTCGCCCGCAAGCCGATCTTCGGCTACACCGGTCTGGTGCTGGCCACCATCGCGATCACCGTGCTGTCGATGACGGTCTGGGCGCACCACATGTTCGCCACCGGCCAGGTGCTGCTGCCGTTCTTCAGCATCCTGAGCTACCTCATCGCGGTGCCCACCGGGGTGAAGTTCTTCAACTGGATCGGCACGATGTGGAAGGGGCAGCTCACCTTCGAGACGCCCATGCTGTTCGCCATCGGCTTCCTGGTGACGTTCCTCTTCGGCGGCCTCACCGGGGTGCTGCTGGCCGCCCCGCCCGCCGACTTCCACACCCACGACACCTACTTCGCCGTCGGGCACTTCCACTACGTGCTGTTCGGCACCGTGGTCTTCGCACTGTTCGGCGGCTTCTACTTCTGGTGGCCGAAGATGACCGGCCGGCTCCTGGACGATCGGCTGGGCAAGGCGCACTTCTGGACCATGTTCCTCGGCTTCCACGGGACCTTCCTGGTGCAGCACTGGCTGGGCAACGAGGGCATGCCCCGCCGGTACGCCGACTACCTGCCCACCGACGGTTTCACCGCGCTGAACACCTTCTCCAGCATCTCCGCGTTCGTCCTCGGCGCCTCCACGCTCTTCTTCATCTGGAACGCCTGGAAGTCCTGGCGGTACGGGGCCATGATCTCCGTCGACGACCCCTGGGGCTACGGCAACTCGCTGGAGTGGGCCACCACCTGCCCGCCACCGCTGCGCAACTTCGACCGGATGCCCCGCATCCGCTCCGAACGCCCCGCCTTCGACGCCAAGTACGGCACCCTCGTCGCCGACCTGGGCCGGGACCTGCCGCAGCGCACCACGGAACCACCACAGGAGTTCCGCGAGGTGCTGCACCGGGAGAAGCACGTGCCCGAGCCGCCCAGCGCCGAGGGCGCGCACGGCCCGCGGGAGGTCACCGAGTACCAGCCGGCGCCGCAGTCCGGGGCCCGGCCGGTGGACGTGCCGGAGCCGGACGAGGTGCGCCGCGCCAGCTTCGAGGAGACCGACGAGCCGGAGGACACCCTGTTCGCGCGGGAGCCGCAGGAGAACGACCGCTGGCGGCACCCGCGCGGGCACGGCGACACCACCGAGAACTGACCAATGACGTGCCCGCGTGGGGCCGCCGAAGAGCCCGCAAGGGACCGCCGGCTCCGCATGGCATGGGCCACCACGAGCCCGCACGGACCGCCGAGCCGACCGGCTCCGTCGTCCGCGGTCAGCCCTCCCCGGCCGGGGTGAGCCCCGCGGCGGTCAGCGACCGGCGTACCGCCGGTTGGACCCGGGTCAGGCGCAGCGGCACCCCGGTGCGGGCCGCCGCCTCGCGGCCGGCCATCAGCGCGGCGATCCCGCCAGCGTCGAAGCCGCCCGCGCCGACCAGGTCGACCACCACCTCGGCGGGCTGGCCGGTCACCGCCGCCAGCATCGCCTTGCGCAACTGGTCCGCACCGTCCCGGTCGACCTCACCGCCGACCTCCACGACCACCCGATCGCCGTTGTGCCGCACCGAAATCCGGGTCTTCGCCGGATCGACCTCGGGCGTCCCGTTCTGCCACGGCGGCGGCGCGTCGGCGAGCATCGCCTGCCGCAGCCAGGTCAGTGCCCGGGAGAGCAGCCGGGAGACGTGCATCTGGGAGATGCCGAACCGGGCCGCGATCTCGGCCTGGGTCTGGTTGCCGTAGAACCGCATGGCCAGAATCCGCCGCTCCCGCCACGGCAGGCGGTGCAGCAGCCCGCTGACGGTCACCCGGTCGTCGACCGATTCCAGCGCGTTGTCCGACTCGCCGACCAGATCGCCGAACTCGGCGGAACTCTCCCCGCCGACCGGAGCGTTGAGCGAGGCCGGGCTGTAGCCGGCGGCGGACTCCAGCGCGGCGAGGATCTCCTCCTCCGGCGTCTCCAGCCGCTCGGCCAGCTCGGCGACCGTCGGGGCCCGGGACAGCTCGCTGGTCAGCGCCGCGGTGGCCTGCCCCACCTCGAGGATCAGGTCGCGCAGCCGGCGGGGCACGTGCACACCCCAGGTGCGGTCCCGGAAGTGCCGCTTGATCTCACCCACGATGGTGATCGCCGCGTACGCGGTGAACGAGCCCCGCTCCGGGTCGTACCGGTCGACCGCGTTGACCAGGCCGAGGCGGGCGACCTGCTCCAGATCCTCCAGCGGCTCCCCCCGCCCGCGGTACCGGCGGGCCAGCCGCCCAGCGAACGGCAGCGCGAAGCGGACCAGGTCGTCGCGGGCCTCCTGCCGCCGTTCGGGCGGCAGTCCCTCGATCCGTGCCGCGTACGCCAGCGCCGCCGCGTCAAGGTCCTCCAGACCCCGATCGGTGGGTGGTGGTGTGGTCGTGCTGGTCTGTCCGAACATCCGCGCCTCCCTCAGGAAGGTCCCCCGCCCGGATTCGCAGAACCGGTCGTGCGTGGTCGTACCACGCACCGGGCCGGAAGTGGGTCACATGACTGGGATGCAAACGGGCGACGACGCCGCACCGGACGGCATGATCAGGCCGTCGCAGCCAGCGGTGTTCCCGCTCCGTAGGTACTCAATCACGGGACCCAGGGTTCGCGAGGATGTTTCGGTGGGCCGGTCTCAACAGACCAGCAAGCCCTGGTGGATGCCGCTGTCGCGGAGCGTGTCCAGGGCATCGGCCAGGGTCAGCGGGGCTGGTGTCGGCAGGTCGTACGGCTGGGCCCGCAGCACCTCGGTGGCCCGGCGGGTGGGCACCGAGGTGACCGGGTAGCCCCGGGCGGTGGTGCGGTCCAGCGCCCGGCGGCGGCGGCCGAACCCGGCGACCGCCAGCCACTGCGGCAGCCCGGCCAGGGCCGGTGACCGGATGCCCGGGGGCTCGGGCAGCACGTCCACGGAGCTGAACGGCTCGCTCCCGGCGAGCCACCACTCCACCCCCTCCACGCTGCGGCGGGTGGCGTTCTCGCACCAGTACGGCACCATCCCGGCGCGGACCACCTGCCAGGGGTCGAGCAGCCGGCCGCACTCGACCACCAGCCGGTCGCCGGTCTTGCCGGCCGCCCGCAGCCAGCGCCGGTACAGGTCGGCGGTGGCCGCGCTGAACGCCTCCGGCTGCGGGAACAGGACCCGGTGCAGCGGATGCCCGTGCCGCCCGGTCCACTCCCGGGCGCTGAGTTCGAAACCGGACTCCACGCCGTGCTCGGCGGAGGCGGGCGGGGAGGAGACCTCCGGCGGCTCCCAGTACGCCCCGTCGCCACCGGCCGAGCGGAGCACCTGGCGCAGGGCGTGGCTGTCCGGGTGGAAGTCCACCGGGTCCAGGCCGCTGGCCGGGCAGCCGACCTGGAAGCTGTGGCCGGGCGCGGAGTCGAACACCGGCCAGGAGCGGGCGTCGCGCAGCAGCAGCACCGGGGCGCCGGGCTCCAGCCGGTCGGCCAGGAACCGGGTGTACGCGGCGGGCAGGGACCGCCACCGGGCTGCGAGCGCGACGGTCACGCCGGCCAGCGCACCCCGGCTGGCGGGGCAGTGCACCTGGCGTACGTGCAGGTCGGGATTGCCGGCCAGGAGCCGGGCGGTGAGCGCGGCGCCGTGGTCCAGGGCGGCCCGCGGCCGGTCCACCGCCCCCTGCGCCCAGTGCACCGTCATCTCGAACCCGGCAGGCAGCCAGGGCACGCCGAGCGCCACCGCCAGGTGCGCCCCGGCACCGTGCGGGGAGCCGAGCAGGGCCCCCGGGTATCGGCGGCGCGGGTACTGGTCGACGAACCAGCCGGCCACCCGTGCCGCGTCGACCTCCGCCGTCTGCCCCGGCGTGAGCGCCGCCCGACCGGCCGCCCGGGTGACCGCCGCCCGCCGCACCGGTTCGGGCGCGCCGGTGAACCGCGACAGCGGGCCGGGGTGGCCCAGATCGGCGCAGTCCACGCCGCGCAATGCCCGGGCGGTGACCGCGACCAGGACCCGCGCCGTGCTGCCGGCCGCCACCACCCGATCTCCGGCCAGGCCGGCACCTTCGGCCGTGAGCCCCTCGCGCACCTTGTGCACCGGCCCCACCTTGCCTCGTTCGCTCACCACGCGACCCGGCTTCCCGTCCCGATGCGGTTCAAACGGGGCATCCTTCACCGGGCGGGAGTAATCCGAGGATCTCTGGCGGTTCGCCGGTGCCGAGGTGTGCCGATCTCCCCGTCCCGGCTGGGCCCGCCGTCCCGGCAGGGGTGGGTTTCGCCGTTCTGCCACCGCGCGGGCCCGCGCCCCAGCCGCTCGACGACGGCACGCCGAGACCGGCGGCTTCCCGCCGGCACCGGCCGAAGGGCCTGGGTGCACCGTCCGCCGCGATCCTGCCGCGACCCGCCGGACGGCCCGGTACGTGTTCCGCCCGAGCCGCGCCACCCGCAGCTGCGGCGAGGAGGGCGGCGGGACTCCGGCACGAGCAGCCGCGCCTGCACCGCGCAGACCTGGCCGGGCACCGGAAAGTAGTCCGTCCACGGGTCGTTCGTGCCCACCATCAGCAGGGTGTCGCAGCCGCCCGCAGCCGATCGACCACCAGGTCGGCAACGGTCCGCTCAGCCAATGCCACGCCCCGGGGTGCCCGCGTCCACGTACCGCAGCACCGCCCCGACACCGTCGGTCAGCTCCGGCGCCTCGTCCGGCCCGAGCACCGTCAGCTCGGCGTCGGTGCCGACCAGCGCGCGGACCAGTGCCGCGTCGGCGCGGACCTGCTCCGGGTCGGCCACCGACATCGCGGTCAGCTGCCCCGGGTCCGTGGCGATCTCGGTCGGCTCGGGCCCGATCCACAGTTCTCCCGTGGCCGACGGGTCGTCGACGATGAGCATGGTGTCGACCTGGTTGCGCTGCAGCGCGGCGACGACCGCGCCCAGCCCGGCGCCGACGTCCTCCTGCATCCCGAACCGGTCCAACGCCCGGCTGATCCGCTGGTCGGCCACCTCCGCGATGGTCTGCACGGTGAGGTCGTCCAGCAGGGTCTGGTCCGCGCCGCGGGCCCGCTTGCCGGCGTCCGTGCGAACCAGCACGTCCTGCCAGCGTTCCGGCAGCTGTGCGGCAATCATGCCGGTGGCCCGCACGTCGCCGGCCACCACCACCACGTCGGCGCCGACCCGGTCCGCCAGTTCCACCGTCGCCGCGGTGACATCGCCGGCGTTGTGGTGCCATGCCTCCACCGCCGCCCGCTGGTACCGGGACTGGGACCAGCCGCCGGGGTTCACCCTGCTCAACTGGTAGCTCTCCCGGCCCGCGACGTGCGCCCGGCGCGGCACCCCGCCGGCGCTGACCGCCATCGCGTCCGCCCCGGCCCGGTCGGCCAGCACCCGCACCCAGGCCACCTGCTCACCCCGCTGGGCCAGCATCGGCATCACGTGCGGCAGGGAGCTGAACGCGGCCAGGTCGCGCAGCGGCGGCGCGGACAGGTACTCCGACAGCACCACCCGACCCCGGGTGGCGAAGATCGCCAGGCCGTAGTCCCCCGCCATCGGGTCGTGGCCCCGCACGACCGCCTCGATCGCCTCGATCGAGGCGAGGTCGGCGCGCTGTTGTTGAAGTTGGTCGCGCAGGCCACGCCACCGCAGATCGAGCGCCGGGTGGGCGTCCTCGGTGTTCGCGGAGGCGTCCACGTAGACCGAGCACCACGGGCCCGGCCGGTCGTAGAGCGGGCGCAGGAAGGACAGCTGCATGCTCGACCCCTTTCCAGCTCGGCCCTACGCATACCCGCGCCGGTCCGGTTGTCACCTGGCCGCCCCTGAACCACGTGACCAGGTTTCATTCACGTCGTTCAACCTCGCCGACCGATACAATCAGTGAAGGGAGCCGGACTCTGGGTGGTGGACATGGACAGCGACCTGCAATTCCGGCGGATCGCCCATCCCACCGACCGGATCGTCACCGGGCGGATCATCCGGCTCCTCGACGGCTACCCCCGTGAGCTGCGGATCGGCCAACCGGTGCTGGTCGTGGTGCTCGCCGCGGCCGGGGTGGCGGGCCTGCTGGTGGCCGCGCTTCGCTCGCTCCTGTCGGCCGGCTCCGGCGGCCCGCGGCGCCGCTTCAAGGAACTGAAGAAGGGCCCCGAGTACCTGGTCACCCCGGTGCGGCTGCGCGACACCGCCGGTCAGCTGTGCGAGGTCGAGCTGCACGGGCACCTGCCGCAGAGCGCCCTGCACCCGGCGGACCACGTGCAGCTCACCCTGCGCCCGCAACGCGATCCCGACCTGCCGCCACGGATCGAGCGGATCGTCAACCTCACCACCGGGCAGCTGCTCACCCCGCGGACCGCGACCCTCTGGTCCCACCTCGGGCCGCCACTGCTGCTGCAGGCGGCACTCGGGGCCGCGCTGATCGCCGCGCTGGCCGCCTGCTCCGCGCTCACCTGACCACCGCCGGGCCAGCCACCACCCGGCGATAGCTCTGCGGCGCCCGCGCCGGTCAGCCGACCGGTGCGGCCTCGCGGACGGGTTCGCCGACGGGGTTGAGCATCCCGCGCCGCCGAGCCCAGCGCTCGAAGGCGAGGGTGGCGAACGGCGGCACCGCGCAGGCCAGCGCCAGCCCGGTCGCCGGCAGGCTCCACCGCCGCAGCCGGGCCACGACCAGCACCAGCACGCCGTAGGCGATGAAGAGGCCGCCGTGGATCGGCCCGAAGACCTGCACACCGACCTCGTTCGCGGGCGGGCCGTACTTGACCGCCATGCCGACCAGCAGCGCGGCCCAGGAGACCGCCTCGGCGATCGCCGCCACCACGAACAGTCGGGTCACCTTCGCGCGCATGAACCGCTCCCCCATCTTCCGACGCGGCCATGTTAGCCGTGGTAAGCGGCCCGCCCGGCCCGACCGGCCGGGACGCGACGGGGATCACCGCGGCCGGCGCGGGTAGATGACGGGAGCGTCGGGCTTCCCCGGCACGGTGGGACGTGCGAGGTTAGGGAGACCAGCGGTGACAGGGTGGTGACCATGGGCGAGGAAGTCGGCGTGCGGACCTTCAGCCGCGAGGATCGGGCCCGCTACCGGGAGAAGGTACGCCGCTGTCTCGACGTCTTCGCCGAGATGCTGCGTGAGTCCCGTTTCGACGTCGACCGGCCGATGACCGGGCTGGAGATCGAGCTCAACCTGGTCGACGACGACTCGATGCCCGTGATGCGCAACGCCGACGTGCTGGCGGCGGTCGCCGACCCGAGCTTCCAGACCGAGCTCGGCCAGTTCAATGTGGAGATCAACGTGGCGCCCCGCCGGCTGGCCGGTACCGGCACCGCCGACTTCGAGGAGCACGTCCGGGCCAGCCTGAACGCAGCCGAGGAGAAGGCCCGCGCGGTCGGCGCGCACATGGTCATGATCGGGATCCTGCCGACGCTGCGCCCCGAGCACCTGACCGCGGCGACGCTGTCCGCCAACCCCCGCTACGAGCTGCTCAACGAGCAGATCTTCGCCGCCCGCGGGGAGGACCTGCGGATCGCCATCAACGGGGTGGAACGGCTGGCGGTCACCGCCGACACCATCACCCCGGAGGCGGCCTGCACCAGCACCCAGTTCCACCTCCAGGTCAGCCCGGCCCAGTTCGCCGACTACTGGAACGCCGCGCAGGCGATCGCCGGTATCCAGGTGGCGCTCGGCGCCAACGCGCCGCTGTTCTTCGGCCGGGAGCTGTGGCGCGAGACCCGCATCCCGCTGTTCCAACAGGCCACCGACACCCGACCCGAGGAGATCAAGGCCCAGGGCGTACGCCCCCGGGTCTGGTTCGGGGAACGCTGGATCACCACGGTGTTCGACCTGTTCGAGGAGAACGTGCGCTACTTCCCCGCCCTGCTGCCGGTCTGCGACCCGGAGGACCCGGCCGAGGCGCTCGCCGCGGGCGGCGTGCCCAAGCTGGCCGAGCTGCGGCTGCACAACGGCACCGTCTACCGGTGGAACCGGCCGGTCTACGACGTGCTGCGAGGCCGGCCGCACCTGCGGGTGGAGAACCGGGTGCTGCCGGCCGGGCCGACCGTGCTCGACACGATCGCCAACGGCGCGTTCTACTTCGGCCTGGTCCGGGCGCTGGCCGAGGCCGACCGGCCGCTGTGGTCGCAGATGTCGTTCAGCGCCGCGGAGGAGAACTTCACCAGCTGCGCGCGCCACGGCATCGACGCGCAGGTCTTCTGGCCGGGCCTGGGCTACCTGCCGGTGACCGAGCTGGTGCTGCGCCGGCTGCTACCGCTGGCCCACCACGGGCTGGACCGCTGGGGCCTCGACCCGGACGAGCGGGACCGGCTGCTCGGCATCGTCGAGCAGCGCTGCCTGACCGGGCGCAACGGCGCGAGTTGGCAGGTGGAGACGCTGCACCGGCTGGAGTCCGCCGACCACCTCGACCGGCCGGCGGCGCTGCGCGAGGTGGTCCGGCACTACGTGACGCTGATGCACAGCAACCGCCCGGTACACGAGTGGCCGCTGCCCTGAGCACCGGATCGCGCTGACCGCCGTCCGGCTGGCGACCGCGAGTGCGAGTGCGCACGACGGAAGAACCCGGACGGCCGGAACCGCCCGATGATGAAACGCGGACATCGACCGGCACGATCCGGCAACCCACCGAGACGAGACGAGCCGGCCCGGTGTCGCGCACCGGCCGCGGCGTCGTCGCCCCGTCCGGTCCGTCCGCCATCGCGAGGAGCGCACGTGACGCAGACCCACAGGTCCTCTCCCCGACCCGAGGCGCCCGTCCGGATCGGGCCGCAGACAACGCCGACCGGTACGTCCACGTTCGTCAACGGACACTTCCCGCGCCGCCGTGGGCTGATCATCCTGCTCAGTGTGCTCGGCGGGTTCCTGCTGACGGTGATCTGGTCGGCGGAGTTCGTCGACCGGACCATCGGCGACAACGTCGCCAACACCCTGCTCGGCCACGACGCGAAGGAGACGCCCCTGCAGGGAATCGTCGCCGGGATCCTCTTCGCCTTCGTCTCCGGCATCGCGGGCACGTTCACCGCCTGCAACATCGCCGCCTTCGGGGCGCTCGCTCCGCTGACCGGCACCGCCGGCGGTCGGCTCAACCGGTTCGTGCAGCCGCTGAAGCCGCTGGGCTGGATGTCGATGGGCATGATCGCGGTGTCCGCCGCGTACGGCGCGGTCGTCGGCGTCGTCGGCACGTCGATGCCGCAGTTCTCCACCGCCGCCAACCCGGCCGGGGGCCTGTCCCCACGCAGCATCCAGGCGATGGTCGTCTTCGGCGTGATCGGACTGATCATGATCTATCTGGGCCTGGCCGCGCTCGGCGTGGTGCCCGACCCGTTCGCCCGGATCGCCCGGCGCCACCCCAACGCCCCGATGGTCTTCATGGGCGCGCTGATCGCCGGCTTCCTGATCGGCCGGCCGTTCGCGCTGTTCCGGCAGATGTTCCGCGACGCGGCGGAGAGCGGCAACCCGCTGTACGGCGCGGCGGCGTTCACCCTGCAGTCGATCGGCAACATCGTCATCATGGCCGTGCTGTTCCTGCTGCTGACCTGGTTCGCCGGGAGCAGGCTGCAGACCTGGTTCGCCGCCCGCCCGACCCGGCTGGCGGCGATCACCGGGGCCGCGTTCCTCGTCGCAGGCGCTTTCACGTTCCTCTACTGGGACGTCCGCCTGCTGGCCCGCCGCGACATCATCCCCTGGTACCCGACCGCCCCCTGGACCTGACGGGCGATGGCGGGCATACCGCCCGCCCCCTGCGAGCCGGACAGAAGTTGTCGCCGGAGACCCTGCTGCTGGACCGGGCCAACCTGTTGACGCTGACCGCTCCCGAGATGACAGTCCTGCTCGGCGGCATGCGGGCTCTGAACGCCAACGCGGGGCACGCACGCCACGGCGTCTTCTCCGACCGGCCCGGGACGTTGACGAAGGACTTCTTCGTGAACCTGCTCGACACCGGCACGGAGTGGAAGGCATCCACCTCGGCCGAGAACGTGTTCGAGGGTCGGGATCGCGCCACGGTCGAGATCAACCGGTACGACCTCGTTTGATACGGAGGGCCCCGGCCGCGTGGCCCCTCCCTCCACCTCGTCCCAGCCGCGCCAGCCCGGCCACCGGCGCCACCGGCGGGGTGGGCCGGTCGAGGCCGAGCACCAGCGCGCCCCTTGGGCTGCGCCGCATATCCCCCAGAAGACATGAATTAACTACTTATAGCATCTCAAGGTCTAGATGTTACGAAAGCTGGAAAATCCTCTTGTTTCATGTGAATCCGCCTAATGTTCGTCATGGCTCGTCCTCCTGAGCCGACCCGAAAGGGAGTGAGGAACATGTCGATGAGGTTTTTGACCAAGCTTGCCGGCGGGGTGGTGCTGGGCAGCGCCGCCCTGCTGCTCGCTGCGCCCGCCACCGCGCTCGCCGCGAGTGACGGAGAACTTAACGAGCCCATCGCCTCGAACCAGGGGCAGAAGTCGAAGAACAAGTCAGACGACAAGCCAAAGACGTTCAACCTGCGCGACAAGGTGGGTAACGGAGTCACCTGCGCGACCAACAAGCAGATCAACGAGCAGAACATCTCCCAGATCATCAAGGACAACACCATCAAGGACAGTGTCGTCACCTTCAACCTCAACGCAGAGAGCAATGCGGCGAACGTAATCGACACCCAGTCCATCGTCGTCTGCATCCGGGACCTCGAGGTGGAGGTGGACGTGGAGATTGGTCTGCTCGGCGACCTCCTCAGGATGGCCGAGGCCGGTATCGGCGGGACTGGTTCGCCGGTGGGCCAGCCTGCCGGCAACACCGCCGCGTACGCGGATCCGGACGGAGCTTGGGTGTTGCCGAAGACGGCCGGTGTCGCGGCCGGTGACGGTGGCGCGCTCGCCGACACCAACACCGGTGCTCTGACGGCGGCCGGTGCCGGCATGATGGGCGTGGGCGTGCTCGGTGGCATCGCACTACTGCGCCGGCGGTCCGCCAATGGCACTGTCGCCTAGGGCGGCCAGGAGCGCCAGCGGTCGCCACGGTTTCCCGTGGCGTGCCGCTGGCCTCGTCCTGGTCGTCCTTATAACCCTCACCGGAGCAGGACTGGTCGCGCTCGCGGCCACGGCTCCTGATCCGGTCGGGCCGCCACAGCCCGACCCCGCCGCCGCACCGCAGTCCCTGCTGTCACCGTTGGCGGACGAACCCACCACACCAGAGCCGACGCCGAGCGAAGCCAACGCGTCGCCGACCACCGGGGCGAACCACGGCGAGGCGCGTAATGCTCCCGGCCGCCCCGACGACGATCGCCGGTCCGCCGCGACCCGCCCGTCTCCCTCACCGAGTCTGACCGGGATGCCGCGATCGCAACCCACCCGCATCAAGATCCCGCGCATCGGCGTTGACGCGCCGACGGCTCCGCTCGGACTGGACCGGAACCAGCAGATCGCCGTCCCGCCGCTGAATCAGCCCCATACGACCGGGTGGTACAAGCTGGGACCAAGCCCCGGCGAGGTTGGGACCGCGGTGGTGGTGGGCCACGTCGACTCACGGGTCACCGGGCGGGCCGTCTTCTTCCGCCTCGGCGCGCTGAAACCGGGAGACACCATCGAGGTGCTCCGCAAAGACGGGAAGAAGGCCAGTTTCACCGTCGACGGGGTGGCTCGCTACCCGAAGAAGAAGCTCCCGCTGAACCTGGTCTACGGTCACACCGGCAAGGCGCAGCTCCGGTTGATTACCTGTGGTGGCGGCTACGACAAGGCAGCGAAGTCGTACAAGGAAAACATCGTGGTGTTCGCGACCCTAGTCACGGACCGCGCACCGGGTTCTCGGCCCACCCCTCAAGGCAATCAACCATGAACATACGGATACCGGCTCGCGCCCCTCGCCAACAATGGGCACCCGCCGCCACGTCTACTGTGAGGCATGCTCGAAGCCGGTAACCGCATGCGCGGCCAACCGCCCCCGCCGGCCGTCGTCTTCGAGGCACTCGCCACGCCCGACCGCGACCCGACGCGTCCCTGGCTGCGGTTGCTCGACGATGAGCAGGCACCGCGGATCCTGCGCGCCGAGCGCCCGCACCTGGTCGTCTGGTCGTCGCTGTGGCCACGGCGACCGGATGCCCAGGTGCAGTTCCACCTGGCGTCCGACAGTGGTGGCGGCACCCAGTTGCGCTGGAGGCTCCTGGTCGCCGGGCCCCTACCCGACCCGTCGCTGCTCGGGCACCTGCGCAAGCGGCTCAACGTACTGATCAACGAGAACCTGCGCGCCACCTTCGGCCAGTAGGCCAACCACCCGCTCGGCGCGGCCCGGTCACCGGGTCAGGCCGACCAGCGTCGCCAGGCGCGCCACGCCGGCCAGCGCCGGGTGGCCCCGGGCGACCTCGGCGATCACCGTACGCGCCGCCGGCCGGCACCAGCCGGCGCGACGGCGTCGGCGTCGACCAGCGCGCGGCGGCGCCGCCCCGGAGCTGGGCGGCGATCCCGGCGGCCCGGTCGGTCAGTTCCTCGGCACGGTGGGCGTCGCCGCAGCCGGCGCCGGACAGGGCGGCCTGGTGATGCCTGCACGCGCGAGATTCGCGAAGAGTTGGGCACCGCCGTCGCGGTGGGCGACCTGCTCGTCGTGGACTGGGCACCGCCTGCCGGGCACCGGCCACGCGCCCTCATCCACTTCACCTTCGACTGCGGGACCGTCAGCGACCTGGACGGCTTCGACCTGCCCGGACAAGAGCTGGAAGACATCGCCTTCTGCTCACCTCAAGCGGCCGAGCAGCGTCTGCCCGACACCGTCGCTCCACGAGTCCGCACGGCCATGAAGGCCCGAGCCCGACACACCTCGGTATACCTTACCGGCGGTTCGGCCACCCTAGCGACCTCGTCATCAGTCGATGAGGGAACTGGCAGATTCTAGGACTGACCTGCCTCGCGGTGCCCTCAGCTGCCATTCCGTCTACCGCCGACCGATACCGTTCAGATTTGCCAGGAGTTCAGAGCGCCACTATCGCCGCTGTCTCCGCCGGTAGCTCGATCCGGTCCCGCATCACCGTGACCCCGCCCCCCGTCGCCAGCAGCAC
>NZ_POUB01000067.1 GCF_003236335.1 Micromonospora deserti
GGAGCCCAGCTCAGCAGCCCCACCACCAGCGCGGCGGCGGAGAGCACCGCCACCCCGGCGAGCACCACCAGGGTGGTGCGGCGATGGGTGACCACCCGGGGAAGCGTGCCCGTGGTGGCGTCGCCGCGCGGTGGACGCGGCGGGGACGGGACGGCGGGATCGGGGCCGGGTGCCCGGGCGGCGGAGGTCTCCACGGGTGGTTGAACGCGACTCACCGCGCCGGGGTGACGAATAGGGGCGCTCGCGGCGGCCGGTCTGCGCGTCGAGCGCGACCACATCGGGTGCGCACTCCGGGCGTGCCAGGTGCTGCGACCCCTGCGCCGGGGGCGGGCCGGCCGTGTGACGGCCTGGCCACCGGCCCGGTCGGCCGCCGCGAGCGGCCTACGATGAGAGCCTAGCCCGGTGAGATGTGCCACACAATGGGAATATCGAAGCCGATCAGGGACCGACGGTAGTCGGCCCGGAGTGTCGGACCCCCGGCGTACCGTGGTGGTCATGGCGCTCGACATTCCCCGGCTCGACGGCCGCTTCCAGGTCGTCAGCGAGTTCCAGCCGGCCGGCGACCAGCCGGCGGCCATCGACGACCTGGAGCGTCGGGTCCGACGCGGCGACCGCCACACGGTGCTGCTGGGCGCGACCGGCACCGGCAAGAGCGCCACCACCGCGTGGCTGGTCGAACGGTTGCAGCGGCCGACCCTGGTGCTCGCCCCCAACAAGACCCTCTGCGCCCAGCTGGCCAAGGAGTTCAGCGAGCTGCTCCCGCACAACGCGGTCGAGTACTTCGTCTCCTACTACGACTACTACCAGCCCGAGGCGTACATCCCCCAGACCGACACCTACATCGAGAAGGATTCCTCGATCAACGAGGAGGTCGAGCGGCTCCGCCACTCGGCCACCATGTCACTGCTCACCCGCCGTGACGTGGTGGTGGTGGCGACGGTGTCGGCGATCTACGGCCTGGGCACCCCGGAGGAGTACCTCGACCGGGCCGTGCGGGTCGCCGTCGGGCAGGAGCTCGACCGCGACCAGCTGCTGCGCCGCCTGGTCGACATCCAGTACACCCGCAACGACATGGCCTTCAACCGGGGCACCTTCCGGGTCCGCGGTGACACGCTGGAGATCATCCCGGCGTACGAGGAGCTGGCGGTGCGGATCGAGCTCTTCGGCGACGAGGTGGAGAAGCTCTACTACCTCAACCCGCTCACCGGCGACGTGGTCCGGGAGGTCGACCACCTGTTGATCTTCCCGGCCACGCACTACGCGGCCGGTCCGGAGCGGATGGAGCGGGCCATCCGCGACATCGAGACCGAGCTGGGCGAGCGGCTGGCCGAGCTGGATCGGCAGGGCAAGCTGCTGGAGGCCCAGCGGCTGCGGATGCGTACCACCTACGACATCGAGATGATGCGCCAGGTCGGCTTCTGCTCCGGCATCGAGAACTACTCCATGCACATCGACGGCCGGCTGCCCGGCAGCCCGCCGCACTGCCTGCTCGACTACTTCCCCGACGACTTCCTCACGGTGGTCGACGAGTCCCACGTGACCATCCCGCAGATCGGCGGCATGTACGAGGGCGACGCCTCGCGCAAGCGGATGCTGATCGACCACGGCTTCCGGCTGCCCAGCGCCGCCGACAACCGGCCGCTGCGCTTCGACGAGTTCCTGGAGCGGGTCGGCCAGATGGTCTTCCTCTCCGCCACCCCCGGCCCGTGGGAGCTGGAGCAGGCCCAGGGCGAGTTCGTCGAGCAGGTGATCCGGCCCACCGGCCTGATCGATCCCGAGGTGGTGGTCAAGCCGACCAAGGGCCAGATCGACGACCTGATGCACGAGATCAAGGTGCGCACCGAACGCGACGAGCGGGTGCTGGTCACCACGCTGACCAAGAAGATGGCCGAGGACCTCTCGGACTACCTCCTGGAGAACGGCATCCGGGTGCGCTACCTGCACTCGGAGGTCGACACCCTGCGCCGGGTCGAGCTGCTGCGCGAGCTGCGCAAGGGCGACTACGACGTGCTGGTCGGCATCAACCTGCTCCGCGAGGGTCTCGACCTGCCCGAGGTGTCGCTGGTGGCGATCCTGGACGCCGACAAGGAGGGCTTCCTGCGCAGCGGCCGGTCGCTGATCCAGACCATTGGCCGGGCCGCCCGGAACGTCTCCGGCCAGGTGCACATGTACGCCGACAAGATCACTCCGTCGATGGCGGCCGCGATCGACGAGACCAACCGGCGGCGGGCCAAGCAGATCGCGCACAACGACGCGCACGGCATCAGCCCTGAGCCGCTGCGCAAGAAGATCCACGACATCCTCGACGACATCTACCGTGAGGCGGAGGACACCGAGAATTCGCGGGTCGGCGGGGCGGTGCGCCAGCTCTCCCGTGGCAAGGCGCCGGTCAAGGAGACCCGCAGCCGCAGCCGCGGCGCTGCCGCGCCCGCCCGGGAGGGCATGGCCCGCGCCGAGCTGGCCCAGCTCATCCAGGAGCTCAACGACCAGATGCTGGCCGCGGCGCGTGAGTTGCAGTTCGAGCTGGCCGCCCGGATCCGTGACGAGGTCGCCGACCTCAAGAAGGAGTTGCGCGGCATGGACGCCGCCGGCGTGACGTGACCCCGGCCCGCCCTGGGGCCCGGGTCACGCCCGGGGGCGACGGGCCGCGGTCGTGGGCGTGGTGACGGGTCATCCTCGGCTGGGAGCTCCGCTGGACGTGGTCGATCCGGCCAGCGCCGCGCGGGGCGCGTACTGGGTGGGCTCCTTCGTGGCCGGCACCTTCGACGGTCACTGCCTCACCCGCACGATCGGAGTGGGCGAGGGCGTGGAGCTGCACGCGCACCATGCCGAGCCCGGGCGGCCGGTGCCGAGATCGTCGGGCAGCCCATCGACACCGACTACGGGTCCCGCGACTACACCGCCCGTGACCTGGCCGGCAACGTCTGGTCCTTCGGCACGTACCGGCCCTGACGGTGCCTGGCAGCCGTCCGGAGCACGGTCCAGGCGATGATTGCGGTAAGCGAGCACGCTATTGCGCTGGGTGATCGTCCTGCGTACTCTCCCTCGGTGGGGAGGCGGGGATGCCGTTGCCAACAAGTCCGGTCATTCGTCGTGCACGGCTCGGTGCCGAGCTGCGCCAACTGCGCCGGCGGGAAGCGCTCACCCTGGAGCAGGTCTGCGACCGGCTCGGTTGGGCCTCCACGTCGAAGCTGTCCCGCATCGAGCTCGGTCAGAGCCGGCCGGATCTCGCCGACGTGCTCGACCTGCTCGACGTCTATCAGGTGCCGCCGCCGCAGCGGGATGCGTTGATCGTGATCGCCCGCGACGCCGCCACCAGCCGGAGCTGGTTCAAGGCGCTGGGCGAGATGGGCGAGCGGCAGCGCACCTACGCCGAGCTGGAGGCCGGGGCGGCGAGCATCGTCGACTGGCAGCCGGCCGTCGTGCCGGGGCTGCTCCAGACTCCGGCGTACGCCCGGCTGCGGATCACCGCCGGGCGGCTGCTCGACCCGGGGATCGATGTGGAGGCGGACGTGCGGGCCCGGCTGACCCGCCACGAGGTGCTGCGGCGGGCGGAGCCGCCCCGCTACACGGCGCTGCTCGCCGAGCCGGCGTGCGAGCCGGCCGACGTGCCGGAGGAGGTGTGGCGAAAGCAGTTGCGCCACCTGGTCGACCTGGCCGGCCTGCCCCATGTGACGATCCGGCTGCTGCCCCGGGGCGTGGTGCCGCGGGGCGGCGTGCAGCCGCTCACGCCCTACTCCTGCTACTCCTTCCCCGACCCGGCGGACCCGCGCACCGTGATGCTGGAGGCGCTGACCACCGACGTCCGCCTGGTTGCCGCCACCGACGTCGACCGGTACGAGCGCCTCACCGGTTGGCTGCTGGAGGCGGCGCTGCCGGCCGAGGAGACGGTGGCGGCGCTGGCCCGGCGGGTCGGTGATTGAGCCGGGGGCCGAGCCGGCGAAGGCACGGGACGCCGCGCGCGGCCACCAGGCCCGGCGCCCCCGAGCCCGTCGGGACCGGCGGCCGGCGCGTACGAGCGAACGATAGGGGCGGGGTACGACAGGCTCAGGCCGGCACGTCCACGAAGTGCTCGACGTGCGGCGGGTTGGCGAAGTACGGGCCGATCAACGCCCGCCACTGCTGGAACCGCTCGGCGGCCCGGAAGTTCTGCTCGTGCGCCTCGACCGAGTCCCACTCGACCAGCAGCACGAACCGCGACGGCGACTCGACGCC
This sequence comes from Micromonospora deserti, assembly GCF_003236335.1. Classification (GTDB taxonomy): domain Bacteria; phylum Actinomycetota; class Actinomycetes; order Mycobacteriales; family Micromonosporaceae; genus Micromonospora; species Micromonospora deserti. Next base: position 4,216 of record NZ_POUB01000067.1, read on the forward strand.
CCGGGTCATCCGCACCGACCGGCAGCCGGGCGTGCCGGCGAGCACCGGATGCCCCTTGGCGTACGCGACGGCGAACTCGTCCTCGTGTCCGGGCAGTACGTCGATGAGCGCGACCTCAAGCACCATGCCCGCAGCCTCCCATGCCGTGCCGACCGGTCGCCGCGGGGGCCCGGCCGGCTTGATCGCGACCGGCGGCGGAAGGTTGGGGTTGTCGCGACTGGTGCCGGCCCGGCGTGCCGCCTGCCACGTTGATCTGGGCCGGCCGAAGGCCTGACACCTAGCCTCCTAGGATGCCCTACTGACGGTGTCGGCGGCCACGACCAGCACCGAGGATCGCGACAGCGCCGGGGGCCGCGACAGCGCCGGGAATCGGGGCGGTGGTGCGGTGCCGGCGGTCGGGGCGGTGCGGCCGTGGGCCGCCGGCGCCTGGGGCCGAGCTGGTCCGCGGGCCGGGTCGCCCGGACCGCCGGGAGGTATTCCCACCGGACGGGTGGGGGACGACACCGGACACCCGGAGTGCGGTCACTGCCCGCAGTGGGCGAGAATGGCGGATGAGGAGGGGAGTATTCCCCCGCGACGGAGTCGTCAACACGGTCGACCACCGGCCCCCCGGTGGCGCGACCCGGCCCCGTTGGTCGCCGCCCCGTTGCCGGGACGGTGGCGGAAGAGACCTCCGACAGTCACCAGAGTCAGCGTCGCCGGCACATCGCGCCCGCCGAGGGCGTACGGTGTGCCCGTCGTTGCGTGTCTGCCGGAGGAATGAAACTTGGACGTGACGGGACTGGTGTGGGCGGGGACCCTCGTCGCACTGACCGCCATCCTGCTCGTGGACCTGCTGATCATCGGTCGGCGCCCGCACGAGCCGAGTGTGCGCGAGTCGAGCCTCTGGGTCGGCCTCTACGTCGGCCTGGCCCTGCTCTTCGGCGCCGGTGTCTGGCTCGCGTCCGGGGCGAGTGCGGCCGGGCAGTTCTACACCGGCTGGCTGACCGAGTACAGCCTCTCGGTGGACAACCTCTTCGTCTTCGTGATCATCATGGCCCGGTTCGGGGTCCCCCGGCAGTACCAGCAGAAGGTGCTGCTCGTCGGCATCGTGCTGGCTCTGGTCATGCGCGGTGGCTTCATCGCGGCCGGCGCGGCGCTGATCTCGCAGTTCTCCTGGGTGTTCTACATCTTCGGCGCGTTCCTGATCTACACCGCCATCAACCTGGCCCGGCAGGGCGAGCCGGACGAGGAGGAGTTCACCGAGAACGTGCTGATCCGGTGGAGCCGCAAGGCACTGCCGATCTCCAAGGACTACGACGGCGCCAGGCTGACCACGCACGAGAAGAGCCGGCGGGTGTTCACCCCGATGCTGATCGTGATGATCGCGATCGGTACCACCGACCTGATCTTCGCGCTGGACTCGATCCCGGCGATCTTCGGCATCACCCAGGAGCCGTACCTGGTCTTCACCGCGAACGTGTTCGCGCTGATGGGGCTGCGGCAGCTGTACTTCCTGCTGGGCGGCCTGCTGGACCGGCTGATCTACCTCAGCTACGGCCTGGCCGTGGTGCTGGGCTTCATCGGGGTGAAGCTGGTGCTGGAGGCCCTCGCCGACAACAACCTGCCGTTCATCAACAACGGTGAGCACGTCGCCTGGGCGCCGCACATCCCGATCTGGCTCTCGCTGACGGTGATCCTGGGCACTCTGGTGGTGGCCACCGCCGCCAGTCTGGTCAAGTCGTCCCGGGACCGTCGCCGGGAGCTGGCCGAGGCCCGCCGCTGAGGGGTACGCGCGACGAAGGGGGCGCTCCCGGAACCGGGAGCGCCCCTCGTGTCGTACGGGTCAGACCCGGTGCGCGCCGACCAGGGTGGCGATGCGCTCGGCCGGCAGTGGCTCCTCCAGCACCCGCCGCCGGCGGTAGCAGGCGTGCAGCATCCGCCGGTCGTCGCCGGGGCGGGGCTCGGCGGTGACGATGCCGATGTGGTGGATCTTCCGCCCGGGGCGGGCGAAGAAGTAGAGGTCGCCGGGGCGTTCCGCACCCAGCGGCACGGGCGTGGTCGCCACGGCCTGGTCGTCGGCGTCGCGCGGCAGCACCACCCCGAACCGGCGCCAGGCCAGGTGGACCAGGCCGGAGCAGTCGATGCCGTGCGCGGACACCCCGCCCCAGATGTAGACCACGTCGAGCAGGCGCTGCGCGACCGTGAGCACCTCACCGGCCGACGGGGGCATCGTCGGCACCGGCGCCAGGTGGCCGGTGGGCACCCACAGCGGGTCGGCGTGGCCGGCGGCGTGCACCGGCCGCCAGCCGTCGGCGGCCGGCCCGGCCGGTGTCAGCCGGGTGCCGAGGACCACGTCGGGCACGGCCACCGCGCCGCCGGGGGCGGTGTGCAGGGCGGTGACGGTGGCGTCGACCACGAGCGGTTCGGCGCCGGTGACCGGGGCGGCCGGGGCGAGGTGATCGACCGGCAGCCAGCCGGGGTAGCCGCGCGGGTCGAGCTTGGCGGCGGGCTGTTCGAGCGCCACCACGTGCGCCCAGCCGCCCGGGCGCAGCTCGGTGACCAGTACCCGTTCGCCGAGCAGGAGTTGGCTCAGGACGCAGTCGCCGACCTGCTGGTCGGTGTCCATGCCGGAGATCCAGGCCGGGATGTCGGTGCACGCGGCGAGGGCGGGCCGGTCGATCGGCCGTACCGCCTCGGGGGCGCTCCAGAGGGTCGCCACGGCGACCCGGACCAGGGCCTCCCGGCCCGGTTGCAGCTCCACGTCCACCCCCAGCTCGCGCCGCCGTCCCCGCGACCCTATGAAAGTTTCCGACAACCATCAACTATGTGTCTGCACCTTTGCTTCATCCACCGAGGTCACGCCGAGACCCGGCGCGTCGGGCAGCAGCACCGTGGCGCCGTCGTAACGCAACCCACCGCGCACCGGCGACCGGGCCAGCCACCACGCGGCGTCGAGGTCGGAGACGGCGGTGGTGCGGTAGGCGGCGACCAGGCTGGCGGCGGCGCCGATACCCACCTGGCTCTCCATCATGGACCCCACGACGGTGCCGAGGCCGTGCGCGGCGGCCAGGTCGAGCAGGGTCCGGGCCGGGTGCAGGCCACCGCACTTGGCGAGCTTGACGTTGACCATGTCAGCGGCCCGGCGGCGGATCACCTCGACCAGGTCGCGGACTCCGTAGACCGACTCGTCGGCGAGGATCGGCACCTCGACCCGGTCGCTGACCCAGGCCAGGCCGTCCAGGTCCCACCCGGGCACCGGCTGCTCGACCAGTTCGACGTCCAGCCCGGCGTCCTCGATGCCGCGGACGACCCGGACCGCCTCGCGCGGGGTCCAGCCCTGGTTGGCATCGAGCCGGATCCGCACCCCGTCGCCGACCGCCGCGCGGACCGCGCGGACCCGCTCCAGGTCGCCGGCGGCGTCGGTGCCCACCTTCAGCTTGAGGACGCCGAAGCCCTCGGCCAGCCGCTGCCGGGCGGCGGCCGCGAGGTCGGCCGCGTCGCCCGCGGCGAGCGTGACGTCCGTGGGTACCCGCAGGCCGGTGCCGCCGAGCAGCCGCACCAGTGGTACGCCGAGGCGCCGGGCGGCCAGGTCGTGCAGCGCCACGTCGACGGCGGCCTTGGCGGCCTCGTTGCCGGCCACCGCCCGCTGCACCTCGCCGCAGCGGGCGACCAGGTCGTCGGCGTCCCGGCCGGTGAGCAGCGGCCCGAGCAGCTCCCGTACGCACGCCTCGGAGCCGGCCACGCACGCCCCGGTCACCTGCCAGACCTGCGGCGCCTCGCCGAAGCCGGATCGGCCGTCGCGGTCGACGATCTCGACGACCAGGGTGTCCACGGTGGTGGTCCGGCGCAGCGCGGTGACGAACGGGGTGTGTAAGGGGGCGGTGAGCCGGTGGGTGCGTACCACGGCGATCGACATGTGGGGCACCCTATACGCAGATGGGCAGGCACAGGGGAGGCCGGATGATGGGGCGGGACTGGGAGCTGGTGGGTGCGCCGAACGCGCGCGACCTGGGCGGGCTGATTGGCGCGGAGGGGCGGCGGGTGCGCCCCGGCCGGCTGGTCCGCACTCCGGCACTGGGCCGGCTGATCGACGAGGACCTGCCGGTGCTGGCGAAGCTGGGTCCGGCCTGCGTGGTGGATCTGCGGGACCACTCGGAGCAGGCGGTCGCCCCGCCGGACCGGCTGCCGGGCGAGCCCCGGGTCGTGCACCTGCCGGTGCACGACGCCGAGCATCCGGTGTTCACCTACGTCTCGGCGATGCTGCTCGGGCACGACCTGGGCGCGTACACGGAGCTGGCGCGGCAGGGCACCCCGGCGGCGATGGCGGCGATCTACCGGTGGTTCGTCACCGGGAAGTCGGCCCGGCGGGGTTTCGCCGCGACGGTCCGGCTGGCGGCCGGGCCGGAGAACCTGCCGCTGCTGTACCACTGCTCGGCCGGCAAGGACCGTACCGGCTGGCTCACCGTGGTGCTGCTGCACGCCCTCGGGGTGGACGAGGCGGCGATCCGCGCCGACTACCTGGCGAACAACGCGCTGACCGAGAGCCTGCGGGAGGTGATCCTGGAGGCGATGCGGCAGCGGCAGCCCGAGCTGGACGTGGCGGCGGTGCGGCCGGTGCTGGAGGTGCGCGAGGAGTACCTCGACGCCGCGTACGGCGAGGTGGAGCGGGTGCACGGCTCGTTCGGGGCGTACCTGCGCGACGGGCTGGGGATCGGCGACGAGGTCATCGTGGCGCTGCGGGCGCACCTGCTGGAGTGACCGGCGTGGCGGCGGGGTCGCGGGCGGCTCGGCCGGTGACGATCAGCGCCTGCCCGGCGGCATAGCTGGCCATCACCCAGATCGGTGGACCGGGCGGGGTGGCCACCTCGGCCACCCCGACGGCGATGAGCAGGTCGGAACCGAGGAAGAGCGCGCCGCCGAGGCCGACCCGCCAGCCACACCCGGCGGCGGTGCTGGCCATGACGGCCAGGGCCACCGCGTAACCGGCCACCGGCACCGCCAGCCCGGCGTCGGTCAGGCCGGGCCACATCCAGGCGAGCGCGGCGACGGTGAGCACCGCGTACCCGACCGGGACGGCCAGCAGCGGCGGGCGGCGCAACGCGGTCGCCGCGCCGCCGCGGGTGAAGGCCGCGATGTAGCACAGGTGGGCGGCGAGGAAGAGCGCCATTCCGGTGAGGAACGCGCCGTCGCCGTCGCCAAGCAGCGCGACGTCGCCGCCGGTGGAGAAGGCGAGCGCGGCGAGGACCAGCCGTTCCGGCCGGGCGCCGCGTTCGGCGGCGGCCCGCCAGAGGTACGCCGCGAGCAGCGGCATCAGCACCGGCTTGGTGAGCAGTTCGGCGAGGCCGTTGCCGGTGGCGTTGGCGAGCAGGTTCGCCGCGGTCACGGCGGCGAAGGCGGTCAGCAGGACTCGGCTACGGGGCATCGGCGACTCCTCGCGGGGCGGCGGTGGCCAGCAGCGTAGGCGGTGCGGAGCGGCGGGGGCTAGCCGCCGGGGGCCAGGTCGTGCCGGGCGTCCCAGACCCGCCGGGAGATGGCCGCGATCAGCTTGCAGGCGTCGTCCTCGGGATCCTCGCCGGTGGACCCGCCGTCTGTCAGCCCGGTGGTGGTGCAGACGACGACCGTGTACGGGGGAGCGTCGTCCGGGAAGACCACGCCGGCGCCGTGCCGCACGCCGCGTACCCAGCCGTTCTTGTGGGCGATGCGGGTGCTCGGGGGCAGCCCGGCGGCGAGGTCCTCGCGGTGCTCCTGCGCGACGAGCACGTCGAGCATCGCGGCGCGGCCGGCTGGGGAGGCGAGCGGTCCGGGCCGGTCGGCGCCGTCGGCCAGCGCGCCGAGCAGGGCGGCCAGGTCGGCGGTGGTGACCAGGTTGGTGATGCCGGCGTCGCGGGCGGCGAAATCCTCGATCCCCCGGCCGGTGACGCTGTGCCGGGCCCCGGCGAGCGCCCAGACCTCGGCCACGGCGGGCAGGCCGACGTGGCCGATGACGATGTTGGTGGCGAGGTTGCTGGAGCGGACGATCATGCGCTGGGCGAGCCAGCGTAGCGGAGCGGTGGCGCCGACCCGCGCCCAGACGGCGTCGTCGTTGTCGTAGTGCCGGGCACAGGAGAACCGGGGGGCGCCCGGCCGGGCGGAGTCGAACTCGTTGTGCACCGTGACCGGTGCGTCCAGGTCGAGGGTGCCGGCCTCGGCGGCCCGGTACAGGGCGGCGAGCACGGCGAGTTTCATGGTGCTGGCCGCGTAGTGGGTGGCGTCGGGCAGCCGGGTCCAGGCCGGGGCGGCGCCGAGCCGGCCCACGGACGCCGAGATCGTGCCGGGCATCCGGTCCAGCCGGGCGTCGAGCTCATCCCACCTCACGCTCCGACCGTAACCGACCCCTGGGCCCGGAACGCTCCCGGGCCCGCTCCCGGCGATCATGAGGTTGGCGGCGGTGTCGATCTCCGTGACCGCCGCCAACCTCATGATCATCGCGTGGGGCGTCAGCCGCCGTGCTTGCGGCGGGCGGCGGTGCGGGCCCGCTGGGTCTGGTCGAGGACCACCTTGCGGATGCGCACGGCGGCGGGGGTGACCTCGACGCACTCGTCCTCGCGGCAGAACTCCAGTGCCTGCTCCAGCGACAGCTTGCGCGGCGGGATCAGCTTCTCGGTCTCGTCGGCGGTCGACGAGCGCATGTTGGTGAGCTTCTTCTCCTTGGTGATGTTGACGTCCATGTCGTCGGCGCGGGAGTTCTCGCCGACGATCATGCCCTCGTACACCTCGGTGCCGGGCTCCACGAAGAGCTGACCGCGCTCCTGGAGGTTGGTCATCGCGAACGCGGTGACCGAGCCGGCGCGGTCGGCGACCAGCGAGCCGTTGTTGCGGGTGCGCAGCTCGCCGAACCAGGGTTCGTACGACTCGAAGACGTGGTGCAGGATGCCGGTGCCCCGGGTCTCGGTGAGGAACTCGGTGCGGAAGCCGATCAGGCCGCGGGCCGGGACCAGCCACTCCATCCGGATCCAGCCGGTGCCGTGGTTGACCAGCTGCTCCATCCGGCCCTTGCGGGTCGCCAGCAGCTGGGTGATCGCGCCGAGGTACTCCTCGGGGGCGTCGATGGTGAGCCGCTCCACCGGCTCGCAGGTCTTGCCGTCGATCTCCTTGGTGACCACCTGCGGCTTGCCGACGGTCAGCTCGTACTGCTCGCGGCGCATCTGCTCGACCAGGATCGCCAGGGCCAGCTCACCGCGGCCCTGCACCTCCCAGGCGTCCGGGCGTTCGGTGGGCAGCACCCGCAGCGACACGTTGCCGACCAGCTCCTTGTCGAGGCGGTCCTTGACCATCCGGGCGGTGACCTTGGCGCCCTTGACCCGGCCCACCAGCGGCGAGGTGTTGGTGCCGATGGTCATCGAGATGGCCGGCTCGTCGACGGTGATCAGCGGCAGCGGCTGCGGGTTCTCCGCGTCGGCGAGGGTCTCGCCGATCATGATCTCGGGGATGCCGGCGACGGCGATGATGTCGCCCGGGCCGGCCGAGTCGGCGGGCTTGCGTTCCAGGCCCTCGGTCATCAGCAGTTCGGAGATGCGTACCCGCTGGGTGCTGCCGTCGGTGCGGCACCAGGCCACGGTCTGACCCTTGCTGATGGTGCCCTGCCGGACCCGGCACAGCGCGAGCCGGCCGAGGAACGGCGAGGCGTCGAGGTTGGTGACGTGCGCCTGCAGCGGCGCGTCCTCGTCGTAGGCGGGCGGCGGGATGGTGTCGAGCAGGGTGCGGAACAGCGGCTCCAGGTTGTGGCTGTCCTGCGGTACCGCCCCGTCTGCCGGTTGGGTGAGCGAGGCGATGCCGTCGCGGGCGCAGGCGAAGACGATCGGGAAGTCGATCTGCTCCTCGTCGGCGTCCAGGTCGAGGAAGAGCTCGTAGGTGTCGTCCACGACCTCCTTGATCCGGGCGTCCGGACGGTCCACCTTGTTGATCACCAGAATGATCGGCAGTCGGGCCTGGAGGGCCTTGCGCAGCACGAAGCGGGTCTGTGGCAACGGACCCTCGCTGGCGTCGACCAGCAGCACCACGCCGTCGACCATGGTCAGGCCGCGCTCCACCTCGCCGCCGAAGTCGGCGTGGCCGGGGGTGTCGATGATGTTGATCGTCACCGGGTCGGAGCCGTCCGCCGGCAGGTAGCGCACGCCGGTGTTCTTGGCGAGGATGGTGATGCCCTTCTCACGTTCGAGGTCCATCGAGTCCATCACCCGCTCGGTCACCTCGCCCCGGGCGCCGTAGGCGCCGGCCTGCCGCAACATGGCGTCGACCAGGGTGGTCTTGCCGTGGTCGACGTGAGCGATGATGGCGACGTTGCGGAGGTCGGTGCGAAGCTGCATACCCTCCATACTCTCCTGTCTGCGGTTGCCCGGGCCGCGTCGGGGTCAACCCCCAGATGGCCCGGGTCTCTGGTGAAACTCCTGTCCCAGCCGTTCGAACGGCTGGCATGCTGACCCTCGTGTTCATGGGGGCCGAGTGCACGACCTGCTGACCTCACTGCAGGGCCTGCCGCCCCTGCTGATCTACCTGGTCGCCGCGCTGATCGTCGCGGCGGAGACCGCCGTGATCTTCGGACTGCTGGTGCCGGGCGAGGCGACCCTGCTGCTGGTCGGTTTCCTAGCGTACGCGGGGACGCTACGGCTCGGCCCGGCGCTGCTGGTGATGGTGGCGGCGGCGGTGACCGGGGACACACTCGCCTACCGCGCCGGCCGCCGGTACGGGCCGCGGCTGCGCGGGGGCCGCTTCGGCGCCCGGGTCGGCCCGCACCGGTGGAACCGGGCCGACGCCATGCTCGCCCGCCTCGGCGGGCGGGGGGTGTTCACCGCCCGCTGGGTGGCCTTCGCCCGTACCCTGGTGCCCCGGCTGGCCGGGGCGGCGAACATGCCGTACCGGCGGTTCGCGCCGTGGAACCTGGCCGGGGTGCTGACCTGGGTGGGCGGGTCGGTGCTGGTCGGGTTCCTCGCCGGTGAGTCGTACAACACAGTGTCCCGGCTGCTCGGCCGGGCCACCGGCGCGGTCCTGGTGCTGATGGCGGCGCTGGTCGCGGTGGTGCTGGCGGGGCGGTGGCTGGGACGCAACCCCGACCCGGCGCGGGTGCTGCTGTCCCGGGCCGCCGGGCTGCCGCCGCTGCGCTGGCTGCGCGCCCGGTACGGGGTGCTGTTCCTCCTGCTCGCCACGCACGTCGGGCCGGCCTGGACGCTGCTGATCAACCTGGTCGCCGGGCTGCTGCTGCTGTTCGTGGCCGGGTTCGCCATCGCCTGGGTGCTGGAGGCGGTGGTCCGGCACAGCGGGCTGGCGGTGATCGACGGCGTCATCGCCGGCTGGTTCGCCGAGCGGCGTACCGCGGGCGCGGTCGACGCCACGCTCGCGGTGGTCTCGGTGGCGCGCGGCTCGTTCCTGATCGTGCTGGTGGCGGTGGTGGCCGCGGTGCTGGCCTGGCGGACCCGGCCCTGGCGGGCGGATCTGCTCAGCGTGGTGGGCACGGTGGGCGCGTTCGTGCCGCTGGTGGTGCTCGCCGTGGTGGTCGACCTGGCCGAACCCGCCACGGCGGGCCCCGGCGGGCAGGACGGCGTGCTGCTCCCGACGCAGAACGCCGTGGTGACGGCGAGCCTGTGCACGCTGGCCTGGCTGGTGTCCCGGGGGGCCCGCTGGCCGGTGGCGGTGGCCGCGTGGACCGCCGCGGCGGCCGGGGTGGTCGGCATCGGCGGGGCGCGGCTGTACCTGGGGTTGAGCACGGCCAGCGGCACGGCCACCTCGGTGCTGCTCGGTGCGGCGTGGACCACCGTGTTTATGGTCGCGTGGGCCACCCGGGACCGGGCGGTCGGCGACGGCGCCGAGGCGGCCGGCCGCAGCGGGGTGCGCGTCGACGCGTGATCCGGCGGATTCCACCGGCGGTCGAGGGTTGCCAACCCGGCGGGAGGGTGACGAGGATCACCCGGTGCGCCGGTCCCGACAGACGGGACCCCGGCGACAAAGGAGTCCCGATGTCCGAAGTGAACCGGCGTTCCCTGCTCCGCGGCGCCGCCGCGGCGGCCGGTGGTGTCGTGCTCGGCGGCCCGTTCCTCGGGTTCGTCTCCCGCGAGCGGGCCGGGGCGGTGGGCCGCCGCCCGGCGCCCCGCCCGGCCCTCGGCCCGGTGCCGGATCTGCGTGACGGACAGGTGCGGCTGCACCTGCCGGCAGGCTTCCGCTACCGGTCGTTCCACGACACCGAGTTCCCCGTCGTGCTCGACGACGGCACCCGGCTGCCTGGCCGGCACGACGGCATGGGCGCCTTCCGCGGCCCCGGTGGCACGGTCCGGCTGGTCCGCAACCACGAGGTGAACAATCCGGGGCCGGCCTTCGGTGACGCCTCCCTGGCGTACGACCCGATGGCACAGGGCGGCACCACCACCGTCGAGGTCACCCGGTTCGGCGAGGTGCGCGGGGCCTGGACCAGCCTGAACGGCACCATGATGAACTGCTCCGGCGGCCGGATGCCGTGGGGCAGCTGGGTCAGCTGCGAGGAGACGGTCAACGGCCCCGACGTCGGCCCCGATTTCACCGGCACCTCCAACGTGCCGCTCACCCAGCCGCACGGCTTCATCTTCGAGGTCCCGGTGGACCGGCCGGCCGACCGGCGGCCGATCACCGCGGCCGGTCGGTTCGCCCACGAGTCGGTGGCGTTCGACCCGGTGGGCGGGCACCTCTACCTGACCGAGGACAACTTCGGCTACCCGTCCGGCTTCTACCGCTACACGCCGCCGCGGCACCCGATGCGCTGCGGCCGGCTGGCCGACGGGGGCCGGCTGCAGATGCTCGCCGTGCGTGGCCGGCCCAACCTCGACCTGGCCGCGGCGCAGCGCCGGCACGCCACCTACCGGGTGCAGTGGGTGGACATCGACGACGCGGCGCCCCGCTTCCCGTACACGCCGGGCGAGGTCGCGCCGACCAGCAACGACGAGGCGCTGACGTACGTGGCCCGGCAGGGCTGGGCCCACGGCGCGGCGTACTTCTCTCGGCTGGAGGGATCGGCGTACGACGACGGGATCGTCTACTTCACCGCCACCCAGGGCGGTGGGCCGGCCGAGGCGTCCACCGGGCCGATCGCGGACGGCTACGGCAACGGACACGGCCAGATCTGGGCGTACGACTGCCGTGCGCAGGTGCTGCGCCTGGTCTACGAGTCGCCCGGCCCGGACGTGCTCGACTTCCCGGACAACGTGACCACCAGCCCGCGCGGGACCATCGTGGTCTGCGAGGACAACGTGGACGACAACTACGTTCGGGGCCTGACCGCCCGCGGTGAGCTGTTCGACATCGCGCTGAACCGGCTGGTCGGCAGCACCGGAGCGGACCGGTCGAACGACGAGTTCGCCGGATCGACGTTCAGCCCGGACGGACACACCCTGTTCGTCAACATCCAGGCGAGCCGGGGCATGACGTTCGCGATCTGGGGCGACTGGCGCGGCATCGGGGTCTGAGGCGTCGGCGGCGGGGTCCAGGGCCACCCCCGGCTCCCGCCGCCGCCCCGGCGTCGGGCGGTCTGCTCCCGGCAGCGGCGACGAGCAGCGGCGCGCGGCCCGGCGACGGCGGAGGGGTGACGCCCGTGCCGGAAAGACCCGGGTGAGGGCCCGGGCGGGGTGCGGGCGACCGAGGCGGCGCTGCTGCTCGGGCTCCTATGCTGCAACGGGGGGCGACACGGGGGAGAAGCGACGGCACGTGGCAGGTCACGGGACGTACCAGCGGCAGGAGAGGCGGCGCGAGCAGTCGGTCGCGAAGATCGGCGCCGCCCTGTCCCGCGGCCCGCGGGGCTGACCGGCGTGCTCGACCGGCTGGCGACCCGACTCGCCACCGCCGCCCTGCGGTTGCCGGCCGCGCGGGCCCGGCGGGTCACGGTGACCCGCGGCATCCGGGTGCGGGTCCGCGACGGCGTGCCCCTGCGCACCGACCACTACGCCCCCGACCTGGCCGGCGCGCCGACCGTGCTGATCCGCACCCCGTACGGGCGGGGCGGGCCGATGCGGCTGCTCGGCCGGGTGACCGCCGAGCGCGGTTTTCACGTGGTGATCCAGGCCTGTCGGGGCACGGACGGCTCGGGCGGGGTGTTCGCCCCGCTGGTGCACGAGCGCGAGGACGGCCTGGACACCCTGGACTGGTTGCGCCGCCAGCGCTGGTGGTCCGGGGCGTTCGGCATGTTCGGCGCCAGCTACCAGGGTTTCGTGCAGTGGGCCCTGGCGGCCGACGCGGGGGAGGAGTTGCGCGCGATGGTCGCGGTGGTGACCGCCTCGGCCACCCGCGACTCCACCTACGCCGGGGAGTCCTTCGCGCTGGACACCGTGCTCACCTGGGCCGAGCTGCTCCAGGCGCAGACCGTGCCGTGGCTGGCCCGGCAGTGGGAGCTCAAGCGGGGCCAACCCCGGCTGGCCGCCGCGCTGGCCCACCTGCCGCTGGCCGAGGCCGACCGGGTCGCCACCGGGGTCACCGTGCCGTTCTTCCAGGAGTGGCTGCGCCACCACACCCCGGACGCCGACTACTGGCGGCCCCGGATGTTCGCCGGCCGGATCACGCAGGTGCGTGCCCCGGTGGCGATGGTCAGTGGCTGGCACGACATCTTCCTGCCGGCGCAGCTGCGCGACTTCGCCGCCCTGCGGGCCGCCGGCGCCCGCCCCCGGCTGACCGTCGGGCCGTGGACCCACGGCAGCCCGGGGCTGTTCGTGGCCGCCCTGCGTGAGGGCCTGGACTGGCTCGACGAGCACCTGGCCGGACGGCCGGCGAGCCGGACGGCGCCGGTTCGGCTGCACGTCGGCGGGGTCGGCGGCGGCTGGCGGGACCTGCCGGACTGGCCCCCGCCGGCCACGCCCACCCGGTGGTATTTGCACCCGGGCGGCGGGCTGGCCACCGCCGCGCCGGTCCCGTCGGCGCCGCACCGGTTCTGGTACGACCCGGCCGACCCGACACCCTCCCTCGGTGGCCCGCTGCTCGTCGCCCAACGGGCCGGGCCGGTGGACAACCGCCCGGTCGAGGCCCGCCCCGACGTGCTGACCTTCACCACCGCCGCGCTGGACGCGCCGGTCGAGGTGATCGGCCCGGTCCGCGCCGAGGTGCACGTGCGCAGCGAACTGCCGTACCTGGACGTCTTCGTGCGACTGTGCGACGTGGATCGCCGCGGGCGGTCCTGGAACGTCTGCGACGGGCTGGTCCGGGTGGCGCCCGGCCGATACGGCGCCGACCCGGCGGGGGTGGTGCGGGTGCCGGTGGAGCTCTGGCCCACGGCTCACCGGTTCGCCCCCGGGCACCGGCTGCGTCTCCAGGTCTCCGGCGGCGCCCACCCCCGGTACGCGCGCAACCCCGGCACCGGTGAACCCCTCGGCACCGCCGTCACCCTGCGTGCTGGTTGGCGTGAGGTCCTGCACGACCCGGAGTACCCCTCCGCGGTGCTCCTGCCGACCGTCCACGCCGGCCCACAATCTCCTCCAAGGTGAACATCGCCCGCTGAGCTGGGCATTCATTCATCGATCGGGTTATTGTTGGGCCAACGCCCGGCGCTGTGCACCCATTGGCCGGGCCTGCCGTGGGCCCTCGCATCGCGTACACGGTGTCACGGTCGTGCCCGGCCCCCGACATCCACAAGGGGGAAACCCATGACGCGGGCACCGGAAAACCTGTTGGCCGTCCGCCGCCTGCTGCTCGCCCACCTCAACGTCGACCCGGACACCGTCCGGAGTCAGGATCTCGAACCCGCCGAGGTCGGCATCGTCGGCGATGCCTCGCACCGCGGCGGCTACCACTGCGGCTCCGACCGGGTGGTGCCCAACGACTACTCCGTCGTGGAGTCGCCCCGCGACTCCGCCGGCCTGACCCTCGACGCGGCGGCGCTCGATGTCGGGCTCTTCGAGGTCCGCTCCGGCGGCCGCACCCACAACCTGTACAGCTTCTCCACCTGGTGCGTGGGGCAGTGCGTCGCCAACGCCCCGGACACCCGGGACATCCGCGAGATCATCTACTCACCCGACGGTAGGGTCGTCCGCCGCTGGGATCGGCTGCGCCGGCGCAGCAGCGGCGACGACTCGCACCTGTGGCACACCCACTTCAGTTTCTTCCGCGACTCGATCAAGGCGAACCGGGACCAGACGCCGCTGTTCCGTCGCTACCTGACCACCATCGGACTCCTGGAGGACGACATGACCCCCGAAGAGCACGCCTGGCTCGCCACCATCCACCGGAACCTGACGGTCCTGGACGGGCGCAACCCGATCGGGCAGATCTACACCCGGATGGCCATGGGCGAGGACCACACCGGCGCGACGGTGCCGAACCACCCCACCTTGAGGAGCATCGGCGCCCAGCTCACCGCCCTGCAGACGGCGCTGAGCACCCTGTCCACCAAGGACTTCACCGACGAGCCGGCGATCATCGCGGGCGTCCTCGCCGAGCTCACCCCGGAGAAGATCGCCGCGGCGATCCCGCCCACTATGGCCAAGCAGGTGGCCGACGAACTGGCCCGCCGCCTGGTCGCCTGACCCGGCCGGCGCAGTTACCCGTTCGGTGACCGGCGCGTGCCGTCGACCTGACGGTGTCCCTGCTGTCGGGACGCCGCCAGGTCGACGACCTGGTCTCGGTTGCGCCGGGGCGGGCGGAGGTGACGCGCTGGGCGGCGGCCGGGGCCCGCGGCCGCCGCCGCCGGCAGGAGCCTAGAGCGGGCGGACGTTGTCCGCCTGCGGACCCTTCTGACCCTGGGTCACGTCGAACTCGACCTTCTGGCCCTCGTTCAGCTCCCGGTAACCGCTTGTCGCGATGGCCGAGTAGTGGACGAACACGTCCGGGCCTCCGCCGTCCTGCTCGATGAAGCCGAAGCCCTTTTCCGAGTTGAACCACTTGACCGTGCCGGTTGCCATGCATCTCTCCCTGTTCACCACGGGCGACCCGACCCACGGCCGATGATCGCCCTGTACTCCCCGACAGTAACCGGCCAAACCCCGATCTGCGGGGCGAAGTGCCGCAGGCGGTGCGGTGAACTCTCCGGGTCGGGCACGGGCGAAACCCGCCCGGCGGCCGGCTGACTGCGGCATGCTGCCCGGATGAGGGTAGCCGCGGCCGCTGCGCTGACCGAACTGGAGCGGGAGATCCTCGCTCCGGGTGCCGGGCTGGACCGGCTCCGGCTGGCTCGCGCCCCGTTCGTCCCCGAGGTGCGGCTGCACCTGGCCGAGGACGCCATCGTCTGGTGGGCCCGGATGGAGGCGTACGCCGGGCACCCCCTCCCGCCGCCGTACTGGGCGTCGGTCTGGGCCGGCGGGCAGGCCCTCGCCCGGCACCTGCTCGACCACCCCGAGCTGGCGGCCGGCCGGCGGGTGCTCGACCTGGCGGCCGGGTCGGGCCTGGTGGCGATCGCCGCCGCGCTCGCCGGTGCCGACCGGGTCGTCGCCAACGACATCGACCCGTACGCGGTCGCCGCGGTCACCGTCAACGCCCGAGCCAACCGGGTCGCTGTCGCGGCCATCGGCGGCGACCTGCTCGATTCCGAGCCGACCGGGGTGGACCTGCTGGTCGCCGGGGACGTCCTCTACAGCCCGGCGATGGCGGCTCGGATGCTGCCGTTCCTGCGCCGGGTCGCCTCCGCCGGAGCCGACGTGCTGGTCGGCGACCCCGGCCGGGGGCACCTCCCGGCGGACGGGCTCACCGTGGTGGCCAGCTATCCGGTGCCGACCACCGAACCCGCCGTCGACTCGCCGGTGCGGCGGGTGCTCGTGCTGCGCCCCCGCTGACCCGGCGGCCGTCTCAGGGAGGACCCCGAGGCGGACACCAGGGGCCGGTAGGGGATCGGACCCGATGCCCGTGGTTGCCGGCCGGGCATAGCGTACGGGGCATGGCGGACTGGCTGACCC
>NZ_POUB01000068.1 GCF_003236335.1 Micromonospora deserti
GGGGCACGGAGGCGGGCGCCGACCGGGGCGCGGCGCCAGCCGGCGCGGGTGCGCCGGATCTGCGGGTGGACCAGCGGTCCATCATCTACACGGGCTCGATGCGGGTGCAGGTGGACGACGTCGACCGGGCGGCCCGGGACGCGATCGCGCTGGTGACCGCCGCGGGCGGCTTCGTCGGCGGGGACCAGCGCCGCAGTTCCGCCGCGGAGGCCACCGCCGACCTGGAGCTACGGGTGCCGGCGGCGAAGTTCACCGCCGTGGTCGACGACATCGCGAAGCTGGGCACCCAGCAGCGACGGGAGATCACCACGGAGGACGTCACCGAGGAAACCGTGGACCTGGACGCCCGCATCACCAGCCAGCGGGCCCGGGTGGAGAACGCCCGCCGGTTGCTGGCCCGGGCCACCACCATCAGCGACCTGGTGTCGCTGGAGAACGAGCTGGCCCGCCGGGAGGCCGACCTCGCCTCGCTGGAGGCGAAGAAGCGCCGGCTGGCCGACCTCACCGCGCTCTCCACCGTCACCGTGTCCCTGGTCGGGCCGGACGCCCGCCTGGCCGAGGAGGAGACCGACGCCGGCTTCCTGGTCGGGCTGAAGGGCGGCTGGAAGGTGTTCCTGACCTCGATGACCGTGCTGCTCACCGTGCTCGGGGCGATCCTGCCCTGGCTGGTCGTGTTCGGCGTACCGCTGGGTCTGGTCTGGTGGCTGGCCCGCCGGCGCCGTCAGCGGCGGCCCGCGGCGCTCGCCGTCGGCGCGCCGTCGCCGGCGGAGCCGGCGACGGCGGCCGGGGTCACTGCGCCGCCGCCAGTGCCCGGAGCGCGGTCTGCACCATGAGCCGCACCCCGGCGGGGATGGCCCGCTCGTCGGCGTCGAACGAGGCTCGGTGCAGGTCGACGTTCGGGCCGGACCGGCCGACGCCGAGCCGGGCCAGGGCGCCGGGGACGTACTCCAGGTACCAGGAGAAGTCCTCGCCGCCCATGCTCTGCGGGGTCTCGGCGACGCCCTCCGGGCCGAACGCGGCGACGGTGGCGGCGGTCAGGATCTGGATGGCCCGCGAGTCGTTGCTGACCGGCGGGCGACCGCGCAGGTATTCCAGGTCGACCGTCGCGCCGGTCGGCGCGACGACGTCCCGGACCACCTGCGCCACGATCTTGGGCGCCAGCTCCCAGGTGTCGCGGTCCATCACCCGCAGAGTGCCGGAAGCGCACGCCTCGGAGGGGATGACGTTGTAGCGGGTGCCGGCGGAGGCGTGGCCGAACACCAGCAGCAGCCCGCTGTTGGCCGGCACCCGGCGACTGACCAGCGCGGGCACCTCGGTGATCAGCCGGCCCAGTGCGTCGACCAGGTCGACGGTCAGGTGCGGGCGGGCGGTGTGCCCGCCCGGGCCGCCGAGTCGGACGGTGACGTTGTCGGCGGCCGCGGTGATCGGACCGACCCGCAGGCCGATCTTGCCGACCGGCAGGTTGGGGTCGCAGTGCAGCGCGAAGATCTGCACGACGTCGTCCAGCCCGCCGGCCTCGATCACCTCCAGCGAGCCGCAGGGCAGGATCTCCTCGGCCGGCTGGAAGATCAGCCGGACCCGGCCGGGCAGCTCGCCCAGCTCGGCGAGCTGGGCGAGCAGCATGCCGACGCCGAGCATGATCGTGGTGTGCACGTCGTGGCCGCAGGCGTGGCAGACGCCGTTCACGGTGGAGCGGTACGGCACGTCCTTGACGTCGGCCAGCGGCAGCGCGTCGATGTCGGCGCGCAGCGCCACCACCGGGCCGTCGGGCCGGCCGTCGATGTCGCAGATCACCCCGTTGCCCTTGGGCAGCAGCCGCGGGCGCAGCCCGGCCAGGGAGAGTTCCCGGGCGATCAGGGCGGCGGTCTCGAACTCCTCGCCGGAGAGTTCCGGGTGCGAGTGGATGTGACGGCGGGTGGCGATCAGCCCGGGTACCCGGAGGGCGAGCAGATGATCGAGCTCAAAGGGCAGGGGGTGGGACCCGGATGGCGCCTCCGGCCAGGGCGACGCCAGCTGGCTACCGTTCGGCAGCGTCAACGCACTCGTCACGTCGAATTCTCGATCACTAGTGATGGATGGATCATCGGGAACAGCAGACAGCCTAGACCTCCGCCGGTGACGCTGCGCAACCTCGTTACGGTAGTGATCGGAGCGCACAGCGTCACGAATGCCCTGATGAGAGCGTTCGTAGATTTGCGGGACAGCAGGTAGATCGCGGTCGAACGCCGTCATCTGCCCCCCACCTCCTACAACGCGTAACCAAATCTGCGGTCACGAAGTCAGCGCCCGCCCGAGCCTTGTCGTTCCGAATTGTCGCATTAGTCGGTTCCATTAACTGACGCTCCGACAATTACCCGACCACTGTCGGCGACGGCGCTCCGCAGACGCTCACACGTTCGGGCGTCGACCGACCGCACACGGTGTGCGTCCCCGTTCACCCGGTCCGCGTACCCGCAAACCTCACCGGCACACGCCGTGACCGGTGGGCCACGCCGCCCCGGGGGACGCGGAAGCTCTCCGGCGGCGTCGCCGGGCCTGCTCCCCGCGCCTGCGCCGCCGATCGGCGGCGGGAACTGCATCCGACTGTAGCGCTTCCACGCGCGCCGTAACGACCTGCGGAAACAGCGACGGCCACCGGCGCCGCGCGGTACGGGCGCGGCCGGTGGCCGTCGGTTAGGCCGGTCAGAACCGATCGCTCGGCCGGTAGAGCCCCCAGATCTCCCGCAGCGTCCCGCAGACCTCGCCCACCGTGGCCCGGGCGCGCAGCGCCTCCTTCATCGGGTAGAGCACGTTCTCGGTGCCCACGGCGGCGGTGCGCAGCTCGGCCAGCGCCCGCGCCACCACGTCACCGTCGCGCTCGGCGCGCAGCCGGGCCAGCCGCTCGGCCTGCGCCGCCTCGATCGCCGGGTCGACCCGCAGCGGCTCGTACGGCTCCTCCTCGTCGACGGTGAACCGGTTGAGCCCGACCACCACCCGCTCACCGGAGTCGATCTCCTGGGCGATCCGGTACGCGGACTGCTCGATCTCGCGCTTCTGGAAGCCGGCCTCGATGGCGTCCACCGCCGACCCGTGGTCGAAGACCCGGTCCATCAGCTCGGTGGCCGCCGCCTCGATCTCGGCCGTCATCGCCTCCACCACGTACGAGCCGGCGAACGGGTCGACGGTGGCGGTCAGGTCCGTCTCGTACGCCAGCACCTGCTGGGTGCGCAGCGCGAGCCGGGCCGCCTTCTCGGTGGGCAGCGCGATCGCCTCGTCGAAACTGTTGGTGTGCAGCGACTGGGTGCCGCCGAGCACCGCGCCGAGCCCCTGCACCGCCACCCGGACCAGGTTGACCTCGGGCTGCTGGGCGGTGAGCTGCACCCCCGCCGTCTGGGTGTGGAAGCGCAGCATCATCGACTTCGGGTTCTTCGCGCCGAAGTCGTCGCGCATCAGCCGGGCCCAGATCCGGCGGGCGGCCCGGAACTTGGCCACCTCCTCCAGCAGCGTCGTCCGCGCCACGAAGAAGAACGACAGCCGGGGCGCGAAGTCGTCCACCGCCAGCCCGGCCGCCAGCGCGGCCCGGACGTACTCGACGCCGTTGGCCAGCGTGAAGGCGATCTCCTGGGCGGGCGTCGCGCCGGCCTCCGCCATGTGGTAGCCGGAGATGGAGATGGTGTTCCACTTCGGCACCTCCTTGCGGCAGTACGCGAACGTGTCGGCGACCAGCCGCAGCGACGGCTTCGGCGGGAAGATGTACGTCCCCCGGGCGATGTACTCCTTGAGAATGTCGTTCTGGATCGTGCCGTTGAGCGCCGAGCCGGGGACCCCGCTCTCCTCGGCGACCAACTGGTAGAGCAGCAGCAGCACCGAACCGGGCGCGTTGATGGTCATCGAGGTGGAGACCTTGTCCAGCGGGATGCCGTCGAAGAGCAGCCGCATGTCCTCGATGGAGTCGATGGCCACCCCGACCTTGCCCACCTCGCCGTGCGCGATCGGGTCGTCGGAGTCGTAGCCCATCTGGGTCGGCAGGTCGAAGGCGACCGAGAGACCCATCGTGCCGGCCCGCAGCAACTGGTGGTACCGGGCGTTGGACTCGGTCGCGGTGCCGAACCCGGCGTACTGACGCATCGTCCAGGGACGGGAGGTGTACATGGTCGGGTACACCCCCCGGGTGTACGGGAACTCGCCCGGGCCGCCGAGCCGGGAGTCCAGGTCCTCGGGAAGGTCGGCCGCCGTGTAGACGCCCTTGATCGGGAAACCGGACTCGCTTGACCGCCGTTCACTCATTACCGGATGGTAGGACGCACGGAGACGTCGGCGGGTGAGGGATACCGCACACTACGTCGGCGCGGCTCGACGGGGGGTGAACCGCCGGGCACACACCGTCTAGTTCGGCAAAGTCCGCCGCGTCGGCTTCCGCATCGGGCGTCCGAACCAGCAAGATAGGGGGGTTGTGTGCCAGCCCCCTCGATATCCCCCGGTGGCTTTTCTGTGACTCAGATCCCGACGTGGAGCGGCGGACCAGTCAGTCCCCCCAACGGACGCGCGGCACCCGGCACCACCATCGGTGGTCGCTACTCGCTGCGCTCCGCGGTGGGCAACGGCGGCATGGGCACGGTCTGGCGTGCCACAGACACGCTGCTGCGCCGGGACGTGGCGGTCAAGGAGGTCGTCCTGCCCCCCGGGCTGGCCCCCAGCGACCGCGACGCCATGTACGAGCGCACCCTGCGTGAGGCCCGCGCCGCCGCCGCCATCCAGCATCCCGCCGTCGTCCAGGTGTACGACGTGGTCACCGAGGGTGGCCGGCCGTGGATCGTGATGGAGCTGCTCGACGCCCGCAGCCTCGCCGACATGGTGATCGAGGACGGGCCGGTCGCGCAGCGGGTGGTCGCCAAGATCGGCATCGCGCTGCTCGGCGCGCTCGAGGTGGCGCACGCGATCGGCGTGCTGCACCGCGACGTCAAGCCGGCCAACGTGCTGATCTGCTCCGACGGCCGCTGCGTGCTGACCGACTTCGGCGTGGCCCGGATGCCCACCGACGTGCAGCTCACCACGCCCGGGATGGTGCTCGGCTCGCCCCACTTCATCTCCCCGGAGCGGGCGATGGGCCAGGAGTTCGGCCCGCCGAGTGACCTCTTCTCCCTCGGCGTCACGCTCTACACGGCGGTGGAGGGTCGACCCCCGTTCGACAAGGGCGACCCGATCGAGACGATGCACGCGGTGGTCGAGGACCCACCGGCCCCGCCACAGCGCAGCGGGCCGCTGACCCGGGTGCTGATGGGCCTGCTGGAGAAGGACCCGGCCCGCCGGCTGGACGTGCACACCGCCCGCGCGATGCTGCGCGAGCTGCTCGCCGGCCCGCTCACCAGCACCGCCGCCGCGGTGAACTCGGTGACCGACCCGTACTCCGTGGTGCCGGTGCAGCGGCCGGTGCCGGCCCCGCCGCCGCCGACCGCGCCAGAGCCGAAGCCGAGCGGGCAGATCGGCGGGCGGGCGATGCTCGCCCCCGGGGAATCACTCACCGACCGGCTCGCCGCGCTGCGCCGGGGCGCTCGCCCCGGCCATGCCGCCGCGAGCGCCGCCGCGATGGACGAGACCAGCGCCGACGCGCTGGCCGGGCCGCTGCACACCCCGACCGGCGCGATGCCGGCCCCGACCGGCCGTCCGGCCCTGCCGAGTGCCGGCCACCCCTACGGCCAGCCGGGGGTCACCCAGCGGATCGGCGGCGCGGACGCCACCCAGCGGATCGGCGCGACCGGCGCCCCTCGGGCCACCGTGTACGGCGGCCAGCCGGAGGCCACCCAGCGGATCGGCGGCACCTACGGCGGCCAGTGGTCGGTGCCGGGCACCGGGCAGCCGTGGGCGGCGGCCACCACGCCCGGCACGGGGGCCCCGGGCGGCGGGCTGGGCCGGGTCCGCGACGCCGGCAGGCAGCTCGCCGGCACGGTGCAGGGCTGGCCGCGCAAGGTCCAGCTGGCGGCGGCCGGCGGGCTGGCCGTGGTGCTGCTGCTCGGGGCGGTCGCCCTGTTCAGCGGCGGCGACGCCCCGGCACCCACGCCGCCGCAGACCCAGCCCACCACGACCGCTTCCGCCGGGCCCGGCGTGGAGATGCAGGAGCACTCCGCGCGCGGTATCCAGGTGCTGGTGCCGAAGGGCTGGAAGAAGGCGACCGGCGGCGTCTACATCGACTACGTGGACCCGGACGACAGCGGCCGTAAGGTGCGCATCCTCACCGAGAAGTTCGGCGGCAGTTCGATGCGCTGGGCCGAGGTGGCCGCGAACGGCCTGGAGAAGCGGGCAGCGTCGTGCGCCAAGCCCTACCAGCAGATCGCCATGACCGAGCAGGAACTCGCCGGCAAGCCGGCGGCCGAGTTCGAGTACACCTGCGGCGAGGGCGAGGCGATGCGGCACGGGGTGTGGCGTGGGGTGGTGCACGACGGCAAGGTCTACTCGTTCTACCTCACCTGCACGGACGGGAAGTTCGCGGAGAGCAAGCCGATCTTCGACGAAATGGTGCGGTCGTTCCAGCTCACCGCCGCGGGCTGATCGCGGGGGAAGCGGAGGTGGTGATCGGCCGGCGTGCTATCAAGGGGCATGCCGGCGGACACCACTGACATCGACGACATCCGCGAGCAAGCCCGGCGCTGGCTCGCCGACGACCCTGACCCGGCCAGCCGCGACGAGCTGCGGGCGGTGCTCGACCGGCTGCCGGCGAGCGCCCCGGAGCTGGCCGACCGGTTCGCCGGCCCGCTGACCTTCGGCACCGCCGGGCTGCGCGGCCCGCTGCGCGCCGGGCCGAACGGGATGAACCTCGCGGTGGTCACCCGGGCCGCCGCCGGGCTGGTCGCCTGGCTCGCCGCCCGGGGCGGCTCCGGCCCCCTGGTGATCGGGTACGACGCCCGCCACGGTTCCCGCCAGTTCGCCGAGCGCACGGCCCAGGTGGCCACCGGCGCCGGCCGGGTCGCGCTGCTGCTGCCCCGACCGCTGCCCACCCCGGTGCTGGCGTACGCGGTGCGCCGCCTGGGCGCGGTGGCGGGGGTGATGGTGACCGCCAGTCACAACCCGCCGCAGGACAACGGCTACAAGGTCTACCTCGGCGAGGAGCTGGGCGGGCCGCTCGGCGCGGGCGCGCAGATCGTGCCGCCGGCCGACGCCGGGATCGAGGCGGCGATCCGGGCGGTCGGCCCGCTGGCCGAGGTGCCGCTCGGCCCGGCCGGCCAGGTGCTCGGCGACGACCTGGTGGCGTCCTACGTGGAGCGGGCCGCCGCGGTGGTCGCGCCGGACGGGCCGCGCGACCTGGCGGTGGCGTACACGCCGCTGCATGGGGTGGGGGCGGCGGCGCTGACCGCGGCCTTCGCCCGGGCCGGGTTCGCGGTGCCGGGGGTGGTGCCCGAGCAGGCCGAGCCGGACCCGGAGTTCCCCACCGTCTCCTTCCCCAACCCCGAGGAGCCCGGGGCGGTGGACCGGCTGGTGGCGCTCGCCGACAGCACCGGCGCGGACATCGCCGTCGCCAACGACCCGGACGCGGACCGCTGCGCGGTCGCCATCCGGGACGCGGCCACGGGCTGGCGGATGCTACGCGGGGACGAGGTGGGGGTGCTGCTCGCCGACCATCTGATGCGCCGTGGGGTGATCGGCCTGTACGCCACCACCATCGTGTCGTCGTCCCTGCTGCGGGCGATGTGCGCGGCCCGGGGCCTGCCGTACGACGAGACGCTGACCGGGTTCAAGTGGATCGTGCGGGCCGGCGACGGGAGCCAGCCGCTGGTCTTCGGCTACGAGGAGGCGCTCGGCTACTGCGTGGCGCCCGAACACGTACGCGACAAGGACGGCATCACCGCCGCGCTGACCGTGGCGGAGCTGGCCGCGGGGCTGAAGGCGCAGGGACGCACGTTGAGCGACCGGCTGGACGAGCTGGCCGCCGAGTTCGGCGTGCACCACACCGACCAGCTCTCGGTGCGGGTCGACGACCTGCGGGTGATCGCCGACGTGATGGCCCGGATCCGCGCCGCCACCCCGGCCAGCCTGCTCGGGCACCCGGTCACCGAGGCCCGGGACCTGCTGCCCGGGGCGGACGTGGTGATCCTGCGCAGCGAGGCGGCCCGGGTGGTGATCCGCCCGTCGGGTACGGAGCCGAAGCTCAAGGCGTACCTGGAGGTGGTGGAGCCGGTCACGGACGGTGACGTCGCCGCGGCGCGGGGCCGGGCGCAGGCCGCGGTCACCGCGCTGCGCGCCGAGATCGCCGCCGCGCTGGGGCTCTGAGCGCGGCCCGATGGTGGATCGCGCGGTGGCGCAGCGGCTCAGCGGCGGGGGCCGAGGGCGGCGTCGACGGCCCGGGCCAGCGCGGCCACGACCAATCCGACGGACGGGCGGACGACGGAGTCCTCCAGGCTGACCTCACCGGAGAAGCCGGCGCCGCTGGCGATCTCGGTCAGCCGGCGACGGGCATCCTCGGCGGCCGCGCCGCTCACCCCGAGCGCCGGCTCCATCCGCAGCACCGCGACGAGGGTGGCGAGCGCGGCGGTCCGCTCGTCGGGCGTGGCGGAGCCGGTGAGCGCCTCGGCGAGCCGCCGGCGGCTGTCCGCCTCGACCGCCGGGTTCACCACCGGGTAGCGGTGCACGTGGATGAAGCCCAGCTCGGTCTCGTCCACGTCCCGCACCACGCCCTGGCGGCACAGGTCGCCGAGGATCCGGTCGCGCAGGCCGTGCCGCAGCCGCTGCACCCAGGAGGAGGGGCTGTGCGGTGTGTCGGCGGCGATCCGGGCCAGGACGCCGTCGGTGACCGGCTCGCCGGTGGGCGTCGGGTCGAGCACCGCCAGGGATCCCTCGGCGTACGCGATGCGCCCGGCGAGGGCCAGTTCGATCAGCACCGCGGCGGCCATCCCGAGGTCGAGGCTGATCCGCGGCATGGCCGCCTTGCCGGTCTCGTCGTCGTACGCGAGGAGAAGCAGCTCTTCGGCGAGCGCAACACCAGTCATGGCCCGAGACGGTATCCGCTGCGCGCACCCAGTGCACGGACCCGCCCGATCCGGGCGGGACCGCGCGGCGGATCGGGCCGGCTCAGAACCGGGGCATGCCGCCGAACTGGCGGTCGCCGGCGTCGCCGAGGCCCGGCACGATGAACATCCGGTCGTTGAGTCCCTCGTCGACCGCGGCGGTGACCAGCCGCAGCGGCAGGCCGGACCGCGCCAGCCGCTCGATGCCCACCGGGGCGGCGAGCACGCAGAGCACGGTGATGTCGGCGCAGCCCCGGTCGGCCAGCAGCCGGCAGCAGTGCTCCAGCGAGCCGCCGGTGGCGAGCATCGGGTCGAGCACCAGCACCGGTCGGCCGGCCAGGTCCCGGGGCAGCGACTCCATGTAGGCGCGCGGCTCGTACGTCTCCTCGTCGCGGGCCAGACCGACGAAGCCCATCGACGACTCGGGCAGCAGGCCGAGCGCGGCGTCGGCCATGCCGAGACCGGCCCGCAGCACCGGCACCAGCAGCGGCGGGTTGGCCAGCCGGCTGCCCTCGGCGCCGGTGACCGGGGTCTGCACCGGGTACTTCTCGACCGCGAACGAGCGGGCGGCCTCGTACACCAGCATGGTGGTGAGTTCGTGCAGCGCTGCCCGGAACGAGGCGGAATCGGTGCGCGCGTCCCGCATGGCGGTCAGCCGGGACTGGGCGAGCGGATGGTCAATGACGTGTACGTCCACGATCGCTCAACCTACCGGTCCGCCGGGTTCGGCACCGGAGGTGCGGGCCGACCAGCGACGCCGCTCACGCGGCACCGCCACCGGGAGGCCGTGACCAAGATCACCCGCGCTCCGGACGCGTAGACTTCCCGGCATGACGGCGACAACGACGTCGGCCCGGTCGGACCTCTCCGAGCTGGGACGATCCGAGACCGCGCTGCGGACCTTCCTGCACGGCCTGCCCGGCGTGGACCAGGTCGGCGCGGAGCAGCGGGCGGCGCAGCTCGGGACCCGCTCCATCAAGACGACCGCCAAGGCGCAGGCGATCGACCTGGCCATCCGGATGGTCGACCTGACCACCCTGGAGGGCGCGGACACGCCCGGGAAGGTCCGCGCGCTCGCCGCCAAGGCGCTGCGCCCGGACCCGGCCGACCCGTCCTGCCCGCACGTCGGCGCGGTCTGCGTCTACCCGACGATGGTCCCGCACGTGGCCGAGGTGCTCCGCG
Organism: Micromonospora deserti; assembly: GCF_003236335.1. GTDB lineage: Bacteria > Actinomycetota > Actinomycetes > Mycobacteriales > Micromonosporaceae > Micromonospora > Micromonospora deserti. Next base: position 10,158 of record NZ_POUB01000068.1, read on the forward strand.
GCAGCGGCGTGCACCTGGCCAGCGTGGCGACTGCCTTCCCGTCCGGGCAGGCGCCGCTGGAGGTCAAGCTCGCCGACACCCGGGCGGCCGTCGAGGCCGGCGCCGACGAGATCGACATGGTGATCAACCGGGGCGCCTTCCTGGCCGGCCGCTACAAGGAGGTCTACGACGAGATCGTGGCCACCAAGGAGGCCAGCGGGGACGCCCACCTCAAGGTGATCCTGGAGACCGGCGAGCTCGCCACCTACGACAACGTGCGGCGGGCCTCCTGGCTGGCGATGCTGGCCGGCGGCGACTTCATCAAGACCTCCACCGGCAAGGTCCCGGTGGCCGCCACCCCGCCGGTGACGCTGGTGATGCTGGAGGCGGTCCGTGACTTCCGCGCCGCCACCGGGCGGCAGGTCGGCGTGAAGCCGGCCGGCGGCATCCGAACCACCAAGGACGCGATCAAGTACCTGGTCATGATCAACGAGACCGTCGGCGCGGACTGGCTGGACCCGGACTGGTTCCGCTTCGGCGCGTCCAGCCTGCTGAACGACCTGCTCATGCAGCGCACCAAGCTGACGACCGGCGTCTACTCCGGTCCCGACTACTTCACCCTGGACTGAGAGCGATGTTCGAATACGCGCCCGCCCCCGAGTCGCGCTCGGTGGTGGACATCAGGCCCTCGTACGGGCTCTTCATCGGCGGACGGTTCGTCGACCCGACCGACGGCGGCTCCTTCAAGTCGATCAACCCGGCGTCGGAGGAGGTCCTCGCGGAGGTCGCCGAGGCCGGTGCGCAGGACGTCGACCGCGCGGTCCGCGCCGCCCGCGAGGCGTACGAGAAGGTCTGGGGTCCGATGCCGGGCCGGGACCGGGCCAAGTACCTGTTCCGGATCGCCCGGATCATCCAGGAGCGCTCCCGCGAGCTGGCGGTGCTGGAGTCGCTGGACAACGGCAAGCCGATCAAGGAGTCCCGCGACGTCGACCTGCCGCTGGTCGCCGCGCACTTCTTCTACTACGCCGGCTGGGCCGACAAGCTGGCCTACGCCGGGTTCGGCCAGCGGCCGACGAGTCAGCACAGCGGGACCGACCCGCGGCCTCTCGGCGTGGCCGCGCAGGTCATCCCGTGGAATTTTCCGCTGCTGATGCTGGCCTGGAAGATCGCCCCGGCGCTGGCCGCCGGCAACACGGTGGTACTGAAGCCGGCCGAGACCACCCCGCTGTCCGCGCTGCTCTTCGCCGAGATCTGCCAGCAGGCCGACCTGCCCGCCGGCGTGGTCAACATCGTCACCGGTGCCGGCGAGACCGGCCGGACGCTGGTCGAGCACCCCGGCGTGGACAAGGTCGCCTTCACCGGCTCCACCGAGGTGGGCCGGGCCATCGCCCGCGCGGTCGCCGGCACCCGCAAGAAGCTCACCCTGGAGCTGGGCGGCAAGGCCGCCAACATCGTCTTCGACGACGCCCCCATCGACCAGGCGGTCGAGGGGATCGTCAACGGCATCTTCTTCAACCAGGGGCACGTCTGCTGCGCCGGCTCGCGACTGCTGGTCCAGGAGTCGGTCGCCGACCGGGTGCTGGAGTCGCTGAAGCGGCGGATGGCCCAGTTGCGGGTCGGCGACCCGCTGGACAAGAACACCGACATCGGCGCCATCAACTCGGCCGCCCAGCTGGCCCGGATCCGGGAACTCTCCGAGGCCGGCGCCGCCGAGGGCGCGGAGCGCTGGTCGCCGCCGTGCCAGCTGCCCGAGCGGGGCTTCTGGTTCGCTCCGACCATCTTCACGGGGGTCACCCAGGCGCACCGGATCGCCCGGGAGGAGATCTTCGGCCCGGTGCTGTCCGTGCTCACCTTCCGTACCCCGGCCGAGGCGGTGGAGAAGGCGAACAACACGCCGTACGGGCTGTCCGCCGGGATCTGGACCGACAAGGGCTCCCGGATCCTCTGGATGGCCGACCGGCTCCGCGCCGGCGTGGTCTGGGCCAACACGTTCAACAAGTTCGACCCCACCTCGCCGTTCGGCGGCTACAAGGAGTCGGGCTACGGTCGCGAGGGCGGCCGGCACGGGCTGGAGGGCTACCTCAATGTCTGAGCGGGTCGCGGTACGCAAGACGTACAAGCTCTTCATCGGCGGGAAGTTCCCGCGCAGCGAGTCGGGACGGTCGTATCTCGTGCAGGACGCGAACGTGGCACTCTCCTCCCGCAAGGACGCCCGGGACGCGGTGGTCGCGGCCCGCGCCGCCGCGAAGGGCTGGGCCGGGGCGACCGCGTACAACCGGGGCCAGATCCTCTACCGGGTGGCCGAGATGCTGGAGGGCCGCCGCGAGCAGTTCGTCGCCCTGGGGGTCAGCGACGAGGAGGTGTACGCGGCGGTCGACCGCTGGGTCTGGTACGCCGGCTGGTCCGACAAGCTCCCCCAGGTGTACGGCGGCGCCAACCCGGTCGCCGGGCCGTACTTCAACCTCTCGGCGCCGGAGCCGACCGGGGTGGTGGCTGTGGTGGCGCCCGAGGCACCGGCGCTGCTCGGGCTGGTCAGCGTGGTCGCCCCGGCGATCGTCACCGGCAACACGGTGGTGGTGGCGGCCTCGCCGTCGGCCCCGCTGGCGGCGGTGACGCTGGCCGAGGTGCTGGCCACCTCCGACCTGCCCGGCGGCGTGGTCAACATCCTGACCGGCCGGCTGTCGGAGACCGTCCCGACGCTGGCCGCGCACATGGACGTCAACGCGATCGACCTGACCGGGGTGACCGACCCGGACCTGGCGGCAGATCTGGAGGTCCGGGCGGCGGAGAACCTCAAGCGGGTGCTCCGGCCGGTGCCGGCCGAATACGACTGGTACGCCGACCCCGGCATCACCCGGATGACGTCGCTGCTGGAGACCAAGACCGTCTGGCACCCCAAGGGGGTCTGACCCGCCGTGGAACGGGGGGTCTACTACGGGGGGTAGGATTGCCGTGTGACGCGGCTCGGTGATCTGGAACGTGCGGTGATGGACGTGCTGTGGGATTCGGTCCCGAGCACGTCCGACGGTGTCACGGTGCGCGAGGTGGCCGACGCGCTGGCCGGTCGCGAGCTGGCGTACACGACGGTGATGACCGTGCTCGACCGGCTCGCCGGCAAGGGCATGGTGCAGCGCGAGCGGGAGGGCCGGGCCTGGCGGTACCGGGCCGCCGCCAGCCGGGAGGCGCACATCGCGCAGCTGATGCTCGACGCGCTCGACCTGGGCGGCAGCCGGGACGCCGCGCTGGTGCGCTTCGCCCGCTCGGTGACCGGCACCGAGGCGGACGTGCTCCGCGCCGCGCTCTCCGCGCAGGCGGGGGTGACGCCGGCCGAACCGGCCGGGCCGGAGCTGGCCGACCGGGTCGAGGCCCCGCGCACCGACCGGGCCGGGCAACCGTCCCTGGCCGACGAGGCCACGGACCGGTAGGGCGGCGGCCGTGGCGTACGCCGTGCACTTCGCCGCGTCGATGCTGGCGTGCTGGCTCACCGCGCAGGTTCTCGCCGCGTCCACCTGGCCGTGGCGTAGCCCCCGGGTGGCGATCGTCTGCTGGCAGGCGGTCGGGCTGGCGGTCGGCCTCTCCGCGATGGGCCTGCCGATGGCGCTCGGCCTGGCCACCTACGACCGGCCGACCGGCAGCGCGCTGCTCGCCCTCGCCGCCGACCTGGGCCACGGCACCCTCCCGGCCGGGCTCGGCACGGTGCACCTCGGGCTGGTCGGGGTCGGTTTCGGCATCGGCGCGGTGCTGCTGACCACGACGGTCCGCAGCATCCACGGCACGGTACGGGCCCAGCGCCGGCACCGGGACCTGCTCACCCTGGTCGCCCGGCAGGACCCGACCGTACCCGGCGCGCTGGTCCTCGACCATCCGAGCGCGGCCGCGTACTGCCTGCCCGGGGTGAGGCCGCGGGTGGTGGTCAGCGCCGGGACGCTGAGCCTGCTGGATCGCGCCGAGCTGGAGGCGGTACTCGCCCACGAGCGGGCGCACGCCCAGGAGCGGCACGACCTCGTCCTGCTCCCGTTCACCGCGCTCTGCCGGGCGTTGCCCTGGTTTCGCTGGGTCCGCGCGGCCCACGAGCGGGTCGCCCTGCTGGTCGAGATGCGCGCCGACGACAAGGCCCGGGAGGCGCACGCCGACGCCCCACTGGCCGGCGCGCTGCGCCGGTTCGCCGCGGCCGGCAACCGGATCACCCCGGCCGGAGCGCTCGGCGTCGGCGATCGCGACCTGGATGTCCGGGTACAGCGGCTGCTGGTCGCCGACCGGCCGCCGCGGCTGATCGGCGCCGCCGCGCTGGCCGTGGCGACCACCCTGGCCGCGCTGCCCATCTCCCTCTTCCTCAGCTGACCGGTTCGCCGGGCAGCCCAGCGGTCACCCGCCCCACATGACTACTACGCACCGTCGTAGACTTGCATACGACGATGCGTAGTAGTCATGTGTAGAGAATCTACGTGTAGGCTGACTACGACAAGTGCGCCGACCTACGGGAGAGCCGGCAATGGACACCCTGCTCCTCGCCCGCCTGCAGTTCGCCACCACCACGTCGATCCACTTCCTCTTCGTGGTGGTCACCCTCGGCCTGGTCACCCTGCTGGTCGGGCTGCAGACCACCTGGGTGCTCACCGACAAACCGGTCTACGAGCGGCTGACCCGGTTCTGGGGCCAGCTCTACGTGATCAACTATGTGCTGGGCATCGCCACCGGCGTCGTGATGGAGTTCCAGTTCGGGCTGAACTGGAGCGGGCTGTCGCGCTACGTCGGAAACGTCTTCGGGGCGCCGCTGGCGATCGAGACGCTGGTCGCGTTCTTCCTCGAATCCACCTTCCTCGGCATGTGGATCTTCGGCTGGCACCGGCTGCGCCGGGGCGTCCACCTCGCGCTGCTCTGGGGTGTCGCGCTCACCGCGTACGCCTCGGCGTTCTGGATCATGGTGGCCAACTCCTGGCTGCAGAACCCGGTCGGCCACGAGGTACACGACGGCGTCGCCCACCTCACCGACTTCACCGCCCTGCTGACCAATCCCAGCCTCGGGATGGCCCTCGGGCACGTGGCCTCGGCCGCCCTGCTCGTCGGCGGCATGCTGATGGCCGCGGTCAGCGCCTGGCACCTGATCCGGCGTACCCCCGACCTCGCGCTGTTCCGTACCTCGCTGCGGATCGGGCTGATCACCGCGGCGCTGTCCATCACGCTGGTGCAGGGCTTCGGCTTCGCCCAGTTCGGGCCGGTCGGGGCGGTGCAGCCGACCAAGTTCGGCGGTGGTCCCGCCGCCGAGGAGCTGATCGCCGACTGGACCGCCCGGTTCGGTCCCGGCGACTACACCCCGCCGGTGCTGGCCAGCGTCGGGCTCGGCTTCATGATCCTGATCGGTCTCGGCCTCGGCCTGCTCTGGCTGCTGCTCCCCCTGCTCTGGCGGGACTGGATCATCCGGCTGCGCTTCCCGCTCTGGCTGCTCCTGCTCGCCCTGCCGCTGCCCTTCGTCGCGGTGATCCTCGGTTGGATCGCCCGGGAGGTCGGCCGGCAGCCCTGGGTGGCCTACGGGCTGCTCCCCACCGAGCAGGCCGTCTCCGGCGTCGGCCCCGGCGTGATGCTCGCCTCGCTGATCGGCTTCAGCCTGCTGCTCGGCACGCTCGCCGTCACCAACTGGGTGTTGCTGGCGAAGCACGCCGCCCGGGGCGCGTACGACCCGGCCCTCGGCCGCCGGCCGACACAACCGCCGGCCGATCCCCGCCCCGAACCGGCCTTCGCCTGAGGAGACCACGTGGAACTCGCCTGGTACGCCCTGCTCGGTCTCTTCTTCGCCAGCTACCTGGTGCTCGGCGGCTACGACTACGGCGTCGGCCTGCTACTGGCCCGGGGCGCCGACCCGACCCGCCGCCGGGCCCTACTGAACGCGGTCGGGCCGTTCTTCCTCGGTAACGAGGTCTGGCTGGTGGCGGCCGTCGGCATCCTGTTCGGCGCCTTCCCCGTGCTGGAGGGAGAACTCCTCTCCGGCTTCTACCCGGCCGTGGTCGGGGCGCTGTTCGGGGTGATCACGGTCACCGCCGGGGTGCAGCTGCGCAGCCGGCCGGCCGGCCCGCGGGCCCGGACCGGCTGGGACCGGGTGGTGGTGGCCGGCAGCGTGCTCGCCGCGCTCGGCTGGGGCGCCCTGCTAGGCGGGCTGCTCCAGGGCGTACCGCTGCACGCCGACGGCCACGTCGCGGGCGTGACCCACCTGCTCACCCCGTTCGCGGCCGCCGCCGGGCTCGCCGTGGTGGCTCTCGTCGCGGTGCACGGGGCGACCTTCCTCACCCTCCGGCTGCCGGCCACCGAGGCCGAGGGGGTCGGCCGGCTCGCCCGCCGGCTGGTGCCGGTGGCGCTCGCCGCGGTCGGCGCGGCCACCGCCCTCGGCCTGCTCTCCGATCGGGTACGCGCCACCGCGCAGCAGCCGGTGGCCGCCGTACTCCTGCCGGTGGTGCTGGTCGCGGCGCTGCTGGTCGCCCGCGCGGCGCTCATCCGGCGGCGGCCGGGGCTGGCCTTCGCTGCCACCGGCGCGGCGCTGGCGCTGCCGGTGGCGCTGGTCGGCGCCGCCCTCTGGCCCTACGCGCTGGTCTCCACCGTCGACGCCGGGTCATCACTGACCGTGGCCGATGCGGCGGCGAGCGGCCCCACCCTGCGGCTGCTGGGCTGGCTGACGGTGCCGCTCCTGCCGGCCCTACTAGGCTTTCAGGCGATGTGCTGGTGGGTGTTCCGGGGACGGACCGACGGCAGGGCACCGGTGTACTGGTGAACCGCCGTCCCTTCGACCCGCGTCTGCTGCGTCGGGTCCCCGCGGCCCGGCGCGACCTCGCCGTGCTCGCGCTGCTCGGCGTGCTGGCCGCGGGCCTGGTCGTCGCGCAGGCCACCACCCTGGCCGCGCTGCTGGCGACCGGCTTCGAAGGGCGGGTGGACCGGCCGGCGCTGGCCGGCTTCGTCGCCACGGTGGCCGCCCGCGCCCTGCTGATCTGGGCGCAGGGCACGGTCTCGGCGCGGGTCGCCGCCACGGTCAAGGCGACCCTGCGCACGGAGCTGCTCGGGGCGGTCGGGCGGCACGGCCCCGGCTGGGTCGCCGGCCAGCGCGCCGGGCAGCTCGCCACCCTGACCGGGCGCGGGCTCGACGCGCTGGACGCCTACTTCACCGGGTACCTGCCGCAGCTCGTGCTCAGCGTCACCGTGCCACTCGCCGTACTGGCGCGGATCTTCCTCGCCGACTGGAGCTCGGCACTGATCATCGCGGTCACCCTGCCGCTCATCCCGATCTTCGGGGCCCTGCTCGGCTGGCAGGCGCAGGCCGCCACGGAACGCCAATGGCGGCGGCTGTCCCGGCTCGGCGGGCACTTCCTCGACATGGTCGCCGGGCTGCCCACGCTGCGCGCCTTCGGTCGGGCCCGGGCACAGACCGAGGTGGTCCGCCGGATGGCCGACGGGCACCGGGTCGCCACCATGAAGACGCTGCGCATCGCCTTCCTCTCCGCCCTGGTGCTGGAGCTGGTGGCCACCCTGTCGGTGGCGCTGGTCGCGGTGCCGGTCGGCGTCCGGCTGCTCGGTGGCGGGCTGGCCCTGCAGACCGCGTTGCTGGTACTGCTGCTCACCCCGGAGGCGTACCTGCCGCTGCGGGCGGCCGGCGCCCGGTTCCACGCCAGCATGGAGGGGCTGGCCGCGCTGGACGAGGCACTCACCCTCTCGGCCCGCGCACCGGAGCCACCACGGCGGGAGGGCGCCGCGGCGGTGCCGGACGGCCGGGGCGAGATCCGCTTCGAATCGGTGACCGTCGAGTACGAGCGCACCACGGCGCTGCGGGACGTCTCGCTGACCATCCGGCCCGGCGAGCGGATCGCCGTCATCGGGCCGAGCGGCGCCGGCAAGAGCACCCTGCTCGGCCTGCTCCTCGGCTTCGTCACGCCGACCGTCGGCCGGGTCACCGTGGGCGGGGTGGACCTCGCCGACGCCGACCTCGACGCCTGGCGCCGGCAGTTGGCCTGGGTGCCGCAGCGGGCTCACCTCTTCGCCGCCTCAGTGGCCGACAACATCCGCCTCGGCGCCCCGGGCACGCCGGACGCCGCGCTCGCCCCCGCGGTCCGCGACGCGGCCCTGGACGAGGTGGTCGCCGGGCTGCCCGACGGGCTGGCCACCGTGCTCGGCGAACGCGGGCACGGCCTGTCCAGCGGCCAGCGGCAACGGGTGGCGCTGGCCCGCGCGTTCCTGCGGGACGCCCCGGTGGTGCTGCTCGACGAGCCGACCGCCCGGCTGGACACCGCCTCCGAGACCGTGGTGCTGGCGGCCACCCGCCGGCTGGTCACCGGCCGGACGGCACTGCTGGTGGCGCACCGGCCCGCGCTGCTCGCGGACGCCGACCGGATCCTCCGGGTGGAGCACGGCCGGGTCACCGAGCTCACCCCCGCCCCCGTCGGGGAGGCGGCCCGGTGAACGGCACCCCCCGGCACCCCGAGCGGACCGTCCTGCGGCTGGCCCGGCCGTACCTGAACCGGCTGGTCGGGGCCGGGCTGCTGGCCGCCGGCACCGAGTTCGCCGGCCTGGCCCTGATGGCCACCGCGACCTGGCTGCTGATGAGCGCCGCCGGTCGGCCGCCGCTGGACCGGCTCACCGTGGCGATCGTGGCGGTCCGGGCCCTCGCCATCAGCCGGGGGGTGCTCCGCTACACGGAACGGCTCGCCGGGCACGACGCCGTACTGCGGCTGATCACCGACGTCCGGGCCCGGGTCTTCGCCACCCTCGCCGCCCGCCCGGCCCCGCGCCAGCGCGCCGGGGACGCGCTCAGCCGGCTGGTCTCCGACGTCGAGGCGGTGCAGGACCTGCTGCTGCGGGTGCTCGTGCCGGCCGCGGCGGCCGTGCTGGTCAGCGCGGTCGCGGTCGGCGGGGCCGCGCTGGTCTCGCCGGCCGCCGCCGGGGCGCTCGCCGTCGGGCTGCTGGTGGCCGGGGTCGCGCTGCCCGCACTGGCCACCGCGCTGACCCGGCGCGCCGGCGCCGAACTCGCGCCGCTGCGCGGTGCGCTGGCCACGGACGCGGTGGACCTCACCCACGGCGCCGCCGACCTGGCCGCCTTCGGCGCCACCGGGTACGCGCTGCACGCGGCGCGGGAACGCGCCGGGCGGCTGGCCCGGCTGGAGCGGCGGCTGGCCGCGACCGGGTTCGCGGTGGACGCGGCCGGGGTGCTGCTGTCCGGCCTGACCGCCGGCGCGGTGGTGCTGACCGCCCTGGCGGCCGGTGTCGACGGGGTGCTGGTCGGCGTGCTGGCGGTCGGCACGCTTGCCGCCGTGGAGATCGCACTGGCGCTGGTCGGGGCAGCCCGGCAGTGGACCGGTCTGCGGACCGGCCTCGCCCGGGTCGCCGCCCTGCTGGCGGAGACCCCGGCCGCTCCGGCCGGCGGCGGAGCCGGCGTCGAACCGGGGCCGCACGCGGTGCGGTTCGAGGAGGTGACCGTCCGCTACCGGGATGGGGCCGCGCCGGCCCTGGACGGGTTCAGCCTGGACCTGCCGCCCGGTCGCCGGGTGGCCGTGGTCGGGCCCAGCGGCGCCGGCAAGAGCACCCTGGCGGCCGTCCTCACCGGGACGGTCCGGCCGCAGGGCGGACGGGTCACCCTGGACGGACGGGAGCTGTCGGCGTACCGGGGCGAGGAGCTGCCGCGGGCGGTCGGCGGGCTGCTCGCCGAGGCGTACGTCTTCCACGCCTCGGTGCGGGAGAACCTGCTGCTCGGCCGTCCGGGGGCGGGCGACGACGAGCTGGCCGCGGCGACCGCGGCGGCCGGGTTGCTGGACTGGGTACGCGCGCAGCCGGCCGGCTGGGAGACCGTGGTCGGTGAGGAGGGCGGGCAGCTCTCCGGCGGTCAACGGCAGCGTCTCGCGCTGGCCCGGGCGCTGCTCGCCGCGCCCGGGGTGCTGGTGCTCGACGAGCCGACGGAAGGGCTGGACCCGGCCGCCGCCGACGCGGTGCTCCGCTCCACGCTGGCCGCCACCCCGGCCGGGCACTCCGTGCTGCTGATCAGCCACCGGCTGCTCGGTCTGACCGAGCTGGACGAGATCCTGGTGCTCGACGCCGGCCGGATCACCCAGCGCGGCCGGCACGCCGACCTGGTCGAGGCCCCCGGCTGGTACCGGGACCAGTGGCTGCTCCAGGAGGCGGCCGAGCGCGGCTACCTCGCGCTGGCTCCCTGACCGGCCGGCCCGGCCGGTCTCCGGGTCGGGCCAGGGTTGTCCCGGACGACGCCCGGCGGCCGCCGGTGGCAGGGTGGGCTCATGCAAGGCTGCGACGACGTGTGGGTGGAGGACCGCCTGCGGGAGCTGGCCGGGCGGCTGCACGGGCCGCGCCGGCTGAAGTCCGACCTGCTGACCGAGGCAAGGCACGGCCTGTCGGACGCGGTCGAGGCGTACCGGGCGGACGGGCTGTCGGCGGCCGAGGCGCAGCGCCGGGCGGTGGCCGAGTTCGGCACCCCGGCGCAGCTGGTCCCGGCGTATCAGGCGGAGCTGGCGGTAGGCGCGCTGCGCGGGCTGGCGCTGCGGGTGGTCGCCATGGCCGTCGCCGTGATGCTGGCCGGCGACCTCACCTGGCAGGGGTCGAGCTGGAGCAACGACGGCCCCCGGCCGCCGGCCGGCTACTTGCTCCTGTCCGCCTCGTTGAGCTGGATCTGGGGCACCGCGTTCGTGCTGGCGGCGGCCGCGCTGGTGCTGGCCGGAGCCGGCCGGTGGGCGCTGCGCGGCCCGGCCGGGCTGGGCCGGGCGGTCGGTGCCGGGCTGACCGCCGTCCTCGTCCTCGGCGCGCTGGCCGGCACGGCCCTGTTCGGCTGGTCGTTCGGGCTCTGGGAGGCCGCCCTCACCTGGCCACCGATGATCGTCGGCGGGATGCTGGTCTGCGCCGGCTACTTCTGGCTGGCCCGGGCGGCCCGCGGCTGGCTGCTCGCCGCCCGCTGAGCCGGCCCGGTCAGGCCGGGGCGGTGGGTGGGGGATCAGCGTCGAGGAAGCGCCCGACGGTGGAACGGAACTCGCGCCAGTCCGACCGCTCCCCCGCGAGCGCCCGCCGTCCCGCGTCGGTGAGCTGGTACGTCCGCCGTTCCCGGCCGTTGACGATGCTCCAGCTGCTCACCACGTGCCCGGCCCGCTCCAGCCGGCGCAGTGCCGGATAGACGGTGCCGGTGGGCAGGTCCAGCTGGCCGTCGCTGCGGGCCCGCAGCGCCTCGATGATCGCGTAGCCGTGCAGCGCGCCCCGCTCCAGCACCGCGAGCAGGAGTGCGTCGAGGTGTCCGTGCATCGCCTGGGCCTTCATGTGTAGCTAGGCTACTTGTGTACCGGCCGGTCCGCCACCGGGGTGCGGGCACCGGTCGCCCGGAGCCGCCCACTAGGGTATGTGCCCAGAGTCACTCGCCGGCAGCGGAGGCCGACGGGTGCGCAACCCAAAGCACACGGAGGTCAGCGTGGCCCGCCAGTCGCCCCAACGGCCCGACGCCGACGAGCCCGAGCTCGACGACGCCGGCGACCCGGCCGAGTCCGACAATGTCCCCGCGTCGGCCGAGACCGCCCGCGCGCTCTGGGACGAACTGCGGGTCGACCCGGTGGAGATCGCCCTACCCGCCGGGACCGGCTACACGCTGCGGGCGTACCGGTCGGCGCGGGAACTGACCCCGACCGACGTCACCGAGCGCGACCAGGACGACCCGTTCCTGGCCCGCCGGCAGGTCGCCGAGGCCGACGAGGACGAGGACGACGAGAGCGTGGTCATCCTCGACGAGGACCTCGCCCGGGAGTTCGCCGACAGCGACGAGGAGAAGACCACCGCCCGCCGCGGCGACACCGAGTCCGACGAGGAGACCGACGAGGAGACCGACGAGGCGGCGGCCGAGGACGAGGCGGGCGACGAGGAGGTGCCGGTCTTCCTCAGCCACCGGGGGAAGCTGCTGCTGTTCAAGACACCTGAGTCGCTGGTCAGCTTCATCCGGTCCGGGGCACCGAACGACATGTCCCAACTGGACAGCTGGAATGAACTGTCCGAACGGGTGGAACCGGCCGACATCGCGCCGCTCGACGAGGACATCTACGAGCTCGACCTGGTTGTGGAGAACCTCCGCGGCGGGCACGACACCTGGGACCCGACGCTGCTGATCGAGGCCGGCGAGGTGGCCCGCGACGTCGCGTACGCGCTGCGTCTGCCCGCGGTGCAGGACATGCTCTCCGCCGGGTCCAGCCTCGACGACCTGGACGAGGCGCTGCGCGCCACGGTCAACGGCGGCGTCGGCGGGTTCCTCGGCCGCCGACGGCTGAAGAAAATCGGGGCACAAACCGCAAGTTTGGGTTGGCGCACCATTGTCGGCAAGATCTCTGCTGTCGTGGACTGGCGCGACTGACCCCGAGCGGGGAGCATCAGTCTCTGGCAGTGCAAGACCTGTGTCCCGGGAGGAGGACGACGCCGTGGCGCTCGTGCGCGTGTACTGCGGTCTGGCCTCGGCGGATCCGGCCGACCGATCGGCTTCGGCCGGTTCGGCGCTGACGTCCGCTGTGGTCGACGACGCAGGCCGTCTGCTGCATGTCTGCGAGATCGGCGACGACCCGGCGGGCTATGCCCAGCTGGTCACGCTGCTCGTGGAGCGGTCGGGCGGGCCGAGCGGTGCGGCGATCGCCGCCGACAGCGACGACCACACAGTCACCTCGCTGCTCAGCGCGGCGGGTCGCCCCCTGGCGATCGCCGACGACGACTCCGTCGACGACTTCGCCGAGCGGTTCGCCGACGACGACTCCCTGGAGGAGATGCAGTCCCCGCAGGCGGAGCGCCGCGCGGTCGGCCTGGCCCGTGCCCTGCAGGCCGGCGCGCTCTCGGCGGTCACCCTGCCCGCCCCACGTGACCTCGCCGGGTACAAGCAGGTGCTAGCCGCGCACGCCGCGCTGGCCAGCGGCCGGCACTCCGCCGCCGTCGCGCTGCGGGAGGTGCTCCGCGAGCTCTACCCGGCCGCGCTGCGGGCCTACCTCGACCCGGCCGAGCCGGTCCCGCTGGCCGTCCTGGACGCGCTGCCCGAGCCGGGCATGCTGTCCGGGACCGTCGCGCGGGGCCGCGACGTGGCCGTCGCCGCCGACGCGGTGGCGGCGCACCTCGCGGCGGACGGGATCGCCGACGCCGGCGAGATCGAGGAGGCGGTGACCGCGCTGCGGGTGGCGATCTCCGAGACGCCGCGGCGCACGACGGTCAACCGGGCCCTCACCTCCGCCGTGGCGGAGACCGTGCGCCAGGCGGTCGCCTCCGTCCGGGCCTGCGACGCCGGCTGCGAAGCGCTGGTCGGCGCGCTCAGCGCGCGGGTCACCACGCCCGCTCCAGCTCCCGGACGCCGCGCCGCGGCCCGGCGCGGCGAGCCGGTCGACGAACTGCCCGGCCTCACCCCGGCCGGCTCCGGTCTGCGCGCGGTCCGGCAGGCGGAGCCCGGACCGGCCCCGTCCGGCGGCCGCCGGAGCCGACCGGAGCCGGTCTCCGGTGCCACCC
>NZ_POUB01000069.1 GCF_003236335.1 Micromonospora deserti
CGTCTACCGGCATCCACACTTCTAGCTTCGTCGGCAGCGTCAGATGTGTATCAGAGACAGGCCTGGCGGCGACCTCATGAACGTTTCAAACCCAGGAGTATCCCGTGGCTAGCGTGTGCGACGTCTGTGGCAAGGGACCGGGCTTCGGCCACAACGTGTCCCACTCGCACCGGCGGACCAACCGCCGCTGGAACCCGAACATCCAGTCGGTGCGGACCCCGGCCGGTGGCGGCAACACCAAGAAGATGCAGGTCTGCACCTCGTGCATCAAGGCCGGCAAGGTCACCCGCGCCTGACGCGGCAGCCGCCCTTCATCGTCGTCATTGCCGGCGGACCCTCGCGGTCCGCCGGCTCTGTCGTGTCCGGGCGCCCGCACTGACCGGTAGTCGACGCGGCGTCGACGCGCGTCGCCCGCCCGGTTAGGGTCTGCCTGCACCCGGGATCCCGGACGGTCTCGGGGCGTGTGGAACGAGCGCGGAGGACGACTGGTGCAGCTGGACCTGGGCCGAGACGAGATGATCATTGTCGGGGCCTCCCTCGGCATGCTGCGCTGGTTCGGCGAGGAACTGCCCGCAGGCAGCGTGGTGCTGATCGAGGAGCCGGACGTCATCGCGCGTCGCGGCCTGGAGCGGGTGGTCCGCGAGCTGCCCTTCATCTCCCGGCTGGTGCCGGCGCGGTACCAGACGGGCCTGGACGCGAATGCGCTCATCGCCCGGGAACCGGGACTGGCCACCGCCCGGCTGGTCATGCCCGGCCTGGAGTACGCCGTCGGCGGCGCCGCCCGGCTCGCCCGGGCGCTCGACCTGCCCGGCGCCGGGCCCGAAGCCGCCGACATCTTCGCCGACAAGCACCGGATGCGGCTGCTCGCCGCCGACACCGGGCTCACCAACCCCGACTTCGCGCTGGTCGACTCCCCGGTCGCGGCGACCGTCTTCGCCCGGCGGCACGGTGGCCGGTGCGTGCTGAAGCCGACCCGCCGCTCCGGCAGCCTGGGGGTGCAGATCATCGCCGACCCGGCGGAGATCGCCTCGGCCTGGGCGGCGACCGCCACCCCGGAGCAGGCGCCGGAGGCGACCGCCGGCCTGCCCACCGCGGTGCTCGCCGAGCAGATGGTCGACGGCCCGGAGCACAGCGTCGAGCTGCTGGTCGCCGACGGTGAGGTGATCTTCGGCAACGTCACCGACAAGCGGGTGCTGCCCGGGCGCCGTCCGGTCGAGACCGGGCACACCGTCCCGACCACGCTGCCGGAGCCGGCCCGCCGGGAGCTGCTCGACGTGGCCGCCCGGCTGGCCGCCGCCGCCGGCTTCCGCACCGGCACGCTGCACAGCGAATGGATCATCGCCGACGGCGTGCCGACCCTGGTGGAGTGCGCGGGACGGCTGCCCGGTGACATGATCACCGCGCTGGTGTCGATCGCGTACGAGTGCGGGTTCGTCGAGGCGTACCTGCGCACGCTGCGCGGCGAGCGTCCGACCCTGCCGGCCCGGCCAACCGGCGCAGCGGCGGTCGAGTTCCTGCTCGCCCCGCCCGGCACCGTCACCGCCGTCGACGGGGTGCGCCAGGCCCGCCGCGTTCCCGGCGTGCTGGACGTGCAACTGGAGGTGACGGTCGGCGACCGGGTCGGCGAGGTGACCTCCTCGCTGCGCCGCAGCGGCCACCTGCTGGCCTGGGGCGCCGACCCGGCGGAGGCCACCAGCGCCGTCGGCAAGGCCACCGAGCAGATCCGGATCACCACCGGCTGAGGGGGGCGGCCGCAGCCGCCCGCACGACTCGGGGCGGGCGGCGGCCCGGCAGGCACTGCCGCCCGGGGGACTCTGGCGGGCGGCGGCCCGGCACGCGCTGCCGCCCGGGGGACTCTGGCGGGCGGCGGCCCGGCACGCGCTGCCGCCCGGGGGACTCTGGCGGGCGGCGGCCCGGCACGCGCTGCCGCCCGGCCGGTCAGAGGGTACGGCCGAACGATCAGAGGGTACGGCCGAACGAGAGGCAGCCCGGCGCGTCCTTGTAGAAGCCGAAGTTCGGGATCCGCTCGTAGCCGGCCGAGGTATACAGGGCGATCGCCTCGGGCTGCTGGTCGCCGCACTCCAGGATGATTCGCTTGCGGCCCTGCTCGCGGGCCGACCGCTCGACCGCCGCCAGCACCGCCCGGGCCATCCCCCGACCGCGGGCCGCCGGGGCGGTGTACATCCGCTTCAACTCCGCCGTCTCACCGGTGTCGCCGTGACTGCGCCAGCCGCCGCAGCCGACCGGCTCACCGTCGAGCAGTGCGACCAGGAACGCGCCGGCGGGCGGCTCGAACTCGGCGGCGTCGACCGGGGTGTCGTCGCCGCTGCCGCCGTACCGGGCGCCGAGATCGGCCAGGGCGTCCCGGATCAGCCGCTGCGCCGCCGGCGAGTCGAAGCGCACGGCGTGGATCTCGAAATCCGTCACCCGTAAAGGTTACGTCCGCCCACGGGCCTTACCGGAAGTGGTCCCAGCCGGACGGCCCGCCATACGGCTCGCCATCCACGGTGACACCCGAACCCTCCGTCACCCCCGGCGAGGATCCAGGTGTACGGGTCGACGCCGAGCGCCTGGGCGGCGTCGCGCATCTGCCGGGGCACCTCGAAGGCGTCCCGGTGCACGTCGATACCGACGCCGCTGGCCCGCGCCACGTGCCCGAGGTCGGCGAGCAGCCCGTCCGACACGTCGATCATGGCGGTGGCGCCGAGCCGGGCCGCCTGCGGCCCGGCCGGGTACGGCACGTCCGGCCGCCGGTACGCCTCGACCAACACCCGCGGGGTGCGGAAACCCCGGGAGAGCACGGTCAGCCCGGCCGCCGCGTAACCCGTCCGGCCGGCCAGGCCCAGCACGTCCCCGGGCCGCGCACCCGAGCGCGTCACCGGCGCCCGCCCGCCGAGGTCGCCGAGGGCGGTGACCGCGATGGTCAGGGTCGGGCTGGCCGACATGTCCCCGCCGACCACGCTCGCGCCGACCTTCGCCGCCTCGGCGGCCAGCCCATCGGCGAGTTCCTCGGCCCACCCGGTCGCCAGGTCCGCCGGCATGCAGAGCGCCACCAGTAGGGCGGTCGGCTCCGCGCCCATCGCCGCGATGTCGGCCAGGTTCGCCGCCGCCGCCCGGTGGCCCACGTCACCCGCGCTCGACCAGTCCCGCCGGAAGTGCCGCCCCTCGACCAGCACGTCGGTGGAGGCGGCGACCCGGGCGTCCGGGGCGGCCACCACCGCCGCGTCATCCCCGGGACCGAGCAGGACGGCCGATCCGTACGACAACCGGGCGATCACCCGGTCGATCAGGCCGAACTCGCCGACCCCCGCGACGGTCACGCCGGCACCGGCGTTCCGCTCGTCCCGCCCGGCTCCGCCGCGCTCGCTCACCGCTTCTCCTTGACCACCGATAGGGATCAGACCTGGTCCGTAAGGTACTTTCTCCCTTCGGGCCGCTCCAGGGCGGCGACGGACGGAGGTCGAGTCGTGGTACAGGCGTACATCCTCATCCAGACAGAGGTCGGCCGGGCACGTGACGTGGCCGGTCTCATCGCGGACCTTGCCGGCGTGGTACGCGTCGACGCCGTCACCGGGCCGTACGACGTGGTCGTCCTCACCGAGGCGAACACCGTGGACGAGCTCGGCAAACTCATCGTCAGCAAGGTGCAGATGGTGCCCGGCATCACCCGCACCCTCACGTGTTCGGTGGTGCACCTGTAAGTGGACAAGATTACTGACGCTCCCGTCGCCGACACCGACCGGGCCGACGAGAGCGGTCCGGCGCGGCCCGGACGGGACCGGACCACCCGCGGCGCGGCACTGGTCGCCAGCGCGGTCGCGCTGCCGGTGACGCTGCTCGTGGGCGCGTTCGCCTTCGCCCAGCTCTCCCCGGACGAGCCGGCCGCCGAGCCGAGCCCCACCCCGACGACCGCCCGCGCACAGTCGACCGCGCCGGTCGAGATGGCCGCCCCGGCGCTCGCCGAGCGGCCCGCCATCCTCTGCCGGGCGCTGCTCTCCCAGCTGCCGCCGGCCATCCGCGACCTGGCCCAGCGCCCGGTCACCGCCGGCCCCGAGCAGAACGCCGCCTACGGCGACCCCGCGCTCACCGTCGCCTGCGGTGGCGCCGAGCCGACCGTCGCCGCCACCGACGACGTCTGGGTGGTCAACAAGGTCTGCTGGCACGCCCGGGAGGAGACCGACGCCACCGTGCTCACCACGGTGGACCGGGAGACCGCGGTGACGGTACGCGTGCCACGCGCCCATGGGCCGGCGCTGCAGTGGGCCGCCCCGATCTCCGACACCATCGTCGCCTCGGTCCCCTCCGGTGGCCCCGTCCCCGCCGGCTGCCAAAGCTGACCCACTCCCAAGACGGGGTGGGCGCGGGCTGTCACGGGCGCGACTTTCCGGAAAGGTGCGCCCTCCCGCTGCCGGGAAGCCGCACTTTTCGGGAAAGTGGCGGATCTTGCGTGACGCGGCGCGACGTGAGGCGGCGTACCGGGGCGCGGCGCAGTCCGCGGGGCGGTCAGTGGAGGCCAACGCCGCGGTGGAGGGCGGTGCGGATGAGGCGGTTGACCAGCTTCGGGTACTCCAGGCCGGAGGCCGCCCACATCCGCGGGAACATCGACGTCGGGGTGAACCCGGGCATGGTGTTGATCTCGTTGAGGTAGACGTCCAGCTCCGGGGTGACGAAGAAGTCGACCCGGGCCAGCCCGGCGCAGTCCAGCGCGGTGAAGGCGCGGACGGCGTACTCCTGGATCTGGCGGGTCACCCGCTCGGGTAGGGCGGCCGGGATGTCGTACTCGCAGGCGTCGTCGAGGTACTTCGCCTCGAAGTCGTACCAGTCGTGGTCGGCAGCCACCCGCACCTCGGCGAGCACCGACGCCTCCGGGGCGCCGCCGGCCTCGCCTTCCAGCACGCCGCACTCGATCTCGCGGCCGACGACGGCTCCCTCGACGAGCACCTTCGGGTCGATCTGCCGGGCGGTGGCGACGGCGGCGTCGAGCTCCGCCCAGTCGTCGACCTTGGTGATGCCGAACGACGAGCCAGCCCGGGACGGCTTCACGAAGACCGGCAGGCCGAGGCGCTGCTTGTCCTGCTCGCTCAGCGTCATTCCGCTGCGCAGCACCACATACGGCCCGACCGGGATGCCCTCGACGGCGCAGAGCTTCTTGGTGAACTCCTTGTCCATGGCGGCGGCGGAGGCGAAGACGTTGGCCCCGACGTACGGGATGCCGGCCATCTCCAGCATGCCCTGGATGGTGCCGTCCTCACCGTACGCGCCGTGCAGCACCGGAAAGACCACGTCGACGTCGGCGAGCGCGCGGGGGCCCTCGGTCGGGTCGAGCACCATCAGGCCGTTGCCGGTGGGGTCGGCCCGCAGCACGATGTCCGTCCCGGACTCGGCGGTGATCTCCGGCAACCGCCGCGAGCTGATCGCCAGCTGGGCCGGGTCACCGCTGGTCAGCACCCATTGACCGGCCCGGGTGATGCCGACGGGCACCACCTCGAACTCGTCCGGGTCCAGGGCGCCGAGCACGCTGCCGGCGCTGACACAGGAGATGCCGTGCTCCGGGCTGCGGCCGCCGAAGACGATCGCCACGCGGGTCCTGCCTGGGGTGGTCACTCGGTCACCTCTTCGTACGCGACTGCGGGATCGTGGCGCTCACCCGGTTGACCTTACTGTGCGTGGCCGGGACGGGAGAGCGATACCCGAGACGACGCGGCCAGCGGGGGCAATCGGTCAGGGCGCCATATACGGTGCGTAACCGGAAGGGAGGAGTGTCCGGTCGATTCGGGTGAGCGGGGCTGGTCGGCCGCCCACTACGCTGCTCGTCCTATGAGCTCCGATCCCCTCATCGACTCCCTGTCGGCGGCCCTGGACGGCCGCCCGGACGACCTGCCGCTCCGACTGCATCTCGCCGCGCTGCTGCTGGACGCCGGCCGGGACGGGGAGGCGATCGCGCACATCGGGCAGGCGCTGGCCCGGGATCCGGGCAACACGGAGGCCAAGGCCCTGATGCAGCGGGCGCTCGGTGCGGCCGTATCCCCACCGGCGGCGCCGACCCTGGCGGCCCCGCAGCCGCCGGCGCCCCGGGCCACGACCGCCGGCGCGGGCGATCCCACCGCGACCGCCGACCCGCTGGCCGCCTACGAGCAGGAACTGTCGGACGTCGTGCCGCCGCGCTTCGTCCGCGCCGGGGAGGAGCCGGAGCCGGTTACCGGCGACGCCGACCGGGTGTACGACGTGGAGACCTCCGGCGTCCGGCTGACCGACGTGGGCGGCATGTCGGCGGTGAAGGAGCGGCTGGAGCTGGCGTTCCTCGGCCCGCTGCGCAACCCGCAACTGCGCCGGATGTACGGCAAGAGCCTGCGCGGCGGGCTGATGCTGTACGGCCCGCCCGGCTGCGGCAAGACGTTCCTGGCCCGGGCCGTGGCCGGGGAGATGGGCGCCAAGTTCATCTCGCTGTCCATCGTGGACGTGCTGGACATGTGGATGGGCAACTCCGAGCGCAACCTGCACGAGCTGTTCCAGGCGGCCCGGCGCAACGCGCCCTGCGTGCTCTTCCTCGACGAGGTCGACGCGCTCGGGCACAAGCGCTCCCAGGTCAGCTCCAGCTCGATGCGGACACTGGGCAACCAGCTGCTGGCCGAGCTGGACGGCATGGAGGGCAGCAACGAGGGGGTGTTCGTGCTGGCCGCCACCAACACCCCGTGGGACGTGGATCCGGCGCTGCGCCGGCCGGGCCGGCTGGACCGGGTGGTGCTGGTGCTACCGCCGGACGCCGACGCCCGCCGGGCCATCCTGGAGTACCACCTGCGCGAGCGGCCGGTGGCGGGGATCGACCTGCGCGCGGTGGTCGCGGCGACCGAGGACTTCTCCGGTGCCGACCTGGCGCATCTCTGCGAGACGGCGGCCGAGTTCGCGATGGCCGACTCGGTGCGCACCGGGGAGGTGCGGATGATCGAGCAGCGGGACCTGGACCGGGCGCTGACGGAGGTCCGGCCGTCGACCCGGCCGTGGATGGCCACCGCCCGCAACGTGGCGATGTTCGCCAACGAGGGGGGCGTCTACGACGACCTGGTGGCGTACCTGAAGCGGCGCAGACTGCTCTGAGCGCGGGCCGCTCTGAGCGCGGGCGGCCCGGCGGGGGGCGCCGGGCCACGCCCGCCCCGCCGGACCGGGTCTAACCGCGGGCGTGCCGCCGGCCGATCGCGATCACCTTGACCCGCTGCCGGCCGGCCCGCACCATCCCCAGGGCCATGAACGCGCCCGCGATGCGGTCGGCCGCCTCCCGGCTGCTCGCCCCGACCACCTGCCGGCGGCGCTCCGGGCAGGTGCGCTCGTTGCGGCCGCGCCCCTCGAACGGGCGGACGTCGGTGAGCACCACCAGGAACCGGGTCATCGCCGGCCGTCGCCGCGGTCATTGCCGAGCTGCTGGCCAGTGCGCACGTCGACTCCCTTCCGGCGGGCGGGCCACGGGCGTGGCACGCGGCGATCGGGTACGGGGGAAAAAACCCGATCGCCGCGCGCCCCATCCCCTCCGGTCGCTCACCACCGCCGTCGCCACGACAACCGGCGGTGAGGACGTGACAACAGACTGACACCTCCATGGCCGTGAATGCAACTCTCATCGGCGTTCTCTCATGTACACCTTCCCGGCAAGGTGTGCGACCATCGATGCATGGCTCCGAAGACCGCCCGCGCCCGCCGGCTGGGCATCGCCCTGCGTACCCACCGGGAGGCCGCCGGCCTGACCCTGGAGGCGGCGGCCGACGAGATCAACAGCACCCGCAGCACCCTGTCCCGGTACGAGAACGCGCAGACGCTGGTCAGCCCGGCCACCGTGCGCGCCCTGCTCACCCTCTACGGGGTCGGCGCGGACGAGGTCGCGGCGGCCGTCCAACTGGCCAAGGACGCCCGCAAGCCCGGCTGGTGGGTGTCCTACTCGTACCTGCTGGACCGGCGCACCATCGACTTCATCGCGCTCGAGGCGGAGGCGACCGGCATCGCCAACTTCGAGCCCTCGGTGGTGCCGGGGCTGTTGCAGACCGCCGACTACATCCGGGGCGTGATGCGGGGCGGCCCGCACACCCTCGGCGACGACCAGGTGGAGCAGCGGGTCCAGCTCCGGCTGGACCGGCAGCAGCGGCTCACCGGCGACGATCCGCCGATCCTCGACGCGATCATCGACGAGGGCGCGCTGCTGCGGCCGGTCGGCGACCGGTCAGTGATGGAGGGGCAGCTGCAGCACCTGCTCAAGATGGGTGAGCTGCCGAACATCACCGTCCAGGTGATCCCGCTGGCCGCCGGCTACCACCGGGGCACCCGGGGCTCGCTGCACATGCTGGAGTTCGCCGACCCGGAGGACCCGATCATCGCCTCGGTGGAGACCGTGGCCGGTCAGATGATCCTCGACCGGCCGGGCGACCTGCGTACCTGCACCAAGATCATGGAGCATCTGCGGACCGTCGCGCTCAGCCCGGCGGCCAGCCGCGACCAGCTCCTGCGACTCCTGAAGGGACGGTAGGACCATGACACCGACGATCAGCGCGGCGCTGACCCGGGCCGGGTGGCGCAAGAGCAGCCACAGCGGCGACGAGGGGGCGTGCGTGGAGGTGGCGGTGATCCCGGCGACGGTGGCTGTCCGCGACTCGAAGGACCGGTCCGGCCCGGCGCTGCTCTTCGCCCCCTCTGCCTGGGCGGCCTTCGCCCAGGCCCCGCCACACCGCTGACCCGCGGGCCGCCCGCCCGGCCAGGTCGTCCGGCTGGCAGCCCCCGCTCAGTCGCCGATCACGGGTTGCGGGGCGGGCGCGCCGCGCAGCGCCTCCAGCGCCGCGATCGCCACGCCCCGGGCGCCGGCCGTGTCGCGCTCCGGCACCAGGGCGAAGGTCGCCACCGCGGCCTGCTCCGCGCGGAGCACGGTGTGCTCGCGCACGGTCGCCAGAAACCAGTCGCGGAACTCCGACGCCGCCTCCACCACCCCGCCGCCGACGAAGTACGCGTGCGGGTCGGTGAAGTTCGCCGCGACGGTGAAGAGCCGGCCCAGCGCCATGGCCTGCTGGGTGAAGATCTCCCGGGCCAGCTCGTCGCCCCGCTCACCGTAGGAACGGACCAGCTTCGCCGCCCGCGCCGGCGGCTCGGCGGCCAGTGGGTGGCCGGGGAACCGGGTCAGCCAGTACGGCAGCAGGTTCCGCGCGATGGCGGTGAGCGAGGCGACGCTCTCCGTGTCGCCGGCGAAGCCGCAGGCACACGTCGGCACCGGCTGGTCCGGTGCCAGCAGCCCGGTCAGCGGGATGTGCACGTGCCCCAACTCCCCGGCCATCCCCGCCGCGCCGGCGATCACCCGGCCGCCCTCGACGACACCGCCGCCGAGGCCGGTGCCGACGATGGCCGAGACCGAGGAGCGGCGCATCGCCTCGGCGCCGAAGTGCGCGTGGTGGGCGTAGAGCGCGGCGGCGTTCCCGTCGTTGTGGTAGACCACGGGCAGGCCGAGCCGCCGCTCCAGGGCGCCGCGCACGTCGTACCCGCGCCAGGCCGGCTGGGAGAAGTTGGTCGACCCGCGGGAGGAGATCACCCCCGTGGCGCTGGCCGGGCCGGGAGTGTCCAGCCCGACCGCGCGGACCAGCTCGGGCGGCACCCCGGTCAGCGCCAGCACCCCGTCGAACGCGCGGGCCAGCGCCTCGATCGCCGCCTCCGGGCCGGTGCCGACCTCGCTGGGGCTCTCCACCAGCCCGTCGACCAGGAACCGGCCGTCGACGGTCAGCACGGTGGCGTTGTTGCTGGTGCCGCCGTTGTCCAGCCCGACGACCACCGGCACACCCGAACCGCCCACCGAAACCGCCTCCCGCCGTCGGAACGTGAGGTGAGGCTAGTGCCGATTCCGGCCCGCCGCCACGCCCGGGCCCACCGGGCGGCGGGGCGGCCCGCTCACCGGCCGGCGGGGCGGCGGGCGGTCACGGCGGTGGCGCCCAGGTCGTCGTCGCGCACCACGGTGGGCTCCAGACCGGCCCCGACCAGCACCGCGCCGAGCGCGTCGGCCTGACCGGCGGCGATCTCCACCGCCAGGTGCCCCCCGGGCGCGAGCCATCCGGCGGCACCGGCGGCCACCCGGCGCAGCACGGCCAGGCCGTCCGGGCCACCGTCGAGCGCCACCGGCGCCTCGTGCAGCCGCGCCTCGGGCGGCATCAGCGCCACCGCCGCGGTCGGCACGTACGGGGCGTTGGCGACCACCAGGTCCAGCCGCCCCCGCCACGCCGACGGCAGCGGGTCGAACAGGTCGCCGTGGAAGACCGGGACACCGAGCCCCGCCAGGTTGCGCCGGGCGCAGGCCACCGCGGCCGGATCGACGTCGACGGCCGCGAGGCGGCGCGGCGCGAGGCGGCGGGCCAGCGCGACGGTGGTGGCACCCGAACCGCAGCACAGGTCCACCACGACCGCCGCCGGGCCGGTCACCGCCGCGGCGGCGTCGACCAGCAGCGCGGTACGCCCGCGGGGTACGAAGACGCCGGGATCGACGGCGACCCGCACGCCGCAGAACTCGGCCCAGCCGAGCAGGTGTTCCAGCGGCAGCCCGGCGACCCGCCGGTCGACCAGCGCGGCCAGCGCCTCCGGCGAGTCGGTGGCGGCGATGAGCAGATCCGCCTCGTCCTCGGCGTAGACGCACCCGGCGGCGCGTAGCCGGCGCACCAGGGCGGAACGGTCGGGACGGAAAGAGACTGCCATGGTGAACCTCCGGGAACGGTCGTCGGCGCTCCCGGGCCGCCGGTTCAACCGGCGGCGCGGACTCCGGAGGGAGCGCCGGTCCTGCCTGTCGGGTGGATCGGAGTCACCTCCTCCGGTCGGGGCCATCCTGGGCCACGGGTCGGCCCCGGCAGGGGCCGGGGATGACGATAGCTCAGCCGGCGGCGTCCAGCGCACCGGTCACGTCGGCGACCAGGTCCACGGTGTCCTCCACGCCGCAGGAGAGCCGGACGAAGCCGGGCGGGGTGTCGTCGCCCCACTGCGCCCGCCGGTCGGCGGTGGTGTGCAGGCCGCCGAAGGAGGTGGCCGCGGCGACCAGCCGGGCCGCGTCCAGGAACCGGCCGACGCGGTCGGCGTCGCCGAGGTCGAAGGAGAGCACCCCGGGCATCCGTCGCATCTGGACCGAGGCCACCGGGTGAGCGGGGTCGCCGGGCAGCCCGGGCCAGCGCAGCCCGGTCACGTCGGGGCGTTCGGCGAGCAGCCGGGCGAGCGCCCCGGCGTTCGCGGTCTGCCGGGCCAGCCGCAGGTCGAGGGTGGCCAGCGACCGGTGCGCCAGCCAGGCGTCGAACGCGCCGGGGACCGCACCGGTGACGGTCCGCCAGGCGGTGACCGGGTCGAGCAGTTCCGCCGAGCGGCTCGCGACGTAGCCGAGCAGCAGGTCGGAGTGGCCGGTCAACGCCTTGGTGCCGGAGGCGACCACCAGGTCGGCACCGAGCTCCAGCGGGCGTTGCCCGAGCGGCGTGGCGGTGGTGTTGTCCACCGCCACCAGGGCGCCGGCCGCGTGCGCCCGCTCGGCCAGCGCCGGCACGTCGGCGACGTCCAGGCCGGGGTTGGCCGGGGTCTCCAGCAGCACCAGGCGTACGCCGTCGAACGGCGGGTAGGGCCCGGCGGTCGGGGCGAGGAGCACCCGCACCCCGAGGCCCGCCAGGGTGTCCGTGGCGAAGGCCCGCACCGGGAAGTAGCCGTCGGCCGGGAGGACCACGGTGTCTCCCGGCCGGAGCAGCGTCAGGAGCAGCCCGGTGATGGCCGCCTGGCCGCTGGCGAAGACCCGGCAGCCCCCGCCCTCCAGCTCCCCGATCGCCGCCTCCAGCAGGCGGCGGGTGGGGTTGTCCGGCCGGCCGTAACCGTTCGGTGCGACCGCCGGCCCGGCCCACGGGTCGAGGTGGTACGGCGCCGCGAAGACCGGCCCGGGCAGGAACGGCTGCCCGGGCACCGGCTCCGGCAGGCCGGCGTGCACGCATCGGGTGCCGTCGTGGTGCGCCCTCACCTCGGTCACTCCGGCTTCGTGGTACGGCTCATCAGGGCGTCCACGGCCAGCTTCGGGTCCACTCCCTCGTGGCAGACCAGCTCCACCTGCTCGGTGATCGGCATCTCCACACCGTGCGCCCGGGCCAGGTCGCGGACGGCCAGCGCGCTCTTGACCCCCTCGGCGGTCTGCCGGGTGGCGATCCGGGCCTCCTCCAGCGTGGCGCCCCGGCCCAGGTGTTCGCCGAAGGTGCGGTTGCGGGCCAGCGGCGAGGAGCAGGAGGCGACCAGGTCGCCCATCCCGGCGAGGCCGGCGAAGGTGAGCGGGTCCGCGCCGAGGGCCACCCCGAGCCGGGCGGTCTCGGCGAGCCCACGGGTGACCAGCATCGCGCGGGTGTTGTCGCCGAAGCCCATCGCGGTGGCGATGCCGTACGCCAGGGCGATCACGTTCTTGACCGCGCCGCCCAGCTCGCAGCCGATCACGTCGTCGTTGGTGTACGGGCGGAAGTAGGGGGTGGTGATCGAGCGCTGCACCAGGGTGGCCCGGTCCGGGTCGGTGCCGGCGACCACCGTGGCGGCGGGCTGCTCGGCGGCGATCTCCGGGGCCAGGTTGGGGCCGGAGACCACCACCACCCGGTCGGCCGCCACCCCGGCCGTCTCCACGATCACCTCGCTCATCCGCTTGGTGGTGCCGAGCTCGATGCCCTTCATCAGCGAGACCAGGGTCGCGTCGGGGTGCAGCTGCCCGGTCCACTCGGCCAGGTTGCCGCGCAGCGTCTGCGACGGCACGGCGAGCACCACCAGCTCGGCGCCGGAGATCGCCTCGGCGGCGTCCCCGGTCGCGGTCACCCGCTCCGGCAGCAGCACCCCCGGCAGGTACTCGGGGTTGCGCCGTTCGGCCCGGATGGTGTCGGCGACCGGCCGCCGCCGGGCCCAGATGGTGACGTCCCGCCCGGCGTCGGCGAGGATCTTGGCGAACGCGGTGCCCCACGAGCCGGCGCCCAGGACCGCGACGTGCCCCCTCACGCGGCACCGCCCTGCTGCTGGCGCCGCGCGCCCGGCCGGGCTGGCCGTTCCCACAGCGGCGGCGGGGTGCCGCCACGGATCTCGGCCAGCAGGTCACGCACTCGCAGCATGATGGCGTCGGTCATCTCCTCGAGGACGGCGCGGGTCGGCGTGGCGCCGACCCACCGGCTCAGGTCGACGGGCGGGCCGGCGACCACGGTCACCGGGATGCGCGGTCGCGGGTTGAGCCGGCTGGTCCGGGGGTCGAAGATCCGCTCGGGGCCCCACATGGCGACCGGGATCACCGGAGCGCCGGTGGCGAGCGCCAGCCGGGCCGCGCCGGTCTTGCCCTTCATCGGCCACAGCTCGGGTTCCTTCGTGGTGGTGCCCTCCGGGTAGATCACCACCGCGCCGCCCGCTGCCAGCGCGGCGACCAGGGCGTCCAGCGACTTCACCGCGTCGACGGTGCCCCGCTCCACCGGGATCTGCCGGCACCGGTGCAGGATCCAGCCGATCACCGGCACCCGGAACAGGCTGGCCTTGCCGAGGTACTGCGGCCAGCGGCCGGAGTCGTAGATGAAGTGCGCCGAGACCAGCGGATCGGCGTGTGAGACGTGGTTCGGCACGATAATCATCCCGCCGTCGCCGCGGAGATGCTCCATGCCGCGCCAGGTACGCCGCGTCCAGACGGTCATCACCGGCTTCACCAGCACCACGGCGAACCGTCGCCAGAACCCCAGCCTGCGCCGTGCCACCGCGCCTCCTCCTGCCGCCCGACCCGCACCGGGCGCCGCCCGGCGACACCCGCGACGAAATCATGCCTGCTCGCCCCGGGTCCGGCCAGTGAGGGTACCGCCGTCCGACTGGCAGGATGGCGGGTGTGACTCAGCCGAGGTGGACGCTGGTGGTGCCGGTGAAGCACCTCGCCGCCGCGAAGAGCCGGCTGCGGGGGGCGCTGCCGGCCGTACCGCACGAGACGCTGGCGCTAGCCCTGGCGGCCGACACCCTCCGCGCGGCGCGGGCCTGTCCGGCGGTGGCGCAGGTGCTGGTGGTCACCGACGACCCGCGGGTGGCCGCCACGGCACACGCGGCGGGCGCCCGGGTGCTGCCCGACGTGCCGGACGCCGGGCTGAACGCGGCCTTCCGGCACGGCGCGTCCGCCGCCGGCGGCGGGTGGGTGGCCGGGCTCACCGCCGACCTGCCGGCGCTGCGCCCGGCCGAGCTGGCGGCGGCGCTGCGCGCGGCGCAGGCCGGCCCGGCGGGGGTACGCCGGTTCGTCGCCGACGCCCCGGGTGCGGGGACGGTGCTGCTGGCCGCGCCGCCGGGCGTACCCCTGGATCCCCGCTTCGGGGTCGGCTCGGCCGCCGCGCACGCGGCGAGCGGGGCGGTGGCGCTGACCGGCGACTGGCCGAGCCTCCGCCGGGACGTGGACACCGCCGGCGACCTGGCCGCGGCGGCCCAGCTCGGGCTCGGCCCGTGCACCGCCGTGCTCACCGCCGCCGGCTGCCCGGCCTGATCCTTGCGGGTAGCGTGGCGGGCATGCAGGGCACGGTGGCGACCTACGACGCGGCGACCCGCAGCGGCGTGCTGCTTCTCGACGACGGCACCGAGCTGGCGTTCCCGGCCCGGGCGTTCGACGCCTCCGGGCTGCGGCTGCTCCGCCTCGGCCAGCGGGTCCGCGTCGACACCGACGCCGCTGGCGAGGTCGTCCGCGTGACGTTGCCGACGATGGCCTGAGCGACTGGCGCCAAGTTCATTTGGCGTTAACCATAATCGGGTGATTATGAGCGGGTGAGCACCCCTCGCGAACACCCCGCCAGCCAGGCGCCCGCCGATCCGGCCGCTCCCCGCAACGGCACCCGCCCCCGGGGCGCCGACGGCCGCTTCCGCAGCGCCACGTCCACCGAGACCGTCCACACCGAGAGTGCGGGCACCGACGCGGGGGCCGCCTCCGCCGGGCTGGAGGAGGTGCTCGACCCGGTCGCCAGCCCGTCCGTCGCGGCGCCGGCGACCCCGTCGCCCGCCGACTCCGACGAGGAGCCGCCGGCGGCCGAGCCGCTGCCCGAGGACCGGTTCCTCAACCGGGAGCTCTCCTGGCTCGACTTCAACGCCCGCGTGCTGGCGTTGGCCGAGGACCAGCGCACCCCGCTGCTGGAGCGGGCGAAGTTCCTGGCCATCTTCGCCAGCAACCTGGACGAGTTCTACATGGTGCGGGTCGCCGGGCTGAAGCGGCGGCTCCAGGCCGGCCTGCCGGTACGCGGCGGCGACCGGCTGCCGCTGCGCACCCAGCTGGAGCTGGTCGCCGAGAAGTCCGCGGCGCTGGTCGCCCGGCACGCCGCCTGCTTCGTCGACGACGTGCTGCCGAAGCTGGCCGCCGAGGACATCCGCGTCCTGCGCTGGGGCGAGCTGGACGACGCCGAGCGCGAGCGGCTGCGGACTTACTTCCGCGAACACGTCTTCCCGGTGCTGACCCCGCTCGCGGTCGACCCGGCGCACCCGTTCCCGTACATCTCCGGGCGGTCGCTCAACCTGGCCGTGGCGGTCCGCGACCCGGACGGCGGTTCGGAGCTCTTCGCCCGGGTCAAGGTGCCCAACAACGTGCCCCGCTTCGTCCAGGTCGACCGGGGCCGGCCCGGGATGCGGGTGCTGCCGGTGGAGGACCTCATCTCGGTGCACCTGGGCCAGCTCTTCTCCGGCATGCAGGTGGTCGAGTGCCACCTGTTCCGGGTGACCCGCAACGCCGAGGTGGAGGTCGACGAGGATCGCGACGAGGACCTGCTCCAGGCCCTGGAGCGGGAGCTGGCCCGGCGCCGGTTCGGCCCGCCGGTGCGGCTGGAGGTCGCCGCGTCGATCTCCGACCACATGCTGGAGCTGCTCGTCCGCGAGCTGGACATGGACGCCCACGACGTGCTGCGGGTACGCGGCCTGCTCGACCTGTCGGCGCTCTGGCAGCTCTACGGCGAGGCCGACCGGCCCGACCTGAAGGATCCGCCGTTCGTGCCGGCCACCCACCCCCGGCTCACCGAGGGCGAGGTGCCGCGCAGCGTCTTCGCCACCCTGCGCGACGGGGATGTGCTGGTGCACCACCCGTACCACTCGTTCGCCACCAGCGTGCAGCGCTTCGTCGAGCAGGCCGCGGCCGACCCGAACGTGCTGGCCATCAAGCAGACCCTCTACCGCACCAGCGGGGACTCCCCGATCGTGGACGCGCTCGTCGACGCGGCCGCCGCGGGCAAGCAGGTGGTGGTGCTCGTCGAGCTGAAGGCCCGGTTCGACGAGATCGCCAACATCGGCTGGGCGCGCACCCTGGAGCGGGCCGGCTGCCACGTCGTGTACGGCCTGGTCGGCCTGAAGACGCACTGCAAGACCGCCCTGGTGGTACGCCAGGAGGGCAATCAGATCCGCCGCTACTGCCACATCGGCACCGGCAACTACCATCCGAAGACCGCCCGGCTCTACGAGGACGTCGGCATGCTCACCGCCGACCCGGAGATCGGCGCCGACCTGACCGACCTGTTCAACGTGCTCACCGGCTACAGCCGGCAGACCGCGTACCGGCGGCTGCTGGTGGCCCCGCAGGGCATCCGCAGCGGGCTCGTCGAGCGGATCGAACGGGAGATCTCGCACGTCCGGCTCGGTATGCCCGGACTGGTGCAGTTCAAGGTGAACGCGCTGGTCGACGAGGAGATCACCGACGCGCTCTACCGGGCCTCCCGTGCGGGTGTGCACGTCGACCTGATGATCCGGGGGATGTGCACGCTGCGGCCGGGGGTGCCGGGCCTGTCGGAGAACATCCGGGTACGTTCCATCCTCGGCCGGTTCCTGGAGCACTCCCGGATCTTCCGGTTCGGCAACAACGGCAACGCGGAGTTCTGGATGGGCTCGGCCGACCTGATGCACCGCAACCTGGACCGCCGGGTCGAGGCGCTGGTGCAGGTGAGCGACCCGGTCGCCCGGGCCGAACTGGACCACGTGCTGACCCTCGCGATGGGCCCGGACGTGGACGCCTTCGAGCTGGCCGGCGACGGCACCTGGCGCCGGCGTACCGGCCCGCCGGAGGCGCCGCTGGTGGATCTGCAGGAACTGCTGCTGCGCCGCGTCGGCGGCACCGCCGCCTGAGCGTTGCCGGCATAGGCTGACCAAGTGGTCGAGGAGGAGCGGAAGTACGAGGTGGCCGAGGGCTTCGTCCTGCCCGACCTGTCCGCCTCGGCCCGGCCGGGCGGCGGGGTGCGGGCGCTGCCGGCGGTCACGCTGGTCGCCACCTACCTCGACACCGCCGACCTGCGGCTGGCCCGGGCCGGGGTGTCGCTGCGCCACCGCGAGGGTGACGAGCTGCCCTGGACGGTGAAGCTGCCGACGGGCAGCCCGGGCATCCGGCACGAGATCTCCCGGGCGGGCGCCGGCGGCGTCCCGCCGGTGGAGCTGGTCGAGCTGGTCACCGTGTTCCACCGGGGCGCGCCGCTGGCCCCGGCGGCGGTGGTACGCACGGTCCGGCGCGCGTACGAGGTCCACGACCCCGCAGGCGGCGTCCTGGCCGAGGTGGTGGACGACCGGGTCACCGTGCTCGACTCCGCCGGCGTGACCACCGCCGGTTGGCGGGAGCTGGAGGTGGAGCGCAAGGCCGGCGACGGCGCGCTGCTCGACCGGATCGGGGTGGTGCTGCGGGAGGCGGGCGCCCGAGCCGGCTCCTTCGTCCCGAAACACGTCCGCGCGCTCGGCATGGCGGCCCGGGGCGAGCCGGACCTGGTCGCCCCGGCCGGGCTGCCCGCCGCGCCCACCGCCGGGGCGGTGGTGACCGAGGCGGTCCGCCGCGAGGTGCGACGGTTGCTGGCGCACGACCCGCTGGTGCGGCTACGCGCCCCGGTCGGCGACGACGACACCGCGGTGCACCAGATGCGGGTGGCCTGCCGGCGGTTGCGCGGCGACCTGAAGACCTTCGCCCCGCTGCTCCGTCCCGGCTGGGCCCGCCCGCTCCGCGCCGAGCTGGGCTGGCTCGCCGAGTCGCTGGGGGCCGCCCGGGACGCCGAGGTGCTGCGGGAGCGGCTTCGCCGCACGGCCGGCGCGGACCCGACCAGCCCGCTCGACCCGGCGGCGGTCGACCGGCTGGACGCCGCCCTGGCGGCCCGGCAGGACGAGGCGATGGTCGGGGTCGACGCGGCGCTGCGCTCGCCCCGCTACCTGGCGCTGGTGGACGCCCTGGTGCTGGCCGCACGTACGCCGCGGCTCACCCCACCGGCGCAGGCGGCGGCCGGCCGGGTCCTGCCCGCTCTGGTGGCGAAGCCGTGGCGGAAGCTGGCCGGTGCCGGCGGCCGGGAGGGCGGCGCCGGCGCGCTCGACCCGCTCGGCCCGGACGAGCGGTGGCACGACGTCCGCAAGGACGGCAAGCGGGCTCGGTCCGCGGTGACCGCGGTGGCTCCGGTGCTGGGCGGCGAGGCGGTGAGGCTGGGCCGAGCGCTGG
The DNA here is from genome assembly GCF_003236335.1 of Micromonospora deserti. Taxonomy (GTDB): domain Bacteria; phylum Actinomycetota; class Actinomycetes; order Mycobacteriales; family Micromonosporaceae; genus Micromonospora; species Micromonospora deserti. Next base: position 18,431 of record NZ_POUB01000069.1, read on the forward strand.
CCCGGGTGCAGGACCTGCTCGGCGAGCACCAGGACGCCGTGGTGGCGGCGCAGACCTGGCTGGCCGTCGCCGACGACCAGCCGCAGAACCACAGGCTGGCGGTCACCGCGGGGCGGCTGGTCGAGCGGGAGCGCGCCACCGTGCGGCGGGTACGCGCGGAGTTCCCCGGGGCCTGGCGGCGGGCCAGCCGGCAGCGGCGGACCCGATGGCTGTCGTGACCGGGATCCGGGCGGCCGGTGGGGTCGCCTGGCGGCCCGTCGCCGGCGGCGTCGAGGTCTGCCTGGTGCACCGGCCCCGGTACGGCGACTGGTCGCTGCCCAAGGGCAAGCTGGAGCCGGGCGAGCACCCGCTGCGGGCCGCCGTCCGGGAGATGGCCGAGGAGACCGACGTCCAGGCGGTGCCGCAGGTCCGCCTGCCCTCCGTCCACTACCGCAGCGAGGGCCGGCCGAAGATGGTCGACTACTGGTCGATGCACGCCGTGGCCAAGGGCGGCTTCCAGCCCGGCACGGAGGTCGACGAGGTGCGCTGGCTCGGCGTGGACGAGGCGGTCCGGCTGGTCAGCTACCCGCACGACGCGGAGGTGCTGGCCGCGTTCGCCGCCCTGCCGAGGGTCACCGCGACGATGGTGCTGGTCCGGCACGCGCACGCCGGCAGGCGGGCCACCTGGTCCGGCCCGGACGCCGGCCGGCCGCTCGACGCCCGGGGCTGGGCGCAGGCGCACGCGCTGGCCCCGCTGGTGGCGCTGGTCCGGCCGGTTCGCCTGCTCTCGGCCTCGGCCCGCCGGTGCGTGCAGACGCTCGGCCCGGCGGCGGCCCTGCTCGACCTGCCGATCGAGGTGATCGGTCACCTCGACGAGCCGCGGCCGGGCCAGCAGCCCGACGAGTGCGCGCTCGCCGCCGCGGCCCGCCTGAGCGAGCTGGCCGCCGCCGGCGAGCCGGTGGTGGTGTGCAGCCAGGGGACGGTGATTCCGGGCGCCCTGGAGCGGCTCACCGGGCGGGCGGGCGACTTCACCACCCCGAAGGGCGGCTGCTGGCTGCTCGCCTTCAGCGGTGACCGGCTGCTCGCCGCCGACCGCCTCTGACCCCACCCCGTGACCGACCACGGCGAGCCGCACGTGGGCATCGAGGGCGAGGGTCACCGCGAGGGCCTGCGCACCGGTGGGCGCCCCCACCGCGGGCAGCGGGAGGGTCGGGCGCCGCCCATCGGCCAGCGGCTCAGCACCGCGTCACCCCAGACCGGGTCCGCAGCCGGCGCGAAGGCGGGCCGACAGGGTGCGCCGGCGGGTCAACGGGGTGGGCCCCGGGCATGCCCGGTCAACGGGTGGTCCGACGGATGGGGCGGGCATGCGGAAGGGCGCCCACCGCGAGGGTGGACGCCCTTCGTACCGCCGGGTCAGCGCTTGGTCGCTGCCTTCTTGGCCGGGGACTTCTTCGCCGGCGCCTTCTTGGCCGCCGCGCCCCTGGCCGTGGTGGTGGTCTTCTTCGCCGCCGTGGTCTTCTTCGCCGGCGCCTTCTTGGCCGGGGCGGCCTTCTTCGCCGGGGCGGCCTTCTTGGTGGTGGCGGCCTTCTTCGCCGCCGTAATCTTGGTCGCCTTCGCCGCGGTGGTCTTCTTCGACGCCGCCTTCGCGCCGGCAGCCTTGGCCCCGGCAGCCTTGGCCCCGGCGGCCTTGGCCCCGGCGGCCTTGGCCCCGGCGGCCTTGGCGCCGGCCTTCTTGGCGGCGGCCGTGGTGGTCTTCTTCGCCGCCGCCGTGGCCTTCGGCACCTTGCCGCTGGCCACCATCTCCTTGAACCCAGCGCCCGGCCGGAAGGTCGGGACGGACGTCTTCTTGACCTTCACCGCCTCGCCGGTCCGTGGGTTGCGCGCTGTTCGGGCGCCTCGGACGCGCTTTTCGAACGCTCCGAAACCGGTGATCGCCACCTTCTCGCCCTTGGTGACCGCCGCCTGGACCTCAGCGAGGACCGCGTCGAGCGCGGCCGTCGCCGTCTTCCGGTCCCCCAGGCGAACGGCGAGCGCCTCGATGAGCTCGGCCTTGTTCACGACTTCCTCCCGATTGTGCAACTGACTCGACGCGAGCCATTCTGCGCGCACGGTATGCCCTGTGCTGCCGGGACACAAACATTCGGTGGAAAAAAGGCCTTGTGTCGTAACGGATTCGCCCCCACCGGCAGGACCGGTGGGGGCGGAAACCGCTGTGGGATCAGACGTGAGGGCTATGCCACCGACGGCAGGAACGCGGGCCGGGTGGCCTCGAAGGCACTGATCTCCGCCTCGTGGCGGAGGGTGAGTCCAATGTCATCCAAGCCCTCCATCAGCCGCCAGCGGCTGAAGTCGTCCAGCGGGAACGACCAGGTGGCGTCGGCGACCCGGACCTGGCGGGCGGTGAGGTCGACGGTGACCGGGGTGGTGGGGTCGGCCTCGACGAGAGCCCAGATCTCCTCGACCGCTTTCAATTCCAGCTCGACCGGGAGCAGACCCTCCTTCAGGGCGTTGCCGCGGAAGATGTCACCGAAGCGGGGGGAGATGACGGCCCGGAACCCCCAGTCGCGCAGCGCCCAGACGGCGTGCTCGCGGGAGGAACCGGTGCCGAACTCCGGACCGGCCACCAGAATCGACGCCCCGGAATACGCGGGATCGTTGAGCACGAATTCCGGATCCTCCCGCCAGGCGCTGAACAACCCGTCGGCGAAGCCGGTCCGGGTCACCCGCTTGAGGTACACGGCGGGGATGATCTGGTCGGTGTCCACGTCGGACCGACGCAGCGGCACGGCGGTGCCGGTGTGGGTGGTGAACCTCTCCATCGGTGTGCCCTTCTACAGGTCGGCGGGGGCGGCCAGCCGGCCCACCACGGCGGTGGCGGCGGCGACCGGCGGGGAGACCAGGTGGGTTCGTCCGCCCCGGCCCTGGCGGCCCTCGAAGTTTCGGTTGGAGGTGGAGGCGGACCGCTGGCCCGGCTTGAGGGTGTCCGGGTTCATGCCGAGGCACATGGAGCAGCCGGCGAACCGCCACTCGGCGCCGGCGTCGGTGAAGACCTTGTCCAGCCCTTCGACCTCGGCCGCCTCGCGGACGGCGGCGGAACCCGGCACCACGAGCATCCGTACGCCGTCGGCGACCTTGTGCCCACGCAGCACGTCGGCGGCGGCCCGCAGGTCCTCCAGCCGGCCATTGGTGCAGGACCCGACGAAGACGACGTCGACCGCGAGGTCGCGCAGCGGCGTGCCGGGACGCAGGTCCATGTACTCCAGGGCGCGGCGGGCGGCGGCCCGCTCCGGCTCGGCGACGAACTCCTCCGGGTCGGGCACCGCCGACCCCAGCGGCGCGCCCTGGCCCGGGTTCGTGCCCCAGGTGACGAACGGGGTGATCCGGCTGGCGTCCAGGGTCACCTCGGCGTCGAAGGTCGCGCCCTCGTCGGTCGGCAGCGTCCGCCAGTAGGCGACGGCGGCGTCCCAGTCGGCGCCCTGCGGCGCGTTCGGCCGCCCTTTCAGGTACGCGAAGGTGGTCTCGTCGGGCGCGATCATGCCGGCCTTCGCGCCCCACTCGATGGACATGTTGGCGATGGTCATCCGCCCCTCCATGGAGAGGGCCCGGATCGCCTCCCCGCGGTACTCCACGATGTGGCCGCGGCCGCCGCCGGTGCCGACCTGGGCGATCAGGGCGAGCACCAGGTCCTTGGCGGTGACCCCGGGGGCGAGCGACCCGGTGACGTTCACGGCCATGGTCTTCGGGCGGGCCTGTGGCAGCGTCTGGGTGGCCAGCACGTGCTCGACCTCGCTGGTGCCGATGCCGAACGCGAGCGCCCCGAACGCACCGTGGGTGGCGGTGTGCGAGTCGCCGCAGACGATGGTCATGCCGGGCTGGGTGAGGCCGAGCTGCGGGCCGATGACGTGCACGATGCCCTGGTTGTCGTCGCCCAGCGGGTGCAGCCGGACGCCGAACTCGGCGCAGTTGCGGCGGAGCGTCTCGATCTGCGTACGGGAGGTGGGGTCGGCGATGGTGAGCAGGTCGCCGCGCCGCTGCCGGAACGTCGGGTCGTCGTACCCGGTCGGGGTGTTGTGATCCTCGGTCGCGAGCGTGAGATCGGTACGGCGTACCCGGCGACCGGCGAGCCGCAGCCCGTCGAAGGCCTGCGGACTGGTCACCTCGTGCAGCAGGTGCAGGTCGATGAAGAGCAGGTCCGGCTCGCCCGCGGCGGTCCGTACGACGTGCGCGTCCCAGACCTTCTCGGCCAGGGTCCTCGGTTGAGTGACTCCCACCATCTGGACATCCTAAATTCTGGGAGGTAAGTTTCGGCTTGTGGGACACAGTATGAGTGGTGTCGGCGTTCTCGACAAGGCGGTGGTCATCCTGGCCGCGTGTGTCGACGGCGCCAGCCTGGCCGAACTCGTTGAACGCACCAAGCTGCCCCGGGCCACGGCGCACCGGCTGGCACAGGCCCTGGAGATCCACCGGATGCTGGTCCGGGACACCCAGGGCCGCTGGCGTCCCGGCCCGCGCCTGGGCGAGCTGGCCAACGCCGCGCCGGACGTACTGCTGACCGCGGCCGAGCCGCTGCTCGCCGCGCTTCGGGACGCCACCGGCGAAAGCGCGCAGCTCTACCTGCGCCGCGCCGACGAGCGGATCTGCGTGGCCGCCGCCGAACGAGCCAGCGGGCTGCGCGACACCGTGCCGGTCGGCTCGGTACTGCCGATGACAGCCGGCTCCGCGGCGCAGATCCTGCTCGCCTGGGAGCCGCCCGAGGCGGTCATGCCACTACTACCCCGGTCGAAGTTCACCGGTCGCACCCTGGCCGAGGTACGCCGGCGCGGCTGGGCGCAGAGCGTCGCCGAGCGGGAGGCCGGTGTGGCGAGCGTCTCGGCCCCGATCCGCGACCGCACCGGCCGGGTGATCGCCGCGATCAGCATCTCCGGCCCGATCGAGCGTCTCGGCCGCCGCCCCGGCGAACGCCACGCCATGGCCGTCGTCAGGGCCGGCCAACGCCTCTCCGGTCTCTAACCCCCACCCACGCGGGATCAGCCCGTTGATCATGAGGTTAGCGGCGAGTTCGATCTCCAGAACCGCCGCCAACCTCATGATCAACAGATCGGAGGGGGCGGGGATGGGGGC